>JBBROQ010000028.1:0-20384 GCA_038229115.1 Planctomycetota bacterium | reverse complement strand
GTCGATGACGCCGTAGCCGGTCATCAGCTCGCGCACCAAACCATGCGTATAGGCCATGAAACGCGCCTCGGCCGCGGCGTCGCCCCGCCAGCCACGTTCCCAATCCGGATGCCACCAATCGCCAAGCGAATAATACAGCCCAACCTTCAAGCCTTCGGCGCGTACCGCGGCCACAAATTCTGCCAACAAATCGCGCTTGGCCGGGCAGGCGCGTACCGCGTTGAACGGGCACAGCGCAGAATCCCACAGGCAAAAGCCTTCGTGATGTTTGGTGGTTAGCACCACGTACCGCATGCCGGCCGCGCGCGCGAGGCGCGCCCACGCGCGTGGATCGAATTCGGCGACAGTAAAGCGCTCGGCGAGTCGCATGTAGTCCGCCATCGCCCACGCTTCGCGGCTGTACGCCCATTCGCCGCGGCCATGTACCGCATACAGGCCCCAATGAATGAACAGGCCGAAGCGCGCGTCGGTAAACCACGCGCTTGAAGCGGGTGGCAACAGGGGGGCGGCGGCGGGTTGCAGACTTAGCGATGGGGTCATGCGAGGAGTGAAAGCGCGCGGCGTGGCGTGCAAGCCGACCCTGCACGCGGCCAGCCATCGGGCTGAGCGCGTGGCAATCGCCGGTCACGCCGCTACACCGTGCGCCACCATTTTGGAGCTTCCCATGGTCCGCATCCTGATCGTCGTCGTCCTTGCCATCGCCATTTTTATCGGGGTCAGGATCCTCTCCCCGACCAAAACCGAGCCGACGCCGGTGACGCCGGTGGCGATCGATCCCGCCGTGAAACAGCAGTCGGCGCAGACCCAGGCCAGCGACGACGCGGCCAAGGCCAAAACGAAAGCCGACGCGCAAGCGAAGTCGGACGCTGAAGCAAAAGCTGAGGCGGAAACCGCGGCGAAGCGCAAGGCGATCGAAGAGGAATCCGAACGCGCTCGCACCGCCGCCGCCGCCGTAGCGGCCGCCGAAGCCGCGCGTCTGGCGACCGCGAAAGAAGCCGCTGACAAGCTCGCTGCTGAAGCCGCTGACCGTGCGGCGGCGGAAGCCACGGCTAAGGACAACGCGGATCGCGCCGCGGCAGAAAAAGTCGCGGCCGAAAACGAGCGCAAAGAAGCGTCCGAGCACGCCGCGGCCGAAGCGGCGGCAGCAGCAACCGCAGCCGCAGCGTTGGTCGCGGCGCAGCTGGCCGCGGATGAAACCGCGAGGCAGGCGGCGACCGACGCCGCCACCAAACAAGCTGCGGCTGATGCTGAAGTGGCGCGTTTAGCCGCAGAAAAGCAGGCTGCGGACCAAGCTGTGGCCGACAAAATTGCCACCGAGGCCGCAGCGCCGGCGGCCATGAGCGCCCAGGCTGAAGGCTTCCGCTATGGCGCCAAGGCGCGGGGCCCGTGGCCGAAACTGGCGCCGTGCGCCTGCTGCGGCACGCCGGCCGCTTCGACGCCGGCACCGGCTCCAGCCGCTCCAGCCGCTCCAGCCGCGCCCTGATCTGAACCGGCTTCGATCAGACGTCATGGTCGGAGGCATCACGCGTTTCGTACTTGGTCTAATAACCGCCGCCGTGGCGGTGCCGGCCAGTTTGCAGGTGTTCCTGTTGGTGATGGCCGCGCATCACCGCGTACCGGCCGACGTGGTTGCGATCACCGCCGGCTTGGCGCTGGGCTTGATGCTGATCGCCTTCCGCCGGCCAAATTGGCTGCTGCACACTTTCCTGCACGAATGCGCGCATGCGTTGGTGTGCGTGCTGTTGTTGGTGCGCGTGCGCGGCATGCGCTTCAGCGACGGTCGCGGGGGTGAGGTCGAACACGATCCGGTCGGGCCGGTGCGCACCATGCTGATCCTGCTCGCGCCCTACACGCTGCCGGTGGTGCTGGGACCGTTGCTGTTGGCTCGATATTTTTTGGTCGAGCCACCGTGGCGCGCGCCGCTGAGCGCGCTGGTCGCGTGCGCATGGCTGACGCATGTCACCGGTCTAGCGCACAATCTGAGGCTGAATCTTTGGCCAACGGATGGTGACCTGGCGCGCACCGGCCGGTTGTTTGGCTTAGCGGTGAGCGTTAGCGCGCTGCTGTTGCTGACCGCGGCGACGGTCGCGGTGCTGTGGTCGCCTTAGCGCGCATTTTCTCCGCATTCCTGCAGGTTGAAGACCTGGCTGACGCCGGCGTGTTGGTGTTCGATGATCTAAAAGCCCGGCAGATTCCGATGTATCGGTACACCATCGAATCGGGCCAAGCGGTGACGATAGCGGAACTCGCGACGCTCATTCAATCCGTGGTCGGCAATCGCGGTGAAATGGAATGGGACGCCATAAACCCGACGGCACCCATCGTAATATGCGGGACACTGCGAGCCTGGATGCGCATAGCGACCAAAAGGGACGACGGTATCCGCAGCGCCTAGACGTGGTTTTTGAGCAACGTTGACAATCTGCGCCGCGTTGCGCACGAAACTGCGCAGCTATTCCGCTTCGAAGGGCACCACGATGTTTACGCGGCTGTTTTCCGGATTGTTCAGATTCACGCCGTCTTTGGGTACCTGATCGCCGCGGGCGACGATTTGACTGAACAGCGCCGGCGAAAGGCCGGAATCCTCTAAGGTTTTTCGGATCGCCATGGCGCGTTGGCCGGACAGTTCCATGCGGCTGGCACCGCCGGCCAGTGGGCGTCGATCAAGATGGCCTTCGATAGTGAGTTTCTTTTTTGCACCGATGAACTTACCGGCCAGCGCCTGGATCAACGCGCGCGCGCCGGGTTTTGCTTCGGCGCTGCCGGTCGTAAAAAACACGCCCTCGGTGTTTTCGTGCAGCTCGATAATCAGACCTTTGTCGCCAACAAAGATCTCGACATAGGGGCGCACGGCTTGCGCGCGCGGTTCGTTTTCGAGTTCCAGATTCAATAGCGCAGCGAAAGCGTTGGCGGCTTCGATATTCACATTGGTGATGGTGCGCACCGATGCGCGCACGGTGTCGTTGTCCAAAGGCGGCTTGCCGTTGAATTGCAGAATCCACTGGCTGGTTTTGGTCTTCACTTTAAACGCGCCGGGATTGGAAAAATATTCGGCGATCGCGGATTTGGTCTTCACGTCTAGGCCGATAATCCACATCACCAAGAAGAAGGCCATCATCGCGGTCACGAAGTCGGCATAGGCCAATTTCCATGCGCCGCCGTGGGCGCCATGCGCGCCCACCTTCTTTTTCTTGATGATTATCGGCTGTTTGGCTTCGTCAGCCATTCTTGGCTGCCTTCACCGCTTTGTCGACTTCGTCGAAGCCAGGACGCTCAGACGGATCAATGTTGCGACGCGCAAATTCGACGCAGGTAATCGGTGGTTCGCCGCGCGCGAAACTGAAAATCGCGTGGCGGATACAATTCATGTACTGCGATTCGCTGCGATTTTTTAACACCACCGCGCGCACGGTAGGAAACACCAACAGATAGGCGAGCATGATGCCCAAGAACGTACCGACCAACGCGAGTGCGATCGACAGACCGATCTCGGCCGGATCACCGCCGATCTTGCCCATGGTAATAATGACGCCCAACACGCAGGCGACGATGCCGACTGCCGGCATGGCGTCGCCGGCGTTCTGTAACGCATCAGAAATTACTGCTTCTTCGTGATGCGCGATGTCCAAGTCCATCTCCATCATCTCATCCAAACTGTGCGGCTGCACGCCGCCGGAGACGATTACTTTGAGCGTGTCGCAAAAGAAGTCGCATGAATGGTGATTGCCGTGCATGAATAAATGATTCTTGCCCATGATCGGACTTTTCGATGGATCCTCGAAATGACTTTCCAGGCCTAACAAACCATCGCGCCGTGCGACGCTGAACATTTGGTACAGCATCACCAACAATTCGAGGTAGCCCTTCTTGCTGTACGGGTTGCCCTTCAGCAAACCCAACGCCGTCGCGATTGCGCCCTTGGTCACCTTGATGCCGTTGGCGGCGACAAAGATGCCGATCGAGCCGCCGCCGATGGCCATGAATTCGGTCCAGGCATCAATGAAAATGCCGACCTTGCCGCCGTGGATAAAATAACTGCCGAACACGCACGCGAGGGCGAATGCGATGCCGATGACGACCATCATGGCGAGCACCCGCCGATCCGCGTCGTGGTCAGAGCGGCGCGCCGTACGCGCCGAGCGCCGAATAATGCCACACGGTTGTCCATGACCTGACCACGCCTCCGGGCCGATGGCCCTATCGAGGCAGTCTACGCCATGCCTGTGCCGATGTCAGAAAGCGCTGCCGATGTCAGCGGCCACGCCCGCCCGCGCGGCTTGCGACCCAGCATCATCGCACACGCTGCCCACCCCATGCTCGACCTGTTGACCGCGCCGATTGCCGATCTGATTGCCAAACAGCTGAATAGCACGCCCGCTGCGACCGCGGGGCTGTTCGCGCCGCCGGTGAAGGGGGTTGCGGCGGATGTGGCGTTGCCGTGTTTTCAACTCGCTAAAGGCGCGGGCAAAGCGCCGCCGGTGTTGGCACAGGAGTTAGCGGCGTTGGTCAACGCGGCGGGCTTAGCGACGGCCGCAGCCGCCGGGCCGTTTTTGAATCTGTCGTTCAGCGCGGCGACCGTGGCCGCGACCTTGCTGCCGACGTTGACGGCTGATCCGCGCGCGGCGTTGCGCTCACCTGTCGGCGCTGGGCGCACGGTGTGCATCGACTTCAGTAGCCCGAACATCGCCAAGCACCTCGCCTTCCACCACATCCGCTCGACCATGATCGGGAATGCGTTGGCGCACTGTTACGCGGCCGCGGGCTGGAACGTGAAGCGGATCAATTTTCTCGGCGATTGGGGCACGGCGTTTGGGCGCCTGATCGCGGGTTGGAAACGCGAAGGGCTGACCCTGGCGCAACTCGACGCCGCGCCGGATCGGGTGACGTTTCTAAACGATTTGTATGTGCGCATCAGCCAGGCCGCGAAGGTCGACACCGTGGTTGAGGCCGAGGCGCGACGTTGGTCGAAGGCGCTCGAAGACGGCGACGTGGAAGCGCGTGAACTGTGGCAGATTTTCAAAGGCGCGAGCCTGGCCGAGTTCAAGCGTGTGTACGATCTGTTGGGCCTGCCCGACTTCGATTCGTGGAAGGGCGAGGCGTATTACGAAGACAAAATGGGCCCGGTGTTGGCCGAGCTGGAAGCCAAAGGCCTGACCTCGATCGATCAGGGCGCGACGGTGGTCGATCTTTCTGCTCAAGGCTTCAAAAAGCCGATGCTGCTGAAGCGCGCCGATGGCGGAACGTTGTACGCGACCCGCGATCTGGCGGCGTGCGACGATCGTTTCCGCGAGTTCGCCTTCGATCGCTCGCTCTACGTCGTTGACCTGGGCCAAGGTCTGCATTTCAAAGAATGGTTCGCCTGCGCAAAACTGATGGGCCGCGCGTACGCTGATCGGCTGCGCCATGTCGGTTTCGGCGTGGTGCTGATGTGGAATGACGAACCGGGCGAAGGCCTGGAACCGGGCTGGGCCAAGGGCCGCACGCGTAACGGCAAGATCATGCTGCTGCGCGAAGTGTTGGACGAAGCCGTCGAGAGGGCCGCCGCGATCATCGCTGAAAAAAATGCCGAGATCGTCGGCGACGAACGCGCCGCGATTGCCCGCGCCGTCGGCGTCGGCGCGGTGGTGTTCAACGACCTCAAAAGCGGGCGCATGAACGACGTCAAATTCAAGTTCGAGGAAGCCCTGCGCTTCGACGGCGACACCGGGCCGTATCTGCAATTCAGCCACGCGCGGCTGTGCGCGATTCTGCGCCGCGCCGAACGTTCGACGGACGACATCAACGCCGGTGATGCGCAGTTGCTAACGCAGGATGCGGAGAAAACCGTGTTGTTCGCGATCGCGCGGCTGCGCCCGGCGTTAGAACGCGCGGTCGAAACCGACGAGCCCAGCGTGTTGGCCGCGGTATTGATGACGCTCGCCGGTTCGGTCGCGTCATGGTTAACCGCCGGCAATCAGGCGACGGAACTACGCGTGCTGTGCGCTGACGCGGCGCTGTCGGCGGCGCGGTTGCGCTTAGTCCACGCCGCGCGCGGGGCGCTGGGCGAAGGCCTACGTTTACTGGGCCTGTACGCGCCGGAGCGCATGTAGATTCTCACCGTCGATAGACGAACAACCGCGCATCGGCGCGGCCGGGCAATTCGATAACGCTCTGCGCGTCGATGCCCGGCACCGCAAAGGTGTTGGACACCAGCAGCGCGCCCGGTTTCGCCGTGGCGCAAAAATGCAGCCACAGTTCCGGCATCGGTTCGGGCGACAGGAACACATAAACTAAATCGGCGTCGGTGATGTCGGCGAGCCACAGATCGGCCCACGCCACGCGCACATTCCGTGCTGGCAGCGCCAGCAGCCACGCCACCAACCACGTCGCCGGCGAGGCCTCGACCGACACGAAACGACCGTTCGGAAAACGCCGCGCGAGCGCACGCATCGGCCCGCCGAAACCGGCGCCAAGATCAAGCGCGAGCGGTGACGGAAGATGCTCGACCAGCCGCACGAGTTCTTCACATGCGGCGCGGTTCGACAAATACAACGGCACGCGCGTGCGCACCCCGCCGCCGTACAGCAGCAGCAACACCACCAGCGCCAGCAACGACACCCACGGCGGCGCGCCAGACAGCAACAGCAGCGCGAACGCGGTCGGTGCCAGCAACACCAAGGGCAACCACCAACGCGGCAGCTTGAGCAGCCATCCGATCAGCGCCGCCACCGCGCCATGCGCCAACCACCACCCCCACGCCGGCAGTTCGAGCGCCGGCAGCACACCAATCAGCGCATGCACCGCAAAACCAGCGACGACCAGCGCCACGAATGCGGTCAGCACCGGAAATTTCCGGAGCCCGTTCAGCATCCGCGCCCACGGCCGCGATTCGTTAGCAGGACAGCGCTCGACATCGCGAACCGTCTACGTCCCGCGGCCATCGCGTGCAACGCTGACGGCGCGCGCGCCGCTCGACTCGCCCCGCGCGCAGCGATGCTGCGGCCCACTATGACCGACCTGCACGTTGCTTTGTCCACTGCCTACGGCGCGCAGCCGCAACAACGGTATGACCTGTTTTTACCGCATGGTGGCGAGCACTTCGCGTTGACCGTGTGTTTCCATGGCGGCTGGTTCAATGCCGGTCGGCACGAAGAACTGCGCGGGTTCGCGTTGGCGTTGGCCGAGCACGGTCTGCCCAGCGCCTGCATCGGTCTGCGTCCGCTCGTGAGCGCGGCCCATCCGGATGGCGCACGCCACGGCCAGGATCTGATCGACGAGGCCAAGACCGCCTTGCAGAAAGCGCTAGCCGATGCCGGACTGCATGGTTTCAGCAGCAACTCGGCGGTGCTGTTAGGCAGTGGTTCGGGCAGTCTGATCGCGCTCGATCTGGCCAACCATCTGCATGCCGAGCGCACGCTGCGCCTGCGTGGTGTGGTCGCGTGCGGGGTAACGCCGTCGCTTGATCACGGCGACGGCAACGCGCCGGAACGCGCCAAAATCCTCGACCAATTTGCCGGTGCTAATCGCCATGGTTTAAGCCCGGTGCATGTGCGTCCCGAAACGCTGCCGCCGTTGTTGCTGCTGCACGGTGACGCCGATCACGATGTCCCGGCGAAACTCGCGCAGCGCCTGCATCAGCGCGCGATTGACGCCGGCGAACCAAGTTCGCTGGCGATCCTGGCTGGGCTCGGGCATCAGTTCATCGAGCAGCCGTCTGAGCGCGGTGGGCGTGCGGCGTTGGAACGGGTGCTGCCGTGGCTGGACGAACACGCGCGTGAGCCAGACGCGCTGGCGCTATTTGCCGGCAGATAAGTCGCTTGGTGGGCTAGCCGCGCATTGCTTTGAGATTGGTTCGCGCGGACCTGCGCAGTCCGCGACCGCGTCGTGCGGAATGCAGGGCGGAGGTTCGCGACAACGGCCGCCACCGTTTCCACGGGTTGCGCAAACGCCGGTAAATCACGGAAATTTTCAGGTGTTTTGCGAACGTGATACTTGGCACGCGCCGAGCTTTCGGCCCGTACTACGCGCTGGCATCCGCGCCTGCGGCCCGGCCGTAGGCACATTTCCCGGTGCACCGCTGCTACAGGTTTTGGTCCATGCCCACGCCGCTGCTGATCACTACGCCGTCGGGGTTGTTCTGTCCCGCGGCCGACGCCTGGATTGATCCCTGGCGGCCGGTGCCGCGGGCGCTGATCACGCATGCCCACAGCGATCATGCGCGCGTCGGCAGCGACGCCTATTTGTGTGCGGCTGACGGCGTCGGCGTGCTGCGTGAACGTATGGGCTTTGATGCGCGCATCAGCGGTTTGGCGTATGGCGCGACCACCACGCTCAATGACGTCACAGTGTCGTTTCACCCGGCCGGACATTTGCTCGGCTCGGCGCAGATCCGGCTTGAACGTGGCGGTGAAGTGTGGGTGGTCAGCGGCGATTACGGCACCACGCCCAATCCGACCTGTGCCGCATTCACCCCCGTGCGCGCGCACACGTTTGTCACCGAGAGCACCTTCGGTTTGCCGATCTACCGCTGGCGCGCGCCGGATGCGATCTTCGCCGAGCTGAACGCGTGGTGGCGAGCGAATGCCGACGCCGGGCGCGCGTCGGTGGTGTTCGCGTATGCATTGGGCAAAGCGCAGCGCGTGCTGGCCGGCATTGATCCGTCCATCGGTCCGGTGGTGGTGCATGGCGCGGTGGCGCGGCTGTCGGCGCAGTATCAGGCCATGGGCGTGGCGCTGCCGGTGACGACCACGATTGAGGATCTGGACGCCACCACGCGTAAACGGGCGCTCATTGTCGCGCCGCCGAGCACCGCCGATTCGCCGTGGCTGCGCCGCTTCGGTGAGCCGTCGACGGCGTTCGCATCCGGTTGGATGGCGGTGCGTGGACAGCGCCGGCGGCGCAACGTCGACCTGGGCCTGACGCTCAGCGATCACGCCGATTGGCCCGGCCTGCTGGCGTCGATCGCCGCCACCGGGGCCGAACGGGTTTTGGTCACGCATGGCCAAGTGCCGACGTTGGTCCGTTGGCTGCGTGAGCACGGCCGCGACGCCGCGCCGCTGCTCACCGAATACGGCGGTGACGAGGACGCGGAGCCCGTCGCGGTCGCGACGTCTTCAGTCGCTGAACCGCAGGCGGCCGACTAATGCGCCGCTTCGCCGCGCTCTATGCCCAGCTGGATGCCACCACCCGCACCACTGCAAAAGTCGCGGCGCTGGTGGCGTATTTTCGCGCTGCGCCGCCCGCGGACGCGGCGTGGGCGCTGCGCTTTCTGACCGGCGAGGTACCGCGGCGGGCAGTGCCGGCGCGCACGCTGCTGCGCTGGGCCGGTGAAGCGTCGGCGCTGCCGACATGGCTGAGCGATGAGTGCTATGACGCGGTCGGCGACTTGGCCGAAACCATCACGCTGTTGCTGCCACCTGCGGACGCGTTGGCAGAGCCGCCGCCGTTGCACCAGCTGATCACGCAGACGCTGCTGCCGTTGCAAGGCGCGGATGAAACGCGTCAGCGCGAGGTGATCAGCGACGCCTGGTGCGGCTTGGATTCGGGGCAGCGGTTGGTGTTCCATAAACTGATCACCGGCGTGTTCCGCGTTGGCGTCGCGCGCACGTTGGTGGTGCGTGCCCTGGCCGAAATCGCCGGCATTCCGCCAGCGGTGATGGCGCACCGTATGAGCGGCGGCGCTGCGCGCGTTGACACTGCGCCGACGGCTGAAGCGCACCTGCGCCTGCTCGCCGGCAGCGATGGCGCAGTCAGCAGTGACGACGCGGCCAAGCCGTATCCGTTCTTCCTCGCGCATCCGTTGCCGACCACGCCGGAAGAATTGGGACTGCGTGGCGATTGGCAGGTGGAATGGAAATGGGACGGCATTCGCAGTCAGTTGCTGCGTCGTGGTGCCACCGTGGCGTTGTGGTCGCGGGGCGAAGATCTGATCGGTGACGCGTTCCCGGAACTGATCGCCAGCGCGGCTTGGCTGCCGACCGACGCGGTGCTGGATGGCGAAGTGTTGGCGTGGACGGGCGACGCGCCGCTGCCGTTCGCGAGTTTGCAACGCCGGCTGAACCGCAAACGCGTGTCGGCGAAAATGCAGCGCGAGGTGCCGGTGGTGTTTCTGGCTTACGACCTGCTCGAAGTCGACGGTGTTGATTGGCGCGGGCGCACGTTGGCGGAGCGCAGGGCGCGGCTCGAACAACTGATTCCGGCCATGCATCCGCGCCTGCGTCTGTCACCGATCGTCAGCGACGATTGGCCGTTGCTGACCGCACGTCGCGATGAGGCGCGCGCACGTGGCGTGGAAGGACTGATGCTGAAACGGCGCGACGCGCCGTATGGCGTTGGCCGCATTACCGGCGCGTGGTGGAAATGGAAAATCGCACCGTTCGAGCTCGACGCGGTGCTGGTGTATGCGCAGAGAGGGCATGGCCGCCGCGCTGGGCTCTACACCGATTACACCTTCGCGGTGTGGCGCGAAAACGCTGATGGCAGCCGCACCCTGGTGCCGGTGGCGAAGGCCTATTCCGGGCTGACTGATGCCGAGATCCGGGACGTCGATCGCTTCATCCGCGGCCACACCACCGAAACTTTTGGGCCGGTGCGCGCCGTCACGCCAGAGCTGGTGTTCACGCTGCATTTCGAGGGCATTCAGATCTCCAAGCGGCATCAGTCCGGGATCGCCGTGCGCTTCCCGCGCATGGCGCGCATGCGTCCGGACAAACGCGCGGCGGACGCCGACACGCTTGGTCATCTGCGTGCGTTAGCGGATCTGCCGGTGAGTGCCGGCGCGTGACCCGCAAACGTGAACGTTTACCGACGAGCGCGACCCCGGATCTGGACCGTTGGTTCGCGGCCCAGGGTCGCACACCGTTTCCTTTTCAGCGCACGGCTTGGGCGGCGTATGCGGACGGCGCGAGTGGCTTGATCCACGCGCCCACCGGCACCGGCAAGACGCTGGCGGCGCTGCTCGGACCGATGCAAGAAGCGCTGCACGAAGCGATGGAAGAGGCCCGAGAAAATCCGCCATCGAAGACCGTGTCCCCAGTGCACGGCAGCGCGGAGAGCGAACCGCCGCGACTGCTGTGGTTGACGCCGCTGCGCGCGCTCGCCCGCGACACCGTCGGCGCAATCAGCGCGGCCGCGGCTGCACTGAACCTGCCGTGGAGCGTCGAGCTGCGCACCGGCGATGTGTCGAGCTCAGTCAAAGCCCGTCAGCGCAAACGCCTGCCGACGGTGCTGGTGACGACCCCGGAAAGTCTGTGCCTGTTGTTGAGCCACGCCGACACCGCGGCGCGCTTCGCCAGTTTGCGCGCGGTGGTGGTGGACGAGTGGCACGAACTGTTGGGCAGCAAACGCGGCGTGCAGGTAGAGCTTGGTCTGGCGCGCTTGCGTCATCTCGCTGCGGGCCTGCGCACCTGGGGTTTGTCGGCGACCATCGGCAATCTGGAGCAGGCTTTGGCCGTGTTGGTCCCGGGTGGCGGTCGCCTGATCGCCGCCGGCACGACCAAGAAAATCACCGTGTCGGTGGCGCTGCCACCGCCGGAACGCGTGTTGCCGTTGGCCGGGCATTTGGGCTTAGCGCAACTGCCGCAGGTGCTGACCGCGGTCGACGGCGCGCGCACCACGCTGCTGTTCACCAACATGCGCTCGCAGGCGGAAATGTGGTTCTCTGCGATCCACGGCGCGCGTCCGGATTGGCCGATGGCGCTGCATCACGGCGCGCTGGAACGGGCGCTGCGCGACGCCGCCGAAGACGGCGCACGCACCGGCACGCTGAAGTTGGTGGTGTGCACATCCAGCCTGGATCTGGGCGTGGATTTCGCGCCGGTGGATCTGGTGATCCAGATCGGCAGTCCGAAAGGCATCGCCCGTCTGGCGCAGCGCGCAGGCCGCAGCGGCCATCAGCCGAATGGCGTCGCGCGTCTGGTCGGCGTGCCGACGCATGCGTTGGAACTACTGGAATTCGTGGCTGCGCGGCGCGCGTTGGCCGCCGGGCGGATCGAAGCGCGAACGCCGCTGCGCGCGCCGTTGGACGTGCTCACGCAGCACGTGGTGACGTTGGCGTTGGGCGGCGGGTTCGTGGCGGATGAACTGTTGGCCGAGGTTCGCTCGACGTTCGCCTATCGTGACCTGACCGAACAAGAGTGGTGCTGGTGCCTGGATTTTGTGGTCAGCGGCGGCCCGACCCTGACGCGCTATCCACGCTTCCAACGCGTGCAGGTGGTCGACGGCCGTCATGTGGTGACGGTGCCAGAGATCGCGCGGCTGCACCGTTTAGCGATCGGCACCATCGTCAGCGATCAGGCGGTAAGCGTGCGTTTAGTGCGCGGCGGGAATTTGGGCACGGTCGAAGAATCGTTCATCACGCGGTTGCTGCCGCAGCAGGTGTTCCGCTTCGCCGGACGTGCGCTGGAACTGGTGCGTTTCCACGACGGCGTGGCCGAAGTGCGCGTGTCTAAACGCCCCGCCAACAGCACGCCGCAATGGATGGGCGGCACGTATCCGCTTTCCTCATTCCTGGCCGATGAAGTGCTGGCGCTGTTCGGCGAACTGCATGCCGGCCGCGAACCCGACCCGGATCTGCGCGCCATCGCGGCAATGGTGCGCGCGCAGCGCGAACGTTCGCATCTGCCGCGTCCGGGCGTGCTGTTGGCCGAACGCATCACGCTTGGCGGTCGCAGCACCGGGGATGGTGGCCATCTGTTGTGTCTGTATCCGTTCGCCGGCCGCTTAGCGCACGAAGGCTTGGGCGCGCTGCTGTCGTGGCGGCTGACCCGGTATCAGCCGCTGTCGGTGTCGGTCATGGTCAACGATTACGGCCTAACCCTGGCTGCGCCGACGCCATTGTTGCTGGACGCGTCAGCGCTGCGCGCGTTGCTGTCACCAACGGGTTTGGTCGATGATTTGCTCGCCAGCATGAACGCCGGCGAACTCGCGCGCCGGCGCTTTCGCGAGGTCGCGCGCATCGCTGGCTTGCTGATTCCTGACCTACCCGGCAAAGGCCGCGGCGCGCGCCAAGTGCAAGCCTCGGCCAATTTATTTTTCGACGTTTTTCGCGCCCACGATCCGGGACACCTGCTGCTGGCGCAGGCCGAGCGCGAGGTGTTGGAACGCGAGTTGGAAGTGACGCGGCTGCGCACCGCTCTGGAACGTCTCGACGGCTGGACCATCGACCTGGTCGACAGCCCGCGCCTGACGCCGCTGTCGTTCCCGCTGTGGACCGAATTCATCCAGAGCCAATTCAGCAGTGAACCCTGGGACGCGCGCGTACGCCGTATGCAGGCCGAGGTGCTGGCATGACCGTGCGCTCGACCGCCACGCCGGATCCGGCCGAGCACTGCACGGTGCAGGTCGCCGGCACCACCCTCTCGCTATTGCCTGAACGCGCGGCGTACTGGCACACCGAACGCACCTTGTTCATCGCCGACACCCATTGGGGCAAGACTGCCAGTTTTCGCACCCGCGGTTTGGCGGTGCCGGAAACCATCGCCGCTGATCTCTCGCGCCTGGATGTCTGTTTGGCGCAGACCGGGGCTCAGCGGTTGGTGCTGTTGGGCGATTGCCTGCATGACCGTCGCGGCCGTGACGCGGCGTTAGAAGCCACGGTCGCCGCGTGGCGTGCCCGTCAGGCGGCGGTGGAAGTGGTCCTGGTCGGCGGCAACCATGATCGCCACGCCGGCCCGCCGCCGGCGGCGTGGGCTTTCGCCACCGTCACGCAGTTCGCCGCGCCGCCGTTTATTGGCGCCCATTTTCCGCAGCCCGCGACGAACGGTTATGTGCTCGCCGGGCACCTGCATCCGGTGGTCACCATCGGCGGCCGCTGGGCCCGGCCGCTGCGCGCGCCGTGCTTTTGGTTCGGCGCGCAGGTTGGCGTGCTGCCGGCCTTTGGCAGTTTCACTGGCGGCCATGTGATCACGCCATCGGCGGGTGAGCGCGTGTTCGCCATCGGGCCAGGGCAGGTCGTTGAAGTCCGGTGCTGAACCGCGTGCAGCGCGGGCCAAGTGCGCGCGGCGTGCGTGGCTTGGTCGCGTCTGTCCAGCCCTAGCATCCGCGCATGGATCACCTGCTGCTGCGTTTGCCCGGCGACACCCATTGGGTGCATGACCTCAGTCCGTGGCTGCTGCATATATCGGGGCCGATCGGCATCCGTTGGTATGGCCTCGCGTATCTGGCCGGGATCGCGTGGGGCTTTTGGATGCTGCGCCGGTGGACGCGGGCGGGGCGGGTGCCGTTGCGCGAAAATCAGCTCGCTGATTTCGTTCTGAGCGCGGGCCTGGGCATGATCATCGGCGGGCGCTTGGGCTATTGCCTGTTCTATGCCTTTGACCAAGTCGCGGCGAATCCGCTGTTCGTGTTTAAGTTGTGGGAAGGCGGCATGGCCAGCCACGGCGGCATCATCGGCCTGATCGTCGGGACATGGCTGTACACGCGCAAAGCGAAGGTGTCGTTCGCAGTGATGGGCGACATCGTCGCCGCGACCGGCCCGATGGGCGTGGGCCTGGGCCGCATCGCGAATTTCATTAACGGTGAACTGTGGGGCAAACCGATTGGCGATGCTGCAGCCGCCGGTGCCACTGGTGTGCCGTGGGCCGTGGTGTTTCCCGGTGCGCCCGCGATCGAAGTGCCGCCCGGATCATTTCAATTCTTCGATGTGCCGCGGCATCCCAGCCAACTCTACGAAGCCGGTCTGGAAGGCTTGGCGACGTTGATCGTGGTGTTGCTGGTACATCGCGCGCACCGCCGGCCGGGGCTGACCGTGGCGGTGTTTTTCATCGCGTATGGCGTGGCGCGTTTTGTAAGCGAATTCTTCCGCGAGCCCGACGCGGGACAGCCAGGCGCCGCCGGCGTGCCGGCGATTCTCGGTTTCATGAGCAAAGGCCAGGCGCTGACCATTCCGTTCTTCGCGCTCGGTTTGGTGTGGCTGCTGTGGTTGCTGCGTCGCCCGGCGCGGCCCGAAGCGTACGTTGTGCCCGCTGATCCCGTGTCGTCCGCTCAGCATCCGCCTGCCTCCACCGTCGCGTAGGTACTCTCATGACTTTTTCTGCCGAAGCTGCTGCACCCCGCCACGATTTGCCCGCCACGCTCGGGGCATTGAAAGCTGAGCTAAAAAAATCTCCGCGATTTGCCTATCGCCCGCTGAAACAAGAACTGCGCGACAATCTGGTGCTCGCGCTGCAAGCCGGGCAGCAGGGCGAGGCGCTGTTTCCCGGTCTGATCGGCTATGGCGATACGGTGATTCCGCAGGTGGTGAATGCGGTGTTGGCCGGGCACGATCTGTTGCTGTTGGGTCTGCGTGGGCAGGCGAAAACGCGGTTAGCGCGCGCGTTGGCGCGGTTTTTGGATGAGCGCGTTCCGGCGCTGGCGCACGATCCGCTGCGCTCGCATCCACTGAAACCCGTTGGCGCGGTTGCCGAAGAATTGGTCGCCACGCACGGCGACGCGACCGCGATCGTGTGGCTAGGTCGCGAAGAACGGTACGGCGAGAAACTGGCGACGCCGGACGTGTCGGTCGCGGATCTGATCGGCGACGTCGATCCGATTCGGGCTCAGCGCGCGGGTTACGATTTGGGCGATCTGCGGGCGGTCACTTTCGGCATCGTGCCGCGCACCAATCGCGGGATTTTTTGCATCAACGAACTGCCGGATTTGGCCCCGCGCATTCAGGTCGCGCTGTTCAACATTTTGGAAGAGCAAGACGTGCAGGTGCGCGGCATTCCGCTGCGCTTGCCGTTGGACTTGATGCTGGTGTTCACCGCCAATCCGCAGGACTACACCAGCCGCGGCCAGATCATCACGCCGCTGAAAGACCGCATCGGCGCGCAGGTTCTGACGCATTATCCGAAAACCCGCGCCGAGGGCGTGGCGATCGTCGCGCAAGAATCCGAAGCCAGCGCGGTCGGCGGTTCGCAGCCGGTAATTCCCGCGTTATTTCGCGACCTGATCGAGGAAGCCGCGCGCGCCGCCCGCACCAGCGAATATGTCGACACCGCCAGCGGTGTCAGCGCGCGCCTGACCATCGCTGCGTTCGAGGCGCTATACGCGAACGTCCTGCAACGCGGTCTGCTGCAACACGACAGCGCACCGAAAGCGCGCTTAGTCGATCTGCCGTCAACGCTCGCGGCGATGACCGGCAAAATCGAACTCGCCTACGAAGGCGAACAGGAAGGGCCGCTGAAAGTCGGCTGGCACGTCCTGGGCGAAGCCGTGAAAGCGATCTGGAAAGAACGCCTGCCGGCGGTGATCAAAGACGGCGAAGACGAACGCGATCAAGGCCCGTGGAAGCCCATTTTGAAGTGGTTCGCTGAAGGCAACCGCCTCGACCTCAGCGACCGTTCAACCACTGCCGTGCACGAAGCGAGTCTGGCCGCCGTTCCCGGCTTGGCCGAGATCACCGACAAGCTGTTGAAACCACCGAAAGATGAACGCGCGCTGTGGCAGGAATTCGTGGTCGAAGGCCTGTTTCACGGCGGGACGTTGGCGCGCGAAGACACGCTGCGCGGCCTCGTCTATTCCGATCTGCTCGCGCATATGTTGACGCGCGAGGATAAGAAAAAGCGGCGCTGAGAGATGATCAACCGCGCCGATAATCCGTATCGCACGCCGGCTGACACCACGCCAGCACGGCGGGTGCATGTGCCGATATTCGTCACGAATACGGCATGGACGTGGGCAACGGTGATCGCGTTAGGAATAGGCTGTCTGGGAGTGCTGGCGTCGATGTGGATGAACCTGGAACGCATTGAAATGGGCGGGGTTGAAAATGCCGACCCTTCGACTGATGCAGCGATGGAACTTTTCCAACATCGCGATGGCTTGCTTACCGATGTGATGATCGCTCATTGTCTGCTAACGGCCGTGCTGTGGTCCGTATGGACTTTTCGCTCGTATCGGAATTTGATCGCGCTCGGCGAGCGCAATCCGCGCGCATCAGCGCACTCCGCGTGGATCTGGTATTGGGTGCCAATTGCAGGTTTGTGGATGCCGTATCGATTCATGCGAGAAATGTGGCAGAAGTCAGTTGCTCAGACGTCGTCGGCAGCGCCTGTGCCGATCGGAGCCGTTCCGCGAATGGTTCCGGTCTGGTGGGCCAGTTGGGTGATCACATCAGTCTTCGATTATGTTTTCGCAATCGTCCCTCTCATGATTCCCGCCGCCAACTCCATGGTTATCGAGGGACAACTGGGGTTGATCACCGATGCGTTTATAGTGGCTGCTTCGGTTTTAGCGGGCTGGGTTGTGCTCGCTCTGCACCGCCGCCAACGCACTGCCTACGCGCAGCAAATGACGGCACAGCAAACGAAACCGCAGCAAGCGAGCACAGCTTCCAGCCTCGCGCCTGACGAACCCGAACCGACATTGGGCTGATCCATGGATTTCTCCTATCAGCACCTCGACTGGCGCGAGCTGGCGAACCGCCTGCAGCAAGAAGGGCGGATGGATGACCTGTTCCGCGAGCTGATGCTGGCGGCGGCGGGCAACGTCGATGAAGCGCTGGATTGGCTGGATCAGCAGTCGGCGCGCTTCCGGCAGAGCATGGGTTTTGATCCGGAGGAATTCCGTCGGCGCTTAGAAGAAAAACAGTTCATCACCGGCAAGGAAGGCGAGCGCAAGCTGACGCCGAAAGGTGAGCAGGCGCTGCGTGGAGCCGCGCTGGAAAGCGTGTTCGGCAAACTGAAAGCCGGCGGCCCGGGCGAGCATCCGCTGCCGCGCGCCGGTACGCACGGTGAACGCACCGGCGTGCTGCGCCCCTGGCAGCCGGGCGATGAGTCCGGCGACATCGCGTATCGCGAGAGCTTGTTGGGCAGCCTGCGCCATGGCGACGGCCTGGGTGAAAACGATCTAGTGGTGGACGAGCGCGAGGACGCGACCAGCGCCGCCACGGTGATGTTGTTAGACGTCAGCCACAGCATGACGCTGTACGGCGAAGACCGCATTACTCCGGCAAAACGCGTGGCTTTGGCGTTTGCGGAATTACAGCGCCGGCGTTATCCGCGCGACGCCTTCCACATCCTGCTGTTCGGCGACGACGTGCAGGAAGTCACGGTCGCCGAATTGCCGTACGTCACCAACGGCCCGTTCCACACCAACACCTGCGAAGCGCTGCGGCGTGCGGCCGAAATCCTAACCAAAAAACATCAGGCGACCAAACGCGTGGTGATGATCACCGACGGCAAGCCGACCGCGCTGTTCACCACCCAGGGCGGCAAACGCGGCCTGACCATCAACACCGCCGGCCTCGATCCGGAAATCGTCACCGCGACGCTGAAACAGGGCGCGCGTTATCCGCGCCTGAAACTCGACCTGACGGTGTTCATGGTCGCGTCCGATCCGTATTTGGACCGCTTCGTGTCGAAGCTGGTTGAGGTCAGCCATGGGCGCGCGTTTCGCGCCAGTTTGGGCGATCTCGGGCAGCAGGTTTTGTCTCAAATTTATGGAAAGCCGCCGCGCTGAGTGGTTGGCGGGCCTTGCGCCCCAGTCCTATCCCGCGCTGCGCGCTGGTCGTGCCTGCGGCACTCTTCGGACCGGTTCGTACGCGGCTTCGCCGCTGCGTCGCTACGCGCCGCCAAGCCCGTCCGCGCTCGCGCGCTGCAGGCGCCTCGGGGGATTGCTGTTCGCGGGCGCTGCCCGCTACGCCTGCCCGGGCCAGGCTGGCCCTGGACCCGCACTGACTTTCGAGCGGGCCTTGCGCCCCAGTCCTATCCCGCGCGGGGCGCTGGAAGTGCCTGCGGCACTCTTCGGACCGGTTCGTACGCAGCTTCGCCGCTGCGTCGCTACGCGCCGCCAAGCCCGTCCACGCTCGCTCGCGCAGGCTCGCTCGGGGGTCTGCTGTTCGCGGGCGCTGCCCGCTCTGCCTGCCTGGGCCGCGCCGGCCCGGTACCCGCGCTGACTCTCGAGCGGGCCTTGCGCTCCAGTCCTATCCCGCGCCGTGCGCGGGGCGTGCCTGCGGCACTCTTCGGACCGGTTCGTACGCGGCTTCGCCGCTGCGTCGCTACGCGCCGCCAAGCCCGTCCCCGCTCGCGCGCTCGGGCGCGCTCGGGGGATTGCTGTGCGCGGGCGCTGCCCGCTACGCCTGCCAGGGTCACGCTGGCCCTGGACCCGCACGAACGCAGACCGCGGGCGCGGGGCGCGAAATCAGACGGTGAAACCCGTCATCGCTGCGCGCAATCCGCCTGAATTTTCCGTCAAGCCGGCAGCGGTGGTCCGCGCCTGTTCGACCAACGTGGTGGTGCCGTTCATCGCCGTAACGATGCCGCCGGCATGTTCGGCGATGCCGCCGGCGGCCTGCGCGGCTTCGTTGGCGTTGCGGGTCATTTCGGTGGTAGTGGCGGCCTGTTCTTCGACCGCGCTGGCGATCGAGCTTTGCAGCTCGTTGATGCGGCCGATCACGCTGCTGATGGCGGTGATGGCTGCGACCGCACTTTGCGCCTCGGTCTGCATGCCGTTGACCTTGGCGGTGATGTCGCTGGTGGCGCGCGCGGCCTGGCGGGCGAGTTCTTTGACTTCGCTGGCGACCACGGCGAAACCTTTGCCGGCCTCGCCGGCACGTGCGGCTTCGATGGTCGCGTTCAACGCCAGCAGATTGGTCTGCTCGGCGATCATCGAGATCGCCTTCACCACTTGGCCGATCTCGTCCGAGGCTTTGCCCAGGCGGCCCATGCCGGTGCTGGCGGTGCTGGCCTGGTGCGCGGCGTCGCCGGCGATGCGCGCGGCTTCCTGCGCATTTTTGGCAATTTCGCTGACACTGGCTGACATTTCTTCCATGCCGGCGGCGATGGTCTGTACGCTGGCGCTGACTTGTTTGGTGGCGTCCCCGATGCCGCTGCTTTGTCGCGCCGCCTGACCAGCCGACGAGCTGAGTGTGGCGCTCAGGTCGGACATGCCGTGCGCCGATTGTGCCACCGCGTCGGCGCTGCCGCGCACCTGCGACAGCATCGCCGCGACGCCGACGGCCATGTGTTCGATGGCGCCGGCGACCTGCGCCAGTTCGTCGCGACCTTGCAGGCCGATGCGCACGCGCAGATCGCCAGCCGCGATGCGCTTCGCTCCGTCGTTGACCAGCGCGGCGCGGCGAACGATGCGGCGCGCGATCAACCCCTGCGACACGATGATGGCCATGACCACCGCCGCAGCGATCCACAGCAATTGGTTCTGTCCGGCAGCCGTGCGTGCAAACACCTCTATTTCGGTTTTCTGATAATCCTGCTTTTGCAACTCGACCACCGCCTGGATCGCGGCCAGGTGTTGTTCGTACAGTGGAATCAGCTGCTTTTGCAGCACGCGCTCGATCGCGGCGTGATCGTCATCCTTCACCGCCGGCAGCAGCGCGCTGTCGATGGCGGCGAAATAGGCGCGCGCGGGCGTCGCCGATGTTGCGATCATGCCAGTGCGGATCGGACCGTCGGGCAGGACCGTCT
>JBBROQ010000027.1:0-20803 GCA_038229115.1 Planctomycetota bacterium | reverse complement strand
CTGCTGCTTGGCGGCGCGATCTCGAACGCCGGCGGACTGCGCGCGTGGTGCGTCGAACACCTGCGCCTGCCGGATCACGCCGCGTGCGAACAGTTCCTGGCCGAGCATCCGGGTCCGGCCGAGCGCTTGGCCGTTCTTCCATTTTGGTTGGCCGAACGTGCGCCCACATGGCGCGATGACCTGAGCGGCGCGATCACCGGCATCACCCAATCCACCACTGCGTTGGACCTGCTGCACGCCATCACCGAGGCCACGTATCAACGTTTGGCGACGGTCGCAGCGCTGCTGCCAAAGACCACGCAGACCATCGTCGGCGGTGGCATCCAACGTTCGCCGGCGTCGCTACAGCGCCTGGCGGACGTGCTGAACCGACCCCTGACCGTGTGCGACGAATCCGAACCCAGCCTGCGTGGCGCGGCGGTATTCGCGCTGGAGCGCATTGGCTGCGCGGTCGCGCCGGTGACCGGCAGCACGGTGAAACCGCGCGCTCGCTTTGCCGCGGCGTATGCCGCACAGCGCCGAGCGTTGGCGACGTTGGAACAACGCTTGGATCCGCTGCGACCAGTTCCGCGGTAGACTGGCCAAGCGCGGCCGACTGCGGGCACAACGCGCGGCGGTCGCATGCAACTTGGCCTCATTTTTTCTGGTCCTCCGTTTCCGCCACCGGCGCAGTGGCCCGAGCTTCTGGCCAGCGCGCGCGCGGCCGGCATCGATCATGTGGCGCTGACGGTCCCGTGGGGCTGGGTCGAGATCGCGCCGGGCGATTGGCGCTTTGAAGATCACGATCGCTTGATGGATCTGGCGGAAAAAGCCGGCCTCGGCGTCACGCTACGATTGAGCGACAGCGCCCAGCCGCTGTGGCTGCACCGGCTCGAAGTGGATGCGCATCAGCGCGACGCCGGCGACCGGCCGCGGCTGTCGCAGGTACACGCCGACGCGCCCGCGGGCCTGACGCCCGGCGGCTGTCCCGATCATCCCGGCGTGGCCAAACGCTTGGCCGGGTTCGTCACCACGGTCGCGAAGCGGTACCGCGAGGCGAAAGCGCTGCGCGCGTGGCACATCACACCGGTGGTGCCCGAAGCGTGCTGGTGCGCGCACACGCTCAGCGCCTGGCGGCTGTGGTTGCAGCAGCGCTACTCCAGCACCGACCCGCTCAATCGCGCGTGGCAGCGGCGCTATGGATGTTGGGATGACGTCGCGCCGCCGCGGGATCAGCACTCCGCGTGGCCCGAACGCCGGGCCTGGGCTGCGTACACACGGGCGCAGGCGCAGACACGTGCGCAGACGCTGCAGCAGACACTGCGCGCAGTCGACGCCAAGCATCCGTGCTGGGATGTGGGCGTTGCGATCGACGCCGAGAGCGACCTGCGCTTGGTGACCCAAGCCAGCACGGCGAGTACTTCCACCCAGGCGTGGTTGGAGTTCCCCGCACAGGGCGCAGACGCTGCGCGCCGGTTATGGCTGGCCTTTGCCGCCAGCGGCGCGGCGTTGCACGTCAGCGACGTAGCCGACGCCGTGGCGGTGCGCGACGCGCGCGCACGTCAACGCGAAACGCTCAGCACCTATCGTCCAGCAGCCGCGCGCAGTGGCGTTTGGGGTGACCATGCCGGAGCAGATGCTTATCGCGACGCCATGTGGCGCAGTGGCCGCGCGTGCCGCCAGATGCACGAAGACACGGTAGATCTCGATGGTTTGGAGTTGCTGATCGTGCCCGGCGACAGCGTCATCGCGGCCGAGTTGGAAGACACGCTCGACCACTTTGTGCGCGTTGGCGGTACGTTGCTGCTGGAAGCCGGCGCGGGCGCGCACGACGACGCCGGGCAGTTGCTGCCGCCGAACGAGCGCTTTGCCGCCCGGCGATTCGGCCTGCTTGAACTGCCCAGCCAACCGACGCCGGACGGCACTGCGATTGCCGTCCATCAGGATCAGCTGCACGTGCAGCTGCGCGCCGGACCGCAGCTGTGCGCGTGGCAGGGCGGCACCACCGTAGCGACGCATGCGTTGGCCGACGGCGACCACCAACCGGTGATCGTCGCCGCCAGTCGTGGCGATGGTCGTGTGATCGCCTGCGGCACGTCGTTGGGCGCGACGGATGCGACGGCACCTCAGGCAGATTTCGACCGCTTCGTCGCGGCTTTGGCGACCTTGGCCGGCGACGACGCGGCACTGACGCCGATCACGGAAGGCGCACTTACCGTTGCCGGCAGTGCCGATAGCCGGCGCGTGCTAACGGTCGCGCCGCTTGATGCCTCGCGCGCCTCTGCGCTGCGCCTGGATGACGCCGGCACCGCGCAGTTCAGCGAACTGATCGCCCACCGCATTGTGCCGGTGCAGCGCGATGATTCCGGCGCGCGCGTGACGCTACCGCCGGCGCAGATCGCCGTGCTGCTGGCCGCGCCGGCGACCACCACCCGCACCAGACGTGCGCGCACCGTCGCGATCAAGCGCAAGACGCAGCGCTTGACCAAGCCCGCGTCCTGAGCCATCGCCGCCAAATCCAGTGCTCAATCGAGTGATCTGGCGTTTTTTCCAGCACCGGGAAAGTGCGCCGCCATGAGCCTGCTCGTCGCCGTCGGATCGCCCACCACCGTCATCAGCGACCAACGCTTGGCCGAACTGGTTCACGCTGCATTGGCGCAAGTCGGCCCGCGCAAAAAAGTCATCGCGGTGCCGCCAGACATCACCCGTCTGAACAGCCGCGCCGGCATCGTCACCGGTGCGGTCGCCGCGCATTATGGCGACGTCCTCACCGACGTGCTGCCAGCTTTGGGCACGCATGTGCCGATGACCGACGCACAGATCGCGCGCATGTATCCGGACGTGCCGCGGCAGCTGTTCCGCGCTCATGATTGGCGCCGCGATGTGGTCACGGTCGGCGAACTGCCGGCGGCGTTCGTACGCGAAACGACTCAAGGCCTGTGGGAGCGTCCGTGGCCGGCGCAGCTGAACCGGCTGCTGTGGCATGGCGGCCATGACCTGATCATTTCCATCGGACAGGTAGTACCGCACGAAGTCGCGGGCATGGCCAACGGAGTGAAGAATCTGTTGGTCGGCACTGGCGGCGTCGAAGGCATTAATGAGAGCCATTTCATCGGCGCGGCGTGGGGTATGGAGCGCATGATGGGCCGCACCGACACGCCGGTGCGGGCGCTGTGGAACGAGGCCGAGCGACGGTTTCTCGGCGGGTTGGACATCGTCTATGTGCAGACGGTAGTCGGGCCGTCGGCGGATGGTTTGGTCACGCGCGGGGTGTTCATCGGCCGCGGTACCGAACCCTTCACGAGCGCCGCCGCGCTGTCATTGGAAGTGAACTTCACCCTGTTGGACGAGGCTCCGCGCACCGTGATCGCCTGGTTGGATCCGGAAGAATTTCACACCACGTGGTTGGGCAATAAGGCGATCTATCGCACCCGCATGGCGATCGCCGACGGCGGCGAAGTGATCGTACTGGCACCGGGCCTGCGCGGCTTTGGCGAGGATCCGGCGATCGACGCGCTGATCCGACGTTTCGGCTATCGCACCACGCCGGAAGTCCTGGGCTTCGTCCGCGACCACGCCGACCTGCGCGACAATCTTTCGGCCGCGGCGCACCTGATCCATGGCAGCACCGAAGGCCGCTTCACCGTGACCTATTGCCCAGGCCCGCACCTGTCCCGCGCCGAGATCGAGGGCGTTGGCTATCAGTGGGGCGATCTGGCCGCGATGACGGCACGGTACACGCCACAAACGCGGCCTGACGGCTGGCAGGCGGATCTGCCGGCCACCTACGTGGTCGGCAATCCGGCATTGGGCCTGTGGGCGAACCGGACACGCTTTGAGCGTTGATCCCTTCTTGTTTGAAAAGCCGCAGATTCACCACGCATTTGCTTCGCCCGCCGAGCCCCGCCCCGCACTGTAGCGCCCCAACCAATTGCTGGCCTCGGATCTCCGAGGTACGCTGAGCCGAACCACATCATGGCCACCGCAACCGTCCGTAAATTCGCCCTGTCGCTCGATCCGCAGGAAATCGTTGATTTCACCGACGATCTTGAGCATTTCGCCGGCGTGTTCACCGAACTGGGTTTTGACCGCACCGGCACCTACACGTGGCGCTTCAGCGACCCCGAATGCATGTTGAAGGGCGAACTCGCGCGCTCGAAGGACGGCTATTATTTGTTCCTGTACGTGCAGGCGCAGGACGAGCATCAATACCGGTTGCTGGAAATTGCCGAGGCATTCGAAGCCAACTTGCTCGATGGCGGCCGCCGGCCGGTTTAAAAGCAGCCGGTTTAAAAGACCGTTTCCGCTTGGGCTCCCGCCAACAGTTTCGCATACGCACGATCGCTGATTTCATAAGCGCCGAAGCGCTGCATGTGCGGCGTCTGCTGCTGACAATCCAACAGCAGAAAGCCGCGCGCGCGCAGCCGCTCGACCAAGTGCACGACGCAGGCTTTCGCGGCATCCGGCGCGCGGTGAAACATGCTTTCGCCGCAAAAGCACGCACCCACGCACAGACCGTAAAGGCCCCCAACCAAGCTGCCGTCGGCGGCCCAGGCCTCGACCGAATGCGCGTGACCTTGACGGTGCAGTGCACCGTAGAGCTGGTCCAGATCAGTACTGATCCAGGTGCTGTCGCGATCGGCACAGGCCGTCATCACTTCGGTGAAAACGGTGTCGACCGTGATGCGATATGGCTGTTTTTTCAGCACTTTGCGCAAGCTGTCGGGAATTTTCCAGCGGTCCCACGTGATCACCGCGCGACTTTCTGGGCGGTACCAGTCAAAGCCGCCATGACGATCGTCGGCCATCGGAAAGCAGCGGTGGCGATAGGCGTACAACACGGTTTCGGGCGTGACCGCATTGCCGTCGGCGTCGAACACCACGACTTCTCCGCCAACACCGTCGTTCATGGCCGGACGAGGTCGGCGATCTCGCGCGGCTGCCGCGCGACCGCATCCACCGGCAGACCATCGCGATGACCAAAACCCCAAGCGCACCACAGCACGCGACAGCCGGCGGCACGTCCGGCGGCAATGTCGGTGCGATGATCACCGACCATCCAACTGTGTTCGGGCGTGCCGCCGAGTTCATCGAGCAGCGAGCGTAACTGCGCCGGATCCGGTTTACGCGGGCCATCGCCGCCGCGCACCGCGGCGATCTGCTCGCGCAAACCGGTGCCGGTCAAAATGCGCTCGGTGAACGCCAGCGGCTTGTTGGTCGCCACCGCCACCGGCAGGCGCAACTCACGCAGCCGGCCCAAGGCCGCGGCGATGCCGTCATAGGGCACGGTATGGTCCAGGCAGTGCATTGCGTAGTGCGCTTTGAACACGGCCATCGCGGTGGCGCGCGCCGCGGGCGCCGCGTCCGGCGTCAGGCGCTCAATAAGTTTTTCGGCACCATCGCCGACGAAACCCGTAACCGTTTCCAGCGCTAGCGGCGGCAGCGCCAACGCTGCGCGCGCAATATTGCCCGCATCGGCCAGATCGCGCCGGCTATCGACCAGCGTGCCGTCGAGATCAAAAATGATGACTGCGCGCGGCGCACGATCAGGCATTGGCGACGGCGCTACCGATGGTCTTGTTATCGGTCTCGGTCAGTACATCGGCGCCGATCGGCGCATCTTGCTCTGCGCGTAGCGCAAAAATGGTGAGATCGTCATCGACTGCACCGCCAGCATGGACGCTGGCAGCGCGCGCGATGCCGTGTACCAGCGCCGCCGCATCACCGGCGGCATGGGTCAGAACCGAAGCAAACAGCCGGGCTTCACCGAACATCTGCTCGCTGCGGTCGCGCGCCTCGACCACGCCGTCGGTGTACTGGATCAGCCAATCACCGGCGCAGAGCTCGACCACTTCGGCCCTAAGCGTGCGCGCGAACGCCGCGCCCGCGACCAGTCCGATGGCCATGCCCGAACGACCCACGCGACGCAGTACCGCATCGTCATCTAGGTTCACCAGCAGCGCCGGATGATGCCCGGCCAGCACCAGCGACAGGGTTCCTTCCTCGAGATCCAATAGCGCCGCCGACAGCGTGATGAATTGTCCGGGCACCAAATCTTTGCGGATTTCGTCGTTGAACTCGGCCAGCAATTCTTCCAGGTCGCGCTGCGCCCGCGCCAGCAAACGCAGGGTTTTCAGTGCCGTCGCCACCACCAACGCCGCCTGCATGCCATGGCCGCTGACATCGCCGACCAGGGTCAGCAGGCGCGCGTCGCCCAATGGGATCACGTCATAGAAATCGCCGCTGACCGCCGCATGCGGCGTGAAATGCGCGGCCAGCTGAAAACCCGGCAGATTCGGCAAGGTCGGCAACATCCGCCGCTGCACCGCGCTGGCCTTTTGCAGATCCATGCGCTCCATTTCACGCAGCGCCGGATCGCGCAACTCCGGGTCGCGCGCCACCGGATCGCGCCCGGCCGAGCTGTCGGCCTGGGATGTGCCATGCATCGTTTTGAGTTCGGCCGCGGTGCGCATACGTCCGACCCGCGCATACGGACATGCGCCCAGATGCGCCGCCATGCGCTCGAGCAGCATCTCGGTGATGCCGCCGCCAGTACGCTGCACGGTGGTCACCACCATGCCCGAAAACGGATTAATCCAACCACCCGGCGCGAACAGCCGCAGTCGTGGTTCGAGCGGCAGCAGCCGGCGCAGATCCAAGCGCCAGCGTGCCTGTTCCAGGCGGGCTCGCGGCAGCGGCTGCGCGTCCAACCACGCGCCGCTGGCGGTTAGATGCTCACGCGCGGCTAAAACTCGGCCGCGCCCGGCCGGCACCGGCGTGGCGGTATAAGGATCAATCCAGAATTGCTGATCGCCGGTGATTACCGCGAACATCGGATCGCGGTCGAGGCGATCGAGCATTTCGATCGACAGCGGCCGTCGGGTCGGACGCGTGATGGACCGCTCTAAGCGGCCGGATGGCGAGTGACGACGTTTCATGGATTATCGGTTTGAGCACTTACCGATGTGCGACTCGCAGGCAATTGCTGGCTAGGGACAATCCCCGCACGTCGCCTAATGGCTTCTATTCCAGTAGCCGGCCCAGATGCACGCACGCGTCTTCAGGCAGGTTGGCGCTGCGCACCAAGATCAGGCCGCAGCGCGAACCTTCCTGCATCACCTGCCTCTCCAAATAATCGTTCGACAGGCTGTGCAGGGTCAGGCCATAGATGGCGAAGCGCACCTCGGCCCCAGCCCCCTGCGCACCCAGTTGCGCTAGGCGCACACCTGCGCCCGCCACCAACGCCGCCGCCAGCGCGTCCAATTGCGCGAACTCGCCATCAAGCCCCTGCGCGTTCAAGGCCAGCTCGACCGCGACCGGCGCGCGATAGCCGCCGCGCAGCAGATGCGGCCCGGACAGCAGATGCAGGCGCATGTCCTGCAATTGTCGCTGCAACAGGAAGTCGTCGTTGTAGGTCGCCAGGCTGACGCGCCGGCCGGTGAACGGCCAGTCGCCCAAAAGCGGCGTGCGACCATCGCAATACAGGTACACGCTGGTCAGTTCGCTGAGCGCCGAAATCGGCTGCGCCAATGCATGCGCGCCGCGTTCCAGATGGCCCAGGATCGTCGGCGGCAGCACCAAACGCACCCGTCGCCAATGCTTGACCGTTTCGGTCGCCAGGGCGAAGGCGTTCGCCACCACCTGCCACGGATTCGCATGGCTGTCGACGGTGGCGGTAAACTGCGTGCCGCGGCGCGGATCATCCAGGCCGTCGATCCACAGCCGCCCGCGGCAGAACAGCAACGCGACTTCCGGCGGATACCCTTCGGACAGCGACATCTGCCGCAGCAATTGCCGGCCGGCCGACACCAACGCGTCATGCCCATCCTGTGCATGCGCCAACGCGCTGCGCGCGGTGTGCCGGTCGATGCGCAGCGGCGCGCGTTCGCTGGCCAACGACTGCATGCCCAAACGCACCAGCGCAGCATCGACCAGGCTCAACAGCAACGGTGCGCGCAGTTCAGTCAGGTCAGTAGCGGCCAAGCCTTCTTCAATCGTGGTCAGCACGTCGCCAGCAATCTTGTCCGACAACACATAGAGCTCGATCAACAGCAACGTCAGCCAATCACGTCGCCACGGCCGGCGCCGGCCTTCAAGGTCGACCACCGCCAGATTCGGCGCTGCGGCGCTTTCGCCGCGCAGACGCATTTCGCGCCGCCGCCGTTCGCGCGCATCGCGATAACGCGCATAGGCGATGGCGGCCTCGTAATAGCCGCTTTCTTGCAGCACGTGCACCACCGCGTCCTGCACTTCTTCCAGGTCTAGCGCGGGACGCGCGGCGGTGCGCTCCAGATGCTCTTCGACCACCCGCGCTAATTCATCAGAGATTTCAGGTTCATCGACGCCGACCGCATGCAGCGCCCGGCCGAGCGCATCGACGATGCGGGCACTGTCGAACGGCACCTGCGTGCCGTCGCGCTTGATGATGCCGGTCGGTTTCACGCGCGCGGATCGCCGTTCGTCGTCGCGCCCGAACCAATCGCGCCGGAGCCAGAAGCACCAGAACCACGGCCCACATCGCCGGGCCCAACGCCGCCAATCACGCGGCGCAATTCGCTCATGAATTCGTCAAGGTCTTTGAACTGCCGGTACACCGACGCGAAGCGCACATACGCGACCTGATCCAACGCGTGCAGTTCGCGCATCACCAGTTCGCCGATCGCCTGCGACGCCACTTCGCGTTCGCCATCGACCAATAACTGCTGATGGATGCGATTGGCCGCCGCTTCCAAATCGGCGGAAGAAACCGGGCGTTTCTCGCACGCGGTGATCATGCCCTGAAGAACTTTGCGGCGGTCAAAAGTCTGCACCCGCCCGTCGCGCTTTTGCACCCGGATCGCCTCTTCGCCTTCCACGCGTTCATAAGTGGTGAAGCGATGCCCGCACGGATTGCACACCCGCCGGCGACGGATCGCGGTGGTGTCGTCGGTGGCGCGCGAATCGATCACGCGGTCGTCGTCTTGATTGCAGGCGGGGCAGCGCACGGGTCGGTGGTTGGGCCTTGGACAGCGGACGACGGACAGCGGACAGCGGACAGCGGGCAGCGAAACGGTCAGAGAGCGTCAGCGGGGCGGGGAGCGTAAAGCACGAACCTCTCGCGCAAGGCGGTCGGGAATGCTCGACACGTCAACACGCGATACACGCTCGACCACATGCGCCGCCTGCTGTTTTTGATCGCTGCGGTGCTGGCGTTGGGCGCGTCATTGCCGTGGCTAAGCCAACGCGCGCCCGCAAACGGTCCGGTGATCGCGCTCAAAGCACCGGTGTCGCTTGACCCTGTACAGGCCAGCGAGGTCAGTGATCTGCGGTTGCTCGACGCGCTGTTCGAGCCGCTGACGCGCCTTGATCCCGACACGCTGTCGGTGGTACCGGCGCTAGCCGAATGCTGGCAGGTCAGCGATGACGGTTGCCGATGGACCTTCACCCTGCGCGCCGACGCGCAGTGGAGCGACGGCACGCCAGTGACCGCCGCCGATATGCGCCGAGGTTTGCTGCGGCATCTGGACCTCGGCTCGCCGATGTCGGCGCTGCTGAAACCGGCCCTGCCCGACAACGCCGCCAAGCGCATCGTCGTGGCCGATGTGCGCACGCTGATCATCACCACCGCCGCGCCGCTGCCGTTTTTGCCCGCGCTGTTGGCCACCCCGGTGTTCGTGCCCGCGCACGCCAGCCAAAGCGACGCAGTGACGCTCGCGGGCCAGGCCTCCACTTGGAGTGAACCGACGCGCATCCTCGGCAATGGGCCGCTGCGCTGCGTCGACTATCTACCGAGGCATCACTACGACCTCGCGCCCAGCCCGACCTATCACGGGCCACATGCTGCTGCGGGCCCATGCCGTGGGTTGGTAGTCGCCGACGGCACCGCCGCGGTGCGGCTGTACCTGGCTGGACAAGTCGACGTGGTGCTGTCGCTGCCGCCGGATGCGATTCCGGCGCTGCGTACGCGCAGCGAACCCGGCCTGCTCACCTGTGCACCGTCCTGGGGCACCGAGTTTTACCGTGTTCGCCGCACTCTTGGCGGCACTGGCGGCGGCGCGAACCGAGCTGCTGAGTTGCCCGCCGGTCTGCCCGCATTGCTCGCGCGCCACGTCGATCGCGCGGCGATCTGCACGCAGATTCTTGGCGGCACCGCGGTGTCCGCGACTACCTTGGTGGTGCCGGGGATCATTCCGAATTACGCATCGCCAACCGACGTGCTGACTGCCACCAACGCACCGCTCACCGACGCCGAGCGCGCGCTCTGCGCGCTGTCACCGCGCCTGTCGCTGATCGTCCCGGCCGAAAGCGCCGAGCGCGTGCGCGTGGCCGAATTCATCGCCGACACGTGGCAGCGGCAGCTCGGCATTGCGGTGCAGGTCGAAATCCTGACGCGCACGTTGGCCAAAGGCAGAGAACGCGAACGCAGCTTCGACTTATTGCGCGGCAACTGGGCCGGCGATGTGTTGGATCCCACCGCTTTCCTCGACCAGTTCCGTGCCGACAGCGGCAACAATCGCACCGGCTGGCGCGCACCGACGTACGACGCCGCGCTCGACGCGGCGACCGGTCCTGATCGCTTAGCGCACCTCGCCGCCGCCGAGCGCCTACTGCTGATCGATCCGCCGATCATCCCCCTCTATCACAACGCCTGCGTGTTTTTGGTCCGCCCCGGCATCACCGGCGTCCGCGCCAACGCGTTGGAACTCGTGCATTTGTTCAGCGTCGCCAAAACCACGGAAAAAACCCGGCGTTAAGCGCTCGGCCGGCAATGCGCGCGCGCTGTTTCTTTCGACTTCAAAACAAATCTTCGTCCGCTTTGGGTTGCGCCGTCAGCCGTTCGCGGCGCCCGCTGACTCCATGAGGGCCAGAGTCGCGAGGGCCGGCGTGCTCGTCGCCATCGTCGGATGACGCGGGAGCGAAGCGCATCTTCGCCGGGAAGAAATCCATCGCCGCGCCGCCGGTCGGGCCAAAGCGATTCTTGGCCACGATCACCTTCATCTTGCGCGGGGTATCGGGACCGGCGTCGTCGTTTTGATCAGTCCGGTGCATGAAGATCACCGCGTCGGCGTCTTGTTCGATCGAGCCGGAACCGCGCAAGTCCGACAGCCGCGGTTCGCGCGGCGCCGACGACACGCCCTTTTCGCTGTCGCGCGACATCTGCGACAACGCCAGCCCCGGGATGCGCAGATCGCGCGCCAGCACCTTCAACACGCGTGAAATCTCCGAGACTTTTTCATACTCGCTGGCGTCGGGCCGCGCGCTGTTGAGCAGCTGCAGATAGTCGAGCACCACCAATTTTAACCCGCCGCGGGTTTCCAACATTTGTCGCCGCACCACCGCGCGCAGTTGATGCACGGTCAGATCGCTGACGTCCATCAATGACAGCGGCCAGCCTTTGAAGCGCGTCGCGGTTTCGGCCACCAACTCCAATTCGTGCGGCTGCATCGCGCCGGTTTCCAGGGCGCGGAAATCCACGCCGGCTTCGGCGGAGAGCATCTTTTTCACCAAGTCGATGCGGTCGACTTCGAGCGAGAAAAACAGCACCGACGACGGTGATTCGGCGTTGCCAACAATGTTGCTGACGATTTTCAGCGCGAGCGAGGTCTTGCCGACTCCCGGCCGTGCGGCGAGCACATACAGGCCGCCCGGTCGCAGCGACATCAGCCGATCATCCAAGTCGCCGATGCCAGTTTTCACGCCAAGTTCAGGGTTGTCCGTCTGCCGTTGGATCGCTTCAAGGGCCTCGTCGACCGCGGTGTCGATGCCATGCACCGAGGCCATGCGATTGTGCCGGCCCAAATCCAAAATCGCCTGCGAGCCTTCGTCGACCAGCTTCGGAAATTCCTCCGGCGTGCGGTAGGCCTTATCGCACAACGCTTGCAGGCGCAGGATCAATCGGCGCTTCAGATAATAATCCCACAGCAGCGCGACATTACGCTCGATACCCGCGACCGGGCCGAACGCCTGCATCAGATCCGACACCGCGGTGAAGCCGCCCATCGCGGCCAACGCGCTGTCCTCGAACTCAGCCGATTCGCCCGCTGCGCGCCGGTACAATTCGCGCAACCGCGCCCGGCCCAGGGTGTCGAGCTGATCGGTTTCCAGCAGCATCTGTTGCTGGCGCAGACGATCGAGCAGGGCCTGAAACGGATAGCGGCTAAGCAGTTCGCACACCGACTGCACATCGATGCGCTGACCCGCGTCGTCGAGTTCCAAACACGCGAGATAGACCATGCGATGGTCGCGTTGGAAGAACGCGAGCGGATGCTCGATCAGCGTTCGCACTTTCGACATCGCGGTCGCGTGACGGCCGTCGAGCAACACCGCCAGGATGGCTTTTTCCAGCTCGACATTGTTCGGTAGTTCGCGCGTTTCACGGCGCGTGACTTCTTCGCGCGGCTTGCGCCGGGGTTCGAAGCCGCGGCTTTCGGACGCGCGCACTTCTATGCTGCTCGGCTGATCGACCATCTGGGTTCTCCGTGCGAATGGGGCCTACGCAGACCGCGCGGCTGCTTGCCGGCTGAGCGCGGACAGGGCGGCCTACCGTCAGCAAGCCTGTCCCTCTCGCAGCAAAAGCGCGGGCGAGTTTCAGGCATTATCGACCAGGTTTCGACCGAGTTTTCCACCGATCGCCACCCGCCCACCGCTAGCGCGCGTCCTCGCCTCATCACGCTGCCGCCAGGAGCAATCCATGCGCATCGCGGTCCTTGGCTTAGGCATCATCGGTTCGATCTGGGCGCGGCATTGGCATGCAAATGGCCATGTGGTGCGCACGTGGAACCGCACCCCCAAACCCGACGCGCCCGGCCACGCGGCAACACTCGCGGACGCAGTGCGCGACGCCGAACTGGTGGCGATCGTGGTCGCTGATCCGCCTGCGCTTACCGCAGTGCTGGATGGCCTCATCCCCCATCTGCCCGCGGGCGCGGTGGTCGCGCAGCACAGCACCGTCGGCGTCGCCGACGTGCTGACCGCGGCGGCGCGGGTGCGTGCAGTCGGCGGTACCTTTATCGACCTGCCGTTCACCGGCAGCAAACCGGCCGCAGAAGCGCGGCAGAATGTGTTCTATGTCGGCGACGACGGCGAGGTGCTGACGCGCATCGCACCGGTGTACCGGCAAGTCGGCAAGGCGCTGGTGCCGCTGGGCGGGGTCGGCCAAGCGATGGCGATGAAACTGGCGATGAATGCGCTGATTGCGGGCAGTTATCAAATCCTGGCCGAAGGCTTCCGCTTGGCGACTGCGGCCGGTTTGTCGGCCGAACATTTCTTCAGCGCGTTGGATCTGAACGTAGCCAAGTCCGGCATCGCTGATTTGAAAAAACCGATGCTGCTCAGCGGTGAATTTCCAACCCAGTTTTCGGTCAAGCATCTGCACAAGGATCTGCGTTTAGCGCTGCAATTGGCCGCTTCGGTTCAGCAGCCACTGCCGTTCACCACCGCGTTGGCCGCGACCTATGCGCAGGCCGAAGCGATGGGCTTAAGCGAACAGGATTTCGCCAGCGTGATCCGGACCCTTGATGTCTGAACCCGTCACCCCAACCACCGCTCGCGATCCGGTCTGCGGCATGCGCGTCGATCCGGCGACCGCCGCCGGCCATGCTGATCATGCTCGCCAGCGCTATTGGTTCTGTGCGCTGTCGTGCCGCGATCGCTTTGTGCGGACGCCGGAGAAATTTCTGGTCGCGGTTGGGGCACCAACTCCCGTACCAGCTAACGCTGAAACATCGGTGAAATCCGAGGTTCTCTACACCTGCCCAATGCATCCCGAAGTGCAGCACCGCGGCCCGGCCGCCTGCCCGAAGTGCGGCATGGCGTTGGAGCCGGTGGCCGGGGCGGCGGTTGGCGATGATCCAGAGCTGCGCGATTTCCGTCGGCGGCTGTGGGTGGCGGTGCCGCTGACCGTCACGGTGGTGATCCTGGCGATGACGCACATGCACGCGCTGTCGGCGTGGAGCGCATGGCTGCAACTCGCGCTGAGCACGCCAGTGGTGTGGTGGTGCGGTTGGCCGCTGCTGGTCCGCGGCGCGCGCTCATTCCGGCATGGCGCGTTGAACATGTTCACGCTCATCGGCCTGAGCGTGGTGGTCGCGTGGCTCAGCAGCGTGGCCGCCGCAGTCGCTCCGGTTTTTGGCCTGCCGCCGGCCGGCGAAGCCGCGGCCGTCATCGTCACCCTGACGCTGCTTGGACAGGTACTGGAACTGCGCGCGCGCGGCGCGGCCAATGCCGCAATCGACGCGCTGTTGGCGTTGACGCCCGCGGTCGCGCATCGCGCTGGCGCAGATGGCAATGTCGGCAGCAACGTGGCGATCAACCTGGTCGCAGTCGGCGAGCTGCTGACGGTGCGGCCGGGCGAACACGTCCCGGTCGATGGCGTGGTCACGGACGGCGTCAGTACCATCGACGAAAGTCTGCTGACCGGGGAACCGATGCCGGTCGCGAAGGCCGCCGGCGATCGTGTTTTGGCCGGCAGCGTCAATGGCGACGCCGCGCTGACCATCCGCGCCGAGCACATCGGCGACGCGACCCTGATCGCCGGCATCGTGCGCCGGGTCGGCGAAGCCCGGCGCACCCGCGCGCCCTCGCAACGCTTGGCCGATCAGGTCGCGGCGTGGTTCGTGCCGGCGGTGCTGGTGATCGCGCTGCTTGCTGGTGGCGCTTGGTGGTGGCTTGGCCCCGAGCCACGCTTGGCCAACGCCATTTTGCATGTGGTGACGGTACTGTGCGTCGCCTGCCCATGCGCGTTGGGACTGGCCACGCCGATGGTGGTGACGGTCGCCGCCGGCATTGGCGCGCGCGCTGGCGTTCTGGTGCGCGACGCGGCCGCATTGGAGGCACTCGCCGGCATCGACGTCCTGATGCTGGATAAAACCGGCACGCTGACCGCCGGGCGGGCCAGCGTCACCGCGGTGTTCGCCGTCGCCGGGACGAACGAAGCGCAGGTCGTGCGCTTGGCCGCCAGCCTGGCGCAGCACAGCAGCCATCCGCTGTCGCGCGCGTTGGTCGCAGCGGCCGAAACCCGAAATCTCACACCTGCGCCGGCCACCGAGCTGCGCGACACGCCGGGCGCCGGTCTGATCGGCATGATCGGCACCCGACGCTTGGTGGTCGGCAATGAAAAGCTGTTGGCTACCGAGCATATCGATCTCGCACCGCTGGCCGCCGACCTCGCCCGCGTGCAACACGACGGCGCGACCATCGTCCTGGTCGCGGCCGACGGCCAGCTGCTGGGCCTGATCGCCCTTACTGACGCGGTAAAACCAGACACTTCCGTAACGCTCGCCGCTCTGCGCGCCGACGGCCTCGCCATCTGCATGGCCACCGGCGATCACCCGGCCGCCGCCGCGCGTGTCGCTACCGCGCTCGGCATCACCGAGGTCATCGCCAGCGCCACGCCGGCAGCCAAAGCCGATGCCGTGCGCGCGCTGGTCGCCGCCGGGCATCACGTCGCCTTCGCCGGTGACGGCATCAACGACGCGCCGGCTTTGGCGCAGGCATCCGTCAGCATCGCCATGGACACCGGCGCGGATGCCGCGCAGGCCGTCGCCGGCATCACCTTGGTCCGCGGTGATCTGCGCGGCATCCTGCGCGCCCGCCGCCTGAGCCGCGCCGCGCGCACCAGCATCCGCGAAAATCTGTGGCTGGCATTCGGATATAACCTGCTCGCCGTGCCGCTGGCCGCCGGCGCTTTCGCGTCGTTCGGCGTGCCCGCGATCCCGCCCATCCTCGCCGCCGCCGCGATGGCCGGATCGTCCTTGGCCGTAATCGGCAACGCGCTGCGGTTGCGCCGGGTGACGCTGTGAGCACGCGCTATTTCAGCACGCAGACATCCGGCAAATGCCTGAATTTTCCGTCGAGATCCAAACCGTAGCCGACGATGAAATGATCGGGGATGGTGAAGCCGACGTGGTCCGCGGACGGCAGCCCGTCGGCGACGCGGCGCGCGGGTTTGTCGAGCAGCACACAGGTAGCAACGCTGCTGGCGCCGGCAGCCCGTGTCGCAGCAACCGCGGCAGCAAGCGTGCGGCCGGTGTCGAGGATATCGTCGACCAGCAGCACGTCCGCGCCGGTCAGATCAGGCAGCTCGGCAAGTGTGACCGTGCCGCTGCTGAGCGTCCCGCGATAACTGGATGCGCGTTGAAAATGCAACCGTACGTCCAATCCCGGCAGCGCGCGGCACAAATCCGCAGCGAAGCAAAACGCGCCGTCCATCAGCACCACCATCACCACCGCCCGCTGGTCGTAACGCGCGGCAATATCGACGCTCAAAGCGCTCAACCGGGTCGCGATTGCCGCTGCAGAAATCAGCGGGTAGGGCGTCATCGGCCGCTTCAACCCATAGGTTTCGTCAGCCACGACCACAGCCCGCTGGCGGTCTTGCGGAAACCGGCTGAGCGTCCGGCCAACTGCATGCGGCGGTGATCGCCGGCCCAACACACCAGGCCGGCGGTCAGCAGGCCGTCGAGTTCTTCGCCCGGCTGCCGCGTACGGTCGCCGGTGCCCAGGACCACCGGCAATTCAAAAATATCGCGCAGGAACACCGCGAGTCCGCCCAGGTTCGCACCACGGCCAACCAAATGGATCTGGCCCTGTTGGCCAAGGTGGCTGTGGTCGCGCAGATCGCGCGCGCGGTCCTTAAAAAACACGTTGAGCGCATCCGCACAGCATGCGGCCGCGGGCAGCACCAACGCGCTGCGTTCTTGGATCTCGCTGAAAATAAATTGCTGACCTTCGGCCCCGACGCCGGCGGCGAACGACGCACCGATGTCGACCTCACGTTTCAGGTCTTCGGCTTTTTCCAGAGAAACATGCAGGTTTTCAGCGATACGCCGGGTCAGGTCGTCACCGCCAAATGTGTGCACCTCGACATGCACCAGCTTGTCTTTGCGCCGGACCAGGATCGCGGTGTGGCGCGCGCCACAGTCGATCACCACCTGCGTACCGCGTGCGCGCAGCTTGCCGGCGATGCCGCGGTACAAGGCCACCGGCTGCGCGATCACCGCATCAAGCTCCAGCTTCAAACCTTTCGCGAGCGCGTGCAGTTCATCGCGATGCCCGCGCCGGGCGCTGACCAACAGCGCTTCGCAGGTGACGTGGGTGGCTTTTTCACCAACCGGATCCGCGACTTCGCGTTCGCCATCGCGGCTGCGCAGCCGCCACGCAATCGGGATCACGTCGAGCATTTCGCGATCGGCGCCGGTGGCTTGTTCGCGTGCGCGGCGCAGGCAGTAATCGCGTTCGCGCCCGGTCAAAACCAGTTCATCGCCGGGCGCGGCCCAACCAGTGCCGATGCGCGAACTGACGGTCGCATCCGAGTGCGACAGATACACCGACCACGGTTCAATACCGGCCGAATCGCAGGCCAAGCGCACCGCTTCGGCGACCGCATCGACGCGGCCGCGTTCGGATAGATCGAACCACTGGCAGTCGACGCGTTTGTGCGCTGCGACTTTTTCGCCGTGTTCGGGATGTAACGCCGCCACCGTCGCAGCGACGTGGTGACTGCTAATGTCGGCGATCACCAGCAGATTTTCCGGAGCGGTGGTCATGACGGTTAGTGGATGGTGACGCTATTTGCGCAGGGTGAAGAACGGCTGACGGAAACGGACATTGACCTCGGACACCCGCGCCAGATCGCCATTGGATTTGAGCGTGTGCACCAGACCACGAACTTTGTCGTCGAAGCTGACGCCGTAACGCTCCTCATCCGGCCGGCCCCACACCAAGCGGCTGCCTTGCTGCGTGTACAGCACGATGCCAGTCGCGCCGTGATCGTCGATCGGATCGGCCAACGCGATGTCGGCCAACAGTCCGGGCTCAAGCTGCGGCGCCAACGCCTGCCACAACCGCACCGCGGCGCGCGTGGTTGCGGCGTCAACATCTTCGGCCGAGCGCAACAACGGCGGCCGGCGATTGACCGATGACGCCTGCGGCCCCGGCATTTCCCCCGGCAATAAACGGCCATCGGCATCGACCCAGGCGCGCTCGCCGCTTTTGAGCATCGCCGGCATTACCGGCGTGCGCAGGCCCATGGTCAGTTCCAGCGTGCGTCGTTGCACGCGCCTGCCGTCAGTGGTCAGCGCCGGTTCGTGCACCAAGCGCACCTGCCGAACTTCCGCCACCGCGGGCAAGGCTGCGAGATAATCCGCAAATTTACTCAGCACCCAATCATCGGGCTTGGCGAGTTTGTCATGACCAGGGAAACGGGCGACCCACGCGTCGAAGTCGCGTTGTAGAATCTGCGGACCCGGCAGCCACTGCACGCTCAGGCGCGTCACCGGCAGCGGGTCGGGCGTGACGGTCATAGCATTGACGGTCAGAACCAACAACGCCGCGGCGGCAGCCGCAGCGGCGACGCTCCACAGACCGGTATGGATGTGACTAGACACGGACGCGTGCTTCTCGGCAGCGGCGTCGCGGATGGGCTTAGCGGCGACGTTATCGTTCGCCGCGCGCCGTTTGCGCGCCGTACCGGCGTCGGATGCGGGTTTCTTCGCGGCGCTTTTCTTCCCACCAACGTCTGCGTTTAGGTCCGCGTTTTTGTTCGCCAACCGCGGTACGCGCGGCGCAAGCGCATCCAACTCGCGTAGATTCATTCCCGGTTTTACTGGCACTTTCGCCGCTTTCTTCCATGCGGCTAGTGCGAGCGCATCAGCCGGATGCTCACGGCGTTTGCGCTCGACTGCTGCCAACAGCGCATCGGGGTCGGTGTGGTGCTCATAGTCTGCGGCGGGATTCATGTCGGCACCTGTACCGGGCGGCGGGCAGCGGCCCGAGTGATCAGACGATGGACCAGTTCATCAAAGCTAATGCCGGCCGCGGCGGCCGCTTTGGGCACCAAGCTGGCGTCGGTGAAGCCGGGCAGGGTGTTGATTTCCAGTACCGCATAATCGCCGTCGGCGGTGCGCATGATGTCGGTGCGCGACAGATCGCGGCAACCGCAGGCGCGATGCGCAGCGACTGCCAACGCACCCAAACGCGCGGCGAGTTCCGTGTCGGCCACCGGCTCTTCGCGCGTGTCGGTGCGGTGATATTTCGCCTGATAATCAAACACGCCGTCGGCGGGCTGAATGGTGAGCGGCGGCAGCGCGCGCGCGCCAGCGTCCTCATCGATCACCGCCACGGTGTATTCCGGACCGGGCAGGCGCTCTTCGATCAGGTACGGTACCGCGCCAACTTCCGTCAGCATCTCCTCGATCGCTGGCAAAATAAACCCTGGATTCGGCACCATGCGCAGACCCACCGAACTACCATCGCGCGCCGGTTTCAACACTAAACCGCCATGATGCGGCAGCTTCAAATCGCGCGGGTTAAACGGCGTGCCCAGGTGCACCGCCACGCCCCACGGCGTGCGCAAACCGGCGGCAGTCAGGCGCGCCTTGGTGGCGGCTTTATCCATGCACAGCGCACTGACCGCGGCATCGGCGCCGACATAATTTTTGCCAAGCGCATCCAGTTCGCGCTGCAACGTGCCGTCTTCGCCATAGGTGCCGTGGACGATGTTGAACACCACGGCGCCGTCACGAAGCCGCGCGGGTTCCAGTTTGCCGGGCAGGTCGATCAGCTGCACGTCATGACCGCGCCGCGTCAGGCCGGCGGCAATCGCCGCGCCCGAACGCCGACTGACCGCGGCCTCACGCCCGGGACCGCCGCACACGACATCGACCAGCAACTTCTGCGGTGCGCTCATAGCGGACAATTCCAGGTTTCGACTTCCAGCTGCAAACTGACCCCGCGTTCGTGCAGCGCGCGCGCGCGGATTTGGCGGATCAGCGTGCACACATCGGCGCAGGTGGCGGTGCGGTCGTTGACGATGAAATTCGCGTGGATCGGCGAGATGGTCGCGCCGCCGACGCGCGTGCCTTTGAGACCCAGGTCGTCGATCAGTTTTCCGGCCGGCAGCGTTGGCGCGGGATTTTTGAACACGCAGCCGGCGCTGGCCATCGCCAGCGGTTGGCTGGTGGCTTTGGCTTGTTTGAGTTTCGTCGCCTGCGCACGCAGCACGGCTGGATCACCAGCCGCGAGCGCAAGTTCCGCGCCAAGAAAAACCGTGCCCGCCGGCAGACCGCTACTGCGGTACGACGCAGGCAATGCGGCGCGCTCGACCCAGCGCGGTTCGTCCTCGCCGGGCAGCAGGACCTCGACCCGACTGACCCAATCCAGCATCCAGCAGGTGCTGGTGCCGGCGTTCATCTTCAACGCGCCGCCGACCGTTGCGGGCACGCCGGCCAAGCCTTCCGGGCCGGCTAAACCAGCACCGATGCAGGTTGCGATCACCTGCGCCAAATCCGCGGCCGCACCGACCCGAACGGTGGTGAGTTCATCGCGACGTTCGGCGATCACGATCTCTGCGAATGCCGGGCCTAAACGCAGGACTGGTTCATCGACGCCGTCATCACCGACCAGCAGGTTCGCGCCGCGGCCCAACCAACGATGCGGACCGGCAACCAACTGCGCCAGCGCCGTGCGCTCGTTCACGCTCACCAAACGCGCCGGCCCGCCGATGCGCATGGTGGTGCAGGCGGACAACAGAACGGACGTCACCGGATTCGCGGTAGTGAGATCGGTCAGCAGATCAGGCATGGACGACCTCGCGTGATTCAGCGGCTGCCGCCGGGCTATTGGTTTCAGCGGCTGCCGCCGGCCTCGGGCCGGCGGCGTGAAAAAAATCCAGGAGTGGCCCGATCGCTTGGTTCACGTCCCCCGCGCCCAGCACCAACACCGTGTCGCCGGGTTCGGCCTGCGGCGCGAGCAGGTTCACGGCCTCGTCGAAATCGTCGGCATGCGCGACCGTGGCCCACCGTTGTCCCCGCCGCGCGGCAATCGCCTCGACCAACACGCGCGCGCT
>JBBROQ010000026.1:0-20942 GCA_038229115.1 Planctomycetota bacterium | reverse complement strand
TCGGGCCGTCAGATATGAATATCGAAGTGCACATTATGATGGTGATCTGGGTGGCCGTGGGCGGACGCGGACGGCTGTGGGGCGCGGTATTGGGCGCACTGCTGGTCAATCTCGCCTATTCACGCCTGACGTCCGATCTGCCCAGCATCTGGCCATTCTTCCAAGGCGCATTGTTTCTTACCGTCGTGCTGCTTTTTCCCGACGGTTGCGTGAAATTATGGGACAACTTCGAAGAGCGGCTGCTCCATGGACGGCGCGCCGTACTGGCACTGCTGCCCTTGGCCCTGATCACGTTTTTCCTGATTGGCGAAGGCTTGGGACTAACGCATCTGTGGCCGGCATTTCATACCCTATGGAATTGGCCGGTCACAGTCGGCGTCACGGCGCCGCTGAAATATCCGGTGCTGCTCGCAGCCGTGGCCATTGTGGTGGTGATGGACTGGTGGCTAACACGAACTGAACAAACACCTGCCACCATCGCGGGGGCCGCCGCATGAGCACGATCGATCCAGCGCATCAGCCGAATATTCTGTATCAGCCGTCGAATATGGATCTGGTGCAAATCACCGACGTAAAAGTGGTGTTCGATGGCTTCAAGGCGTTGGACATCGGTTATTTCGGCGTCGATCGTGGCGAGTTGCGCGTGGTGATCGGGCCGAATGGCGCGGGCAAGACCACGTTGTGCGATGTTATCAGTGGTAAGACCAAGCCGGTCAGTGGCCGCGTGGTATTCGATGATGTCGACATCACGCATGCGCCGGATACCGCTATTTCAGCGCTGGGCGTTGGGCGCAAGTTCCAGACGCCGACGGTATTCAATAGTTTGACCGTGTATGAAAACATGGAATTGGCGGTGCCGCGGCGGCGCAAAGTTTGGCGTAATTTGTGGGGCAAAGAAACCCCGGAAGAACGCGATGAGATCCTGCGCATTTTGGAGCGGGTGCATTTGATCAGGGTAAAGGATTTCGCCGCCAGTCGTTTAAGCCATGGTCAGCGGCAATGGCTGGAAATCAGCATGTTGATGATCGCAAAGCCAAAGTTGTTGCTGGTCGACGAACCGGCCGCCGGTCTCACCGATCATGAAACTGCATTGACGGCGGAACTGCTGTTGGAACTCAAAGGCGCGCACACCTTGATGGTGATCGAACACGATATGGATTTCGTACGTCGGCTTGGCTCGCGCGTGACGGTATTTTGCGAGGGCAAGGTGTTGGCCGACGGTTCGCTGGATCAGGTTTCGTCCGACCCGAAAGTGATGGAAGCGTATTTGGGCCGTGGCAAAGAGCGCGAGAAAGAACGTACCTGATGCTTACCGTCGAGAATGTTCATTTCAGTTACGGCGCGGTCAAAGCGTTGGGCGGCGTATCGCTGACGGCAAAGCCAGGCGAAATCACCTGCGTGATGGGTCGCAATGGCGTCGGAAAAACCACGCTGATGCGCACCATTATCGGGTTGTATCGCGCGGCCTCGGGTAGCGTGCGTTTGGGCGAACGTGATGTCACTGCGCTGCCTGCGCATGCACGGGCGAAGGCCGGAATCGCGATTGTGCCGCAGGGGCGTGAGATATTTCCGAAGCTAACGGTGCTGGAAAATCTGCGCATCGGTTTGGAAGCGCGGCGCGATGGCAAAAAAACGCTACCAGAAGAGTTGTTCGAGTTGTTTCCGATCCTGAAACAATTCGCCAAACGTATGGGCGGCGATCTGTCCGGCGGACAGCAGCAACAATTGGCGATCGCGCGGGCGCTCGCCGGCGATCCCACGGTGTTATTACTGGATGAACCGACCGAAGGCATTCAGCCAAACGTGATCCACGATATCGGCGTGGTATTGCGAAAATTGGTGACCGAACGAAACATGACGGTCGTGTTGGTCGAACAGTATCTCGATTTCGTCAAAGAGTTCGGCCACCGTTACGCGATTATGAATCGTGGTGTAGTGGTGGCCGCGGGCACCACCGCCGAACTCACCAGCGACGTGGTCGCCCAGCACCTGAGCGTCTAGCCAATGTTGGCGGCCCGGCTGCCCGAGGCCCGCGTGCTGACGCATCCGACAGGCCGCGCCGGGCGCTTGGCGGTGACGTTGGTCGATGGCAAAAGCACGATCACCACCGCGGACGCCGGCGCGCCGCTGAAATTGCTGACGCCGGTGTCGCGCGGGCCGGCGGCGTGGGTTTATGTCGGTTCCTATGGCGGCGGTTTGGTGGCGGGCGATGCGTTGACGTTGTCGGTCACGGTGGGCGCCGGCGCACGCGCAGTGCTGGCGACCCAGGCGTCGACAAAAATCTATCGTTGTCCCGGCGACGCGTGGGCGCGGCAGCAGTTGGATGCCGACATCGGTGCAGGCGGGTTGCTGGTAAATGTGCCGGACCCCATCGTCGCATTCGCGGGCGCGCGCTATGCCCAGCGCGTGCGTTACGACCTGGCCGCGGATGCCGGCGTGGTGGCGCTCGATTGGTATACCTGTGGGCGTATGGACTGCGGTGAGCGTTGGGCTTTTCATGCATTTTCCTCGCGCACCGACGTTCGTGTCGCCGGCCGTCCGATAGCAATCGAGGCGTTGTCGTTGCTGCCGCCGATCGCGCCGAAGTTCGGCCGCTTCGTGGTCGCCGGCAGCCTGATCGTGGTCGGCCCACCGGTGGCTCAGTTAAGCGCGTTGCTGTCGAATGCGGCCGGCACGCCGGCGTCGCGGCAGGCGCCGTGGTTGGCCAGCGCGAGTCCGATTGCAGGAGGCGTGATCGTGCGCTTTGCTGCGACCGCGACCGAAATCGCGCAGGTTCAGCTCAGCCATTGGCTGCGTCCTCTGGGCGACATTCTCGGCGATGACCGGTGGTCGCGGCGCTGGTAGGCGTCGACGTTTCTCATGGACAAACAGGAAAGCTCACATGCATCTCGCGCCACGCGATCTCGACAAGCTGCTGCTGCATAACGCGGGTTTTCTCGCGCAAAAACGCCTCGCGCGCGGGGTGCGCCTGAACGCGCCCGAGTCGGTTGCGTTGATCGCGACGGTGGTGCTGGAGTTTATTCGCGACGGCCGGCGCGTGGCCGAGTTGATGGATGTGGGCCGGAAGCTGCTTGGTCGGCGGCAGGTGCTGTCGGGCATTCCGGAAATCGTCAGTGAGGTGCAGATCGAGGGCACCTTCCCCGACGGTACCAAATTGGTGACGGTGCATCATCCGATCGCGGCCGAGCACGGTGACCTCAGCTTGGCGCTGTATGGCAGCTTCCTGCCGGTACCGGCGCTGACGGTGTTTGGCCTCGCCGACAGCGAAGTGCCCGGAGCGGTCGAGCCAGGAGCCGGCGCGGTCGAACTCAATGCCGGCCGCGCAACCGTCAGCCTGAACGTCACCAATCTTGCCGACCGGCCGATCCAGGTCGGCAGTCATTATCATTTCATCGAGACCAATCCGTACCTGCGCTTCGATCGCGGCGCCGCGTATGGCATGCGCCTGGATATTGCGGCCGGCACCGCGGTGCGGTTCGAACCGGGCGAGAGCAAGACCGTGCAGTTGGTCGCGATCGCTGGCGCGCGCGTGATCCGCGGCGGCAACAATTTGGCCGACGGCGCGGTCAGCGAGAGCGGACGCGCGGCGGCGGTGGCGAAGGCCATCGCCCTCGGTTTTTCGCACGCGCCCGCAACCTGAACCCAACGCCTAAACGACGGTAAAAACTACATGTCTGTATCTATCTCGCGTCAGACCTACGCCGATCTGTTCGGCCCAACCACCGGCGATCGCGTACGTCTAGGCGACACCAATCTGTGGGCGCAGGTCGAACGCGACCACACCGTCTATGGCGACGAGTGCAAATTTGGCGGCGGCAAAGTCCTGCGCGAAGGCATGGGCCAGGCCGCCGGCGTCGGCACTGCGGACGCGCTGGACTGCGTCATCACCAATGCGCTGATCGTCGATTGGACCGGCATTGTGAAGGCCGACATCGGCATCAAACACGGCGTCATCGCGGGCATCGGCAAGGCCGGCAATCCCGACGTTATGGCGGGCGTGACGCCGGGCATGATCGTCGGCGTGACTACCGAAGTGATCGCCGGCGAAGGCCTGATCGTCACCGCCGGCGGTATCGACACGCACATCCACTACATCTGTCCGCAGCAGGCCTACGAGGCCTTGGCCAGCGGCGTCACCACCTTCGTTGGCGGCGGCACTGGGCCCGCGACCGGCACCAATGCGACCACCTGCACGCCGGGCGAAACGCACCTGCGCATGATGTTGCAAGCTACCGACACTCTGCCGATGAATTTTGGTTTCACCGGCAAAGGTAACACCGCGAAACCAGCTGGTTTAGCCGAGCAAATCGCTGCGGGAGCGGTTGGGCTGAAGCTGCACGAAGACTGGGGCACCACGCCGGCGGCGATCGATTGCTGCCTGAACGTGGCCGAAGACCACGACGTTCAGGTGACCATCCACACCGACACCCTGAACGAATCCTGCGCGGTCGAACACACCATCGCGGCGTTCAAAGGCCGCACGATTCACACCTACCACAGCGAAGGCGCCGGCGGCGGTCACGCGCCGGACATCATCGTGGTCTGCGGCCAAGCGAACGTGCTGCCATCGTCGACCAATCCCACGCGGCCATTCACGGTCAACACCATCGATGAGCACCTGGACATGCTGATGGTTTGCCACCATCTGGATCCGTCGATTCCGGAAGACGTGGCCTTCGCCGAATCGCGGATCCGCGGCGAGACCATCGCGGCCGAAGACATCCTGCATGACCTCGGCGCGCTCTCGATTATCTCGTCGGATTCGCAGGCGATGGGCCGCGTCGGCGAGGTCATCACCCGCACCTGGCAGACCGCGCACAAGATGCGCGCGCAACGCGGGTCGTTGCCCGGCGAACAGGGCAACAACGACAACCTGCGCATCCGCCGATACATCGCCAAATACACCATCAACCCGGCCGTCGCGCACGGCATGAGCCACGTCATCGGCTCGGTCGAGGTCGGCAAACTTGCGGATTTAGTGCTGTGGAAACCCGCGTTTTTCGGCGCGCGGCCAGAGATCGTCATCAAAGGCGGCATGATCGCGTGGGCGCAGATGGGCGACCCGAACGCGTCGATCCCAACGCCGCAGCCGGTATATATGCGGCCGATGTTCGCGTCGTACGGACGCGCGGTGGGTGGGTGTTCGATCGCGTGGGTCAGCCAAGCCGCGGCCACAAAAGACGTCGGCGCGCGCTATGGCCTGACCAAGCGCGTCGAAGCGGTGCGCGGCTGCCGCACTATCGGTAAAAAAGACATGCGCCTGAACGACGCCACGCCGGTGATGAAGGTTGATGCCGAGACCTACACTGTGACTGCCGATGGCGAGGAACTGCGCTGCGCGCCGGCCACCGAATTGCCGCTGACCCAGCGCTACAATCTTTTCTGAGCAGGCGGCAATGAGCGCGTCGTGGCTGATCCTGCAACTTGCCGATTCAGCGTTTCCTACCGGTGGTTTCGCGCATTCGGCGGGCCTGGAAGCCGCGTGGCAATTGGGCGAAGTTGCGGCCGCTGGCGGCCTCGAAGCATTCTTCGCGCTGCACCTAGATCACGCCGGCCACACGACCCTGCCGTTCGTCACCGGCGTGCATGCGCAGCCCGAACGATTTGTCGAACTCGATCAGCTGTTGGACGCCATGACCACCAACCATGTCGCCAACCGCGCCAGTCGCGTGCAGGGCCAAGCGTGGCTGGCCACCGCCTGCGCCAGCTTGGGCAATGACGCGCTACATGTGCTGAAACAACGCACGCGCGCCGAACATTTGCCGACGCATCTGGCGGCCGCGTTCGGCGCGGTGTGCCGACATCTCGACGTCGTCTTGGCCGATGCGCAGCGGCTGTTTCTGTTCAATCATTTGCGCGCGCTGAGTTCAACCGCCGTGCGTTTGGGCGCGATCGGACCGCTGGCGGCGCAGGCGCTGCAACATCGCTTGGCGCCGGTCCTGGACGCGACCTTGGCCGGTTGCGCCGACACCGCACCCGAAGACGCCGCCGCGACTGCGCCGTTGTTGGACTTGATTCACGGCCATCACGACCGGCTGTATTCGCGGCTGTTTAGCTCGTGAACGATTGCGCCATCCAACAAGTCACATCGACGAAAGCCTGACCCATGCTGCACCTCGGTATCCATCTCGTTTGCGCGCATATGAGCCACGATCACGGCGTCGGGCCGGGGCATTTTCATGAGCGGGATCGGCCGCAGGCGCGGTCGCTGGATGAGCGCGCGTTTACGGTCGGGATCGGCGGGCCGGTCGGCTCAGGCAAAACCGCATTGATGCTGCAACTGTGCCGGCGGCTGCGCGAGACCATGAACATCGCGGCGGTCACCAACGACATTTTCACCAAGGAAGACGGCGAGTTTTTGATTCGCAACGAAGCGCTGCCGGCCGAGCGCATCCGCGCGGTCGAAACCGGCGGCTGTCCGCATGCGGCGATCCGCGAGGACATTTCGGCCAATCTGGTCGCGCTGGAAGAACTGCATGCCGCGTTCACGCCGCAGTTGCTGCTGATCGAAAGTGGCGGCGACAATTTGGCCGCGAACTACAGCCGCGAATTGGCCGACTACATCATCTATGTGATCGATGTGGCCGGCGGCGACAAAGTGCCGCGCAAAGGCGGGCCGGGGATCACGCAAAGCGATCTGCTGATTATCAACAAAACCGATCTGGCGGCGGCGGTCGGTGCCGATCTGGCGGTGATGGCGCGCGATGCGAAAGCGATGCGCGGTGATGGGCCGGTGGTGTTCGCGCAGGTGAAAGCCGGAGTGAATGTCGACCTGATCGTCGACCACATTGTGCATGCGTGGGCGCATGCGACCGGGTCGTCACACGCTCACTGAAATGGGTGATCGGAGGCGGGCATGGGCGTCCTGCTAGCCCGCAGGTTTTTCCTGCGCTAGGCCACACACCCGGGCATTCGCTCATTGACGATTGGGCAGGGCACACCGCACACTCCATGCCGTGCCTCTACCATCGCCGACCAACACCACGCCTTCAGCGCGCAGCGCAGCGCTGCCTGCTACCGCTCCATTATCACCGCTGCGACTGCTATTTCGACCGGTGGGCGAAGGCCAGCACCTGCGCGGATGAACTTGCACCTCGACCACGATCTGCTCGACGCCCCGCCGGAAAGCGGCGATATCGATCCCGGCCATGACAGTTCCCTGCGCCCGGCGGGCACGCCGGCGGTGATCGGCTATGTCAGTCGTTCTCGCACCGGCATCGGCACGCGCATCCACAACCGCCGCAGCGTCGCCGCGATCCTGGCCCTGACTTTCGCGTGCGCCTGCATGGGCGTGGCCTTTCCGCTTATGCAATTCGCGCGCGATGGGCTTGACCAGGCGCTACACGCGACCGTGCGCTCGTGCAACGAACTCGCGCTGAGCGCTACTTACAACGGCTGGCGGTTCCTGGCTGCGGCGGTGCTGTATGCCGCCCTGACGTGGCGCGATCAGGTTCGCCATAATCGCGCCGAGATCGTGTGCGGGATGTGGTCAGGAATGCTGTTCGGCGGCGCGATGGCGCTGCAGCTGTGGGGGCTGGAATACACGCTGCCGTCGGCGTCGGCGGTGCTGAGCGCTCTCACGGTCGTGTTTGCACCGATTGGTTTGTGGCTGTGCTCACGGCAACGGCCGGCCCCGACGCTGTTTCTGGGCATCGGGCTGGCCTTGGCAGGCACCGCGGTTTTGGGGCTGCCGAATGCCGACGCGTTGACCAGTCACAGCCTGGTTTCGGCGCCGCCGTTCCGGTTCTTTGGTGAACTGCTGACCATCGGCGCCGCGCTGCTGTTCACGGCCGAGATTTTCGTGCTCAACCGGTATGCGCCGCGCTGCGATGCGCGCCGTCTGACCATGACCACGTTAACTTTCACCGCGTTATTTAACTTGGTCTTGGGCGATGTGATCGGCAACCGCGAGCTGTACCAAGCCGACGTCTGGCACGTGCTGCTAACGGACCAGCGCTTCTGGTGGTCGTCGTTGGTGTTGGTGGTGGCCAGCTCGGCCTTGGTGTTCCATTTGGTCACCGTCTATCAGCCCCGCCTGACCCCGACCGTTACCGCGATCACGTACAGCACTGAACCGGTATTCGCGGCCATGGCGTCAATGCTGTTCATCACCGAGCGCCTGACATTTATCACGGTGTTAGGCGGCGTGTTGGTGCTCGCTGGCGTGTACGCGGCACGGCCGCGCGCGCGGCGGCACTGACACCCGCCGCCGGCTTGCGCCACGAGTTCTGCTGCGGTAGCTGTGCCGCATGCGTTTCCCCTTCGCCTCCATGCTGTTGCTCTGCCTGTTCACTACGCTCGTGGCACCGGCCGCCGAGGTAAAATCGCTGACCATCGCAGTGATCCCGAAGGGCACCACGCATGAGTTCTGGAAGGCGATCAACGCCGGCGCGGTGAAGGCGGAGCGCGAGCTGACCGCGGCCGGGACGCCGGTGAAAATTATCTGGAAAGGGCCGCTCAAAGAGGACGACCGCACGCAACAGATCGATGTGGTGCAGGGCTTCACCGCCAAGGGCGTCAGCGGTATCGTGCTGGCGCCGCTTGATGCGCAGGCCCTGGCCGCGCCGGTGGCGCAGGCGACCGCGGCCGGCATCCCGGTGGTAGTGATCGACTCGGCGCTCAATTCGGATCAGCAGGTATCGTTTGTCGCCACCAACAACCGCGCTGGCGGAAAACTGGCAGGCGAGCGTTTGCTTGCGCTGCTCGCTGGTGCCGCCGCCGATCGGAAAAAAGTTATTCTGCTGCGCTATCAGGCCGGTTCGGCCAGCACCGAAGAGCGCGAGGCCGGGTTCCTGGACGCGCTGAAAGACCATCCTGAAATCGAGTTGCTCTCCAGTGATCAACACGCCGGCGCGACCCGTGAAAGCGCGCTGACCGCCAGCCAAAACCTGCTCAGCCGTTTCCACGGCAAAGTTGCCGGCGTGTTCACGCCGAACGAATCGTCCACTGTCGGCATGATGCTGGCGCTGAAAGAAGCCGGCCTGAGCGGCCCAGTGAAAGACGGAGTGAAGCATGTCGGCTTTGACGCCAGCAGTGCTTTGATCGACGGCCTGAAAAGTGGCGCGATCCACGGCTTAGTAGTGCAGGATCCGTTCCAGATGGGCTACCTGGGCGTGACCACGCTGGTCGCGCATCTCACCGGCAAGAAAGTCGAGAAGCAGACCGATACGCCGGTGCAATTAGTCACGCTGGAGAATCTGGCCGAACCGGCAATCGCCGCGTTGCTGGCGCCGCCGCTGGCCGACTACCTTGGTGAAAAAAAGTAAGCCGATGTCTAACTTGATGCCGCTGTTGCGCATGCGCGGCATCGCCAAAGCGTTCGGCGCGACCCAGGCCTTGGGCGGTGTCGATCTGGAGCTGCGCGCCGGCGAAGTACTGGCGCTGATCGGTGAGAATGGTGCCGGAAAATCCACGCTGATGAAGGTGCTCAGCGGCGTGCTGTCGGCCGACGCCGGACAGATGACGCTCGCCGGAGCTACCTACGCGCCGCGCGATCCGCACGACGCGCGCGCGCACGGCATCGCCATCGTGCATCAGGAGCTGGCGCTCGCGCCGCATCTGACCGTCGCGCAGAACATCATGCTGGGACGCGAACCGCGGCGGTTCGGTTTCATTGCTCCATCGGCGCTGCGGACGCAGGCGCGGGCGGCGTTGGCGCAACTAGGCGCCGAGACGCTGGACCTCGACGCGCGCGCCGGCGACCTGCCGTTGGCCGCGCAGCAGTTGGTGGAAATCAGCCGCGCGCTGGCCGCGGGTCCGCGGCTGCTGGTTCTGGATGAACCCACATCAAGCCTGGGTCGCGCCGATGCCGAACAGCTCTTCGCGGTCGTGCGCCGGCTGGCTCACAACGGCGTGGCGGTGATTTATATCAGCCATTTTCTTGACGAATGCCGTGCCTTGGCCGAGCGCTTTATCGTCCTGCGTGATGGCGTCAGCGTCACCAGCGGACGCTTCAACGAGGTCAGTGATCAAACCCTGATCCAACACCTGACCGCGCGGCCAGCGACCGAAACCTTTCCGCGCACGCCGCACGCCATCGGCGCGCCGCTGCTGACGGTCGACGGCCTGCGCGGCCGTAACGATCGGCCGCGCGAGGTGTCGTTCACGCTGCGCGCGGGCGAGATCCTGGGCATTTATGGTTTGGTCGGCGCGGGCCGCAGCGAAGCGCTGCGCGCGCTGTTTGGCCTGGATCCGCGCGTCGCCGGAAACGTGCGCGTCGCCGACCGCACGCTGCCGCCGGCGTCGGTAACGGCGGCACTGAGCGCGGGCATCGGGATGCTCAGCGAAGACCGCAAAGGCGAGGGGCTGATGATGATGCGCAGCATTGCCGACAACCTGACCCTGTCGCGCTTGGGCAATGTCAGCCGCGCCGGATTCGTCAGCACGCGCCGCCAGCACGCCGCCACCGCGCAGCAGCTCAAGCGCACTGGCGTGAAAGCACGCGGGCCAGAGCAGTGCGTCGGCGAACTCAGCGGCGGCAATCAGCAGAAAGTTGCGCTCGCCCGGCTGCTGCACCATGACGCGCGCGTGTGGTTGTTGGACGAGCCAACGCGCGGCATCGATGTCGCGGCAAAGGCCGAGGTTTACCGCCTGATCGGCGCGCAGGCCGCAGCCGGATGCGGCGTGGTGATGGTCAGTTCGCAACTGCCCGAATTGCTGGGCGTGTGCGATACCGTGGCGGTGCTGCGGCGCGGTGTATTGGGACCGGCGCGGCCGGTCGCGCAGTGGACGCCGGGCTCGGTCCTGGCAGCGGCAATCGGAGCGGATCGCGATGCGGACTGAGCTGGCTGTTCGAGCCGCATTGCGCCTACTCGGCCCGGTGCTGGCGCTGTTCGCATTGTGGCTGCTGTGCGGCGTGGGCGTCGCGTGGCGGACCATCGCCGAGGACAGCAATGGTCACGCCGGACACGCGCTGTGGCTGCTGTTGTCCGGCAGTTGGGATGCGGGCTCGGATCCGTGGAGCTTCTTCAGCTTCCGCAATCAAAGCCTGATCCTGGCGCAGTCGGCGATCGTCACCGTCGCCGCGTGCGGCATGACCCTGATCATTGTCGCCGGCGGCATCGACCTAAGCGTCGGTTCCGTGATCGCGCTCACCGGCGTGGCCGCGGCGCTGGTGCTGCGCGATGGCGGCGGGCCGGTGGCGGCGCTGGCCGTGGCGATGCTGGTCGGCGCAGTGGCCGGAGCGGTCAACGGCGCGGTCAGCGCCGGGCTGCGCATTATGCCATTCATCGTCACATTGGGCACGCTGGGCATCGCGCGCGGACTGGCGAAATGGCTGGCCGATAATCAGACGGTGAACCTGGGGCCGTCATGGTTGGACGCGCTGATGCAGCCGTACCCAACGGCCGGCGATCCGTGGTTGGTGCGGGCTCTTGGGGTCGCGCCGGGAGTATGGATCGCTGCCCTGATCGCCGTGGGCAGCGGCGTTCTGTTGGCGCGCTCGGTGTTCGGCCGCCACCTGTACGCGATCGGTTCGAACCCGGCCGCGGCGCGGCTATGCGGGGTGCGCGTGCGTACTACGCAAACCGCGGCGTATGTCGTCGCCGGCGCGCTGTTCGGTCTCGCCGGGTTGCTCGAAACCGCAAAGCTTCATCAAGGCGATCCGACCACCGCCAGCGGGCGCGAACTTGACGTGATCGCCGCGGTGGTGATCGGCGGTGCGTCGTTGTCCGGCGGCACCGGCAGCATCATTGGCGCAGTGGTCGGGGCGTTGATTATGGGCGTGCTGCGCAACGGCAGCCAGCAACTGGAATGGCCGACGTATGTGCAGGAAATCTTGATCGGTGCGGTGATTGTGCTCGCGGTTGGCCTCGACCGGCTGCGCCGGCGGGAATAAAAACGGCTACGCCGGCGCGAGTCAAAAAGCGGCTTCGCCGGCGCGAGGGCGAACCAGCGGAGCCGGCGCGACTAGCTCTTTTTCTTCCGTAGTTTTTTCCCCGCACTTTTCCGAGCGCTGTTCGGGCGCTTTTTGCGGTTGGGTTTTGTGAGTTTTCTCTTGGGTTTTTCTGGGCTTTTTCGCAGCCCAGAGTCGACGTTGCCCCGGCCACGCAGAGGCCATAGCACCGCGGCAATGATCAGCACGCACCCACTGAGCAGGGCGAGATTGGCCCCAGATCCATAGCCCTGCACCCGCGCCGCCAAACCGGGCGACAGGCGGATAAACCAACGCGTCAGCGCACCGCGTACACCCGGATTGTCGACGCTGCTCAACTGTCCGTGCACGCCGACCGCCCACAGCACCAACATGCTCCCGAGCACAATCAGCAGCACGCGCATCGCCACGCGCTTGAGCAGGCCGGACGGATGGCGACGCATCATTTCACCCCCGCACCATCTGAACTCCGCACCAAACCGAATACCAGGAACAGCGAGATTTCCTTCGCCGCGCCATCCTCGACACGAAAGCGCACGCCCCGCGGGCCGTGACAATGGCTAAGCAATCCTTCGCAGACGTTGACGGCCAAACCTGCACTGCCGCAGACATTCACATAGGTGGACAATGGCCAAGGATAACGAGTGGAGCGGCTGATATTGGCGGGCTTTTCATTAATAAAGGACATGCGCATATTGCCATGACCACCAAATGGAGACGGCGCCATTAAAGGCTGCCTCACGCCAGCTGTGGCCGGCGCCGGGTGATCTCTAACGACCCATGCAACACCGGCGAGATCCACCAGTGCTGCATCGGCTCATCTGTTCAATTCGCAGGGAAGGTAGTCTTCTTGCGAGTAAACAGTGAGACCACGATCAAGACCAGGAAGCCCAGCGGCACGGTGACGATGGCGGGCTGGCTAAACGGTACGAGCGCCCGCTTGGTGCCGTCGTCGGCGGTGAAGCCGTAAACGTTGATCAGAGCTTCCTTGCTGCCCAGCACCCAGGCCAGACTGGTCAGCATGCCGATCACAATTGCCCAGGTGATGCCCTGCTTGGTCGTGCCGCGCCAGAATAACAGCATCAACAGCGCCGGCAGATTGGCCGATGCGGCGATGTTAAAGGCCCAGCCGACCAGCATCGCCACATTCATTTTGGCGAACTGGATGCCCAGCCACATCGCGATCGCCCCGACGAACACTGCGGCGATCTTCGCGTACATGACCTCGGCCTTGTCGCTGAGCTCGACCTTCGCCACGTTCTTCATCAGATCGTGGACGATCGCGCCAGAGGCCGCCATGATCAGGCCGCTGACGGTTCCGAGTACGGTTGTGAACGCGATGGCGCTAATGCAGGCAAACGGCAACTCGCCAAAAGCGCGGGCGAGCAACGGAGCGCTCATGTTGGAGTCCGTTAAATCCAACGTGCCGCTGGTCATCGCCCCGAGGCCAAGGAACAGCGTGAGCACGTAAAAGAATCCGATGGCGGCGATGCCGACCACCGTGCTTTTACGTGCGCTGGCGGTGTCTTTGACCGTGTAATAGCGAATCAGGATATGCGGCAGCGAAGCGGTGCCGGCGAACAGGGCGATCATCAGACTGATGAAATCGATACGGCTGAGCATCGCCTTCCACCAGGCCTCTATGGTCGCTGGTTTGACCAGATCGATCACCGGCAGATCACCGGCGATACCCTTAAATAACGGGTTGTTGCCGGGGACCATCAGCTTCGCACCGGGCGTCGGCTTTTGCGACCACACGGTGTACTCGGTGTCGCCGTCCTTAATCGCTTCTTTCGACCACAGCAGCACGGTGCTGTCCTGCAATGTCTGAAGGAACTCCACCGGGCCGAGCGGGCCCGTGTGATCGCTGCCGTTCGGCAACTTCGTCAGGTTGCCCACCGGCCACAATTTACCGTTAGGGGCGGCGGTCTTTGCTTGGCCGTTGTACTTCTTTTCGTCACCCTTTACCGAGAGGTACTGGGCCTCGCTAAGCGTGCCGTCCTTTTCGCTGCGCCAAATCGCGACCACGCCCTCAGGACTCTGCACCCGAACATAGGGTTTGCCGGCCCAGGCGCCGGCAGGCTCGATCACGGTGCCCGCACCGGTGATAGTCGCGGCGGCAACGTTGGCCTGAAAGCTATGGCCGCTGCCGTGGGCCTGACTGTAGGGATTGATCCACAGGCCGCGGTTAAGAATTGAGACGCACAATACCGCACAGAAAGCGACCAACAGCGAGCCCTTAATGAACTGCACCCAGGTGGTCGAGACCATGCCCGCGGTGGTCACGATCACCATGACCACCGCGCCGACGATCAAGACGCCGACATAATGGTCAAAGCCAAGCAAAGGTTTGATCAGGGCGCCGGCACCAACCATCTGCGGAATCAGATAGAAAACCGAAATAACCAGGGTCGCGATTGCCGCCGAGAGTTTAATTCCGCGCGAATCGAAACGCGCGTCGAGGGCGTCGGCTAGGGTGTACTTACCAAGCTTTTTGAGCGGTTCGGCAATGACAAACAGGGCCACCACCCAGCCAGCAAGAAATCCGATCGAATAGAGGAATCCATCGTAACCGAAAAACGCGATCATGCCGCAGATGCCAAGAAAACTCGCCGCCGATAGATAGTCACCGGCAAAGGCGATGCCGTTGACGAACCACGGGATTTGGCCATGGGCCGCGAAAAATCCCTGACTCGACTTTGCTTGGCGACCAAGCCAAAAACTGATAGCGAGCACTGCGCCGACAAAGGCGAGAAAAACGAGAAGGGCGAGACTCATGGTCAAACGTCCTTCCCGTGATTGCGCGCCGTCCACAGGTAAATCATCGCCAGGATCAGGGGCGATATGATCAGAACGAAGCCGTAGATAATGGCGAGGTTGATGCCGCCAAACGGTCGCTTTGAAATGACCGCGCCGTTGAACGCCGCGAGATAGACGAAGACCCCATAAATGATCAGGTAGATCAGAAAGAGGATCAGGCCCGAAGGGCTGATGCCGGGAATCGCCGGGACGTCAGCCTTAGGAGGAACAGATGGGTTCGACATGGCATGCAATCTTTCGTGGCGCGTAATTTTCTGGGGTTTTTACAGGCGAAACCGATTTCGGCAGCAGCGGAGCGCCAGAGGTAGCATGGCTATAATTATACTCAACAGCGCCTTCCTAATCCGTGCGCTAAAGCGGCCACTCTTGGCGCACGCAGCGCGTCACCAGATGAAACACACTATGCCTGAAGCAGCGGTCAGGTCAGCGCGTGATCGGACCAGGAGCGAGACCGTGTGCAGGGAAAGTGGTTGAGCAATATTCCGGTGGTCTTTCTGCTCGCTCGGGAACCTGCGCCATCCTCGAGTGCAAAAGATTCGGACCGACAGACATCAAGCATGCCGTCGCGAATACGGCTGGGTGGTTCGATGGGTAAGATTAAGCTGAGTCATAAAATAAATGAAATTATGAAAGTAAAGGAGGACAGAAAATAATGGGCATCCGCTTATCGCCATACTGCTAAAATGACCAAACATGCCGCGGGCGACTGGATTACATGCCCCTCCCTATTTCCCCGCCCGTGGTGGGGAAATAGGGAAACGAGATCATTCGACCAACGCGGCCATAACTAAACCCAGGCGGTTACTCTGGGCTCATGAACATAAACTTCTGTAGTCAAACTCGGCGCGCTCAAGCTCGCTAGGGCGCGGCGGTGATCCGGCTGCCAGGATTCATGCAGCGCCGGAATGAGACGCGCGCATTATCCCCGCGCTTCCGCCGCCGGTGCCACCGGCCAGAGGGGCTGATGGGTGGCGCCATCCGCGTTGTAATCCTGGAATGGGCCCGGGCGTACATGCTGCGTCGGCAAAACCCGACCGCGAAAGTCACGGTTGCAGCCCGGCACCGGCGGACAGCGCAGGCTATTGAAGGTGGCGGGATTGTTAAAGGTCAGCATCGGTCCGCCGGTGGTCAGGGTGCACGAGCCTTTGCGCACCGCGCCGTTCTCGACCGCACCCTGATGCACTGCGGGGCACAGGCTGTTGCGGTCTTGGCCCATGGCGATGCGCCAGCCGTCGAGATCAAGGAAGGCATGTTCGGGGAAAATCGTGGCGTCCGGCGCGGGAACCCCGGCAGCAGCGCAGGCCTGCTGCACGGCGGCCGCGATCTCGGCACCGGGGATGCGCTTGTCGTTGCCGCCGATGCTGAAGCGATTGAAGTGACCTTCCCACTGCCATTGGGTGCCGCCAACAAACAGATTCCAATCGGTGCGATTGTCCTGGGCGCGCTCGTTGGGCAGGGGCAGGCTGAGGGCACCTCGATAATTATCGACGAAAATGTTGTTGAGCACTTGCTGCCGGGAGCAGCCCACGTGGATGTCGGCACCACTCTCTCCCTGGGTGGATCGTTCCGAGACATAGCGCATGTAGACACCGAAGTGCGCGTTGCAGTACAGCAGATTGTGCGCGACCACCACTCCGGATGAATCGTGGGTGTAAATGCCATCGCCGGCGCGGGTGTAGGCGACAATGTTATGTTCGACCAGACATCGCCCATCGCCTAATTCGACGAAGATTCCCGAATTATAATTATCGAGCACCACATTGCGACTGACCCGGGTGCCATACCAAACATTGTCGAGCCAGATGCCGCAGCCCTGATTGCTGCGCACCAGATTGCCCTCGATAATCCCATCGAAACAGAAATGCAGCTTAATGCCCGCCTCCTCAACCGAGTGGTGGCCCAAGCAATTATTGCGCTCGATGCGGTTGTACTCAATACGGGTTCCGGTGTGACCAAGGCCGCAGATACCGACCTCGCCATTGTCACAGATGGAATTGTTGCGGATGCGGTGTTGCCCGACTGCCGTGTGCGCTAGTTCTGCCTCTCCGACACGGTCGGCGCCGCCCTCATTACCAATGTCCAGGCCGATGGTTTTGGCATGACGGATGGTGCAGCCTTCGATGGTCCAATGATGGCCGGCCCGGCAACTGACCATGCCCATTTGAGAACCTGTTGGTTCCCAAAATCCACCTGACGAACGCGTGGCCGCGTGCTCGCAGGTCAGTCCGCGCAGCACCAGCCAACCCAGGCCACGCTGCGCCGGCACCAACACCCGTCGACGCACGGTGATTTCGCAGGTCGCAGCGCCAGGAATGGCACCGGACGGGAAATGCACCTGCACCCAGCGGCCGTCGCGTTCGGACCGCCACGTGCCGGGCAGCGCCGCAACCTCGTCGGCGCTGTCGACCTCGGTCAAGGGCTGCCCATCGATGAAGACTTGGCCCTGACATTTCCAGCCCGGCAGACTGCCGGCCTGTTCGGTATAGGGATTGCCGTCAAGAAAGACGAAGACGCCCAAATCGGCCCGCAGCACTGTATCCGGCAGACCCGGCGCGGGCTGCCAGGGCCCGACATAACATTCAGAACCACGGATGCAGACCTGCGCCCCGGGCGCCGCCTGAATAGTGATGGGGCGATCGGCGCTACCGGATCGCGCCGGGGCGACGTGCTCGCGATAGATACCGGTTTGAATCAGCACCGTGTCGCCTGGCTGCGCGCGCGCGACCGCGGCGCCGATGGTGACAAAAGGACGCGCGGCAGCGCCCTCAGCAAGATCATCTGCCTGGGCATGTCGGGGATCGACATGCAGGATCTGAGCGGTGACGGGGCGGGCAGGGCTGGCTTCGGGCATAAGTAATGGTCGCAGAGGAATGCAGACAGGGCTAGCGGAAATTTAATCTGCTTTCGCCAATCAAGGTTGAGATAAAGGAATGAGATAAAGGAATGAGATAAAGGAAGGAATAAGATAAAAGACATACGCATTTCACCACAGTCCCAACTTGTCTACCGACCATTTTTAGCCGGCAACCTTGCACCAACGCTGACGTGCCTTGCGGCCGCCGATCACGCTACCGCTCATTGATCCACCATGGGTCATGGCGGTAGAACACGCACCCGGTTCGATGCAAAAGCATTGCACCACGGCAAACGCCTGAGCGACCGGCTCGTCCGTGGCGATTGGCGGCGATGGCGGTCGCCTACTCCATCGACACATCATCGGATTTGCTCAAGCTCCAGGTATCCAGCTCATCCCAGAACAAAGTATCGGGGGAGAATTACTTGGTGTTTTGACAATCATAGCATCAACGCCAATGCTAAGCCCTCGGCCTGTGCTGATGCCGCCATTACCTTGTCGTGAACTGCAAAGCGAAATGCATCCCCGGCCAGACGCCGATGAATATGCAGGGCCGACGCCACATCAACGGCATCCGCCAAGCGCAAACCGTACAGTCGCAGCACGCGCAGTAATTCAGGGGCCAGCTTCGGTCCTACCGGGACTTTGTGAAAGAGACCCCAGGCACTTTCCACATCGGCCACGGCTTGGCGGTGCTCGCTTTCATTGAGGTGCCCAATCCGGTGGCGTTGGTCCAGAGTGGTCAGGACCACTGGGGAGGCCAACCAACTGGACGCCGGCAGGGTACTTTTGCGCCACCAATCCCGCGCCTGCGTGCTGGCAGCATCCTCGATAAAACCGTCAAAAAAGCTGACGTATCCCAATAAACGACCGGGTTCAAAAGCGCATCCCGGCTACCGTCTCGGCCAGCGCTTCTCCGCCCCGAAGCTTCGTCAAAGGCCGCAGACGCCCGGTACGCTTCGTGCTAGCCGGCGCCTCCACCGACCCTTTGTCCACTAGGGCTCGCAGGACATCTTCAGCGCCGTCCGCATCGCCCACGGTTACGGAGGACAAGCGGGTTACCGCGTGGCCATGATTCGTGATAAGCACATCCTCACCCCCCAGCGGCGGCACCAACCAGTTCGGAGAGATGGGACTTAGCATAACGGATGGAGGCGATCATGTGGTCACGGAATAGAAGATGCGGCTACACACAACAGAAGACTACCGGCAGTCACAGATATGCGGACATAGATAAATAGAGATAAAAGACACGCGCAAATTGTACGCCAATTTGCGCGTGTCTTTTATTAGCTTTGCAAAACCGCGGTGTCGTCCCCATGCCACCCACATGACGAAGTCAAATAAACGAAGCGACAAATCACTATTGTTTAGGCTCCGGCCCAAATGGTCCTAATACCCAATTCCTTGGCGGCTTTCGCCATAACCACATCGGCGGTGATGACCTGCAGGCCGTCGAGTTCGGCCACGGCTAAATGCAGGGCGTCCAGGGAACGCAGGCGCTCTTTAGTCACCCACACCTGCGCGCTCGCGTGGTCGAAATGGCGGCGTTCGACATCGACCATTTGGAACAGTCCGGTCACCACATCCTGCCGGAAATCATTCAAGGCTGCTTGCGCATCGGCCTTCGACAATTCCCGATTATGGACTTTCCGGCGCAACGCGGCGCTGGTCTCGGTCAGTACCAAAGACGAAACCATGCGCTCCCCATGGGTGAGCAGGGCTTTTTCAGCCTGCGCGCTGTGCGTCTCGGGAACGTAATAGGCGACGACCACGCTGGTGTCGCAGTAGACCGCGCTCACGCCCGTTCTTCGTCGCGCATCCGCGACACGGTGCCGGGCGTGGCGTGGCCCATCGCACGACGTTGCTCAGCCCGACTGGGCAACGCCGGCGTGGCGGCCTCGGTCGGCACCAGGCGAGCCACCTCGCGACCGCGCCGGGTAATCGCGATCGTTCGTCCGGAACCGACCTGAGCCAACAGCTCGGCCAGATGACTGCGGACTTCACGAACATTGACGCGGTGCATGGCGGAACTCCCTTATGTGTACGCTCGGAGTGTACAGCGATCCCTGACGCGGCAACCAGGGTTCAGAAAAGAAAAGCTAAGCCCACAACCCCGATTTATCCGCAGCCCACCGTTGGCCGCGGCTTTCGGCCCAACGTTTACGCGCTTCGGGACCGCCGAGGGCAGATCCTAACATGCTTCCGCTTTCGGCCATGGTGGCCAGCCAGGCTTCGGGTTTAATGCCTAATCGTTGAACGATCGGCAATGCGGTGGGGGCAAGCACGCCACGTTTACCGGCGGCGACCTGCCGGGCGGTTTCATCAACGATGTCGATATAGTCGGCTTCGCTAATTCCCCAGCGCTGCTGCTCACTGGTCCATTCGTTCGGCGGCGAGCAATTCGGCATGGCCGTCAATTGCACGCCCAGATCGCTGTCTTCCGCGGTTTGATCGCTACGTGCCGATGATCGCACCCGTGCGATCCGATGACGGATACTGGTGAAAAGCGAATCTTCCGGAACTTTCACCATGCCGGCGCGCAGGGGATTCAGATCGACATACACCATGCATGCCAACGTCGCGGCGGCATCCAACAGCGCCACGCTGGTGAATCGCTTTTCCCAGAAATGCCCGGTGCAACCATCCTCGGCATTGGCGCGACGGGACATTTCCTGTTTCACCAAACGCAGCAACCAACTCGGCGATGACAAACGTGAACGCTGTTCTTTCAGCCACTTGGCATTGTCGCCATACCGTTCAACCAATGCCGGCGTCACCGACAGCGGTTCCAGGCCCGGCCCGCTACGCACCGGCAGCACCGCCAATGCATGCCGTGCCACCTCAAGATCACCCCAACCCGCCACCACATCCGGCCGCAACCGCACCACCACATGCACATGATTGCCCATGATGGCATAGGCCAGCACGTCAATCCCCATATGCCGCAACCAGCCCGCCAAACCGCGGCACAACAGCGTCTTTCGATCACCGCGATCAAGGAGCCGCTCGCGACGCACGCAGCGCGTCACCAGATGGAACACGCCGTGGCTGGATTCGGGGATCAGGTCGGAGCGGGAGCGGGTCATGGGGAGGGATTATGGGCGGGGAGAGGGTCGCTGCAATATGCGGGTGTCCTTTATTTGTCTCACCCTGTGGCCTGGTCGGGGAGGATGTGAACAAACTGGTGGCGTATATCGCGGCGACCTCGCGGAAGCTTTCCACTCCGCTGGCCATCGTGGTGCAGTCGTCGAGCGCGGCGGGAATGGCGCCGTGGCGGGGCAATGTTGCCAACGTCGCGGCCAGGGCTTCGGCACCTTGCAGGGCGAAGCACATGCCTTCGCCGTGAAAGGATCGCAAAATCCGGCCGCGTCCCCGACCAGGGCAACGCCATCG
>JBBROQ010000025.1:0-21225 GCA_038229115.1 Planctomycetota bacterium | reverse complement strand
GGCAAAGGTGATGCTCGGCAAAAGTCCCGGCAACATTGACGTCATCCGGCCGATGAAAGACGGCGTGATCGCAGATCTTGAAATCACCGAGCAGATGCTGCGTTACTTCATCCGCAAAGTGAATGGCCGGCGCGGCCCGTTCCGTCCGCGCTTGGTGATCGCAGTGCCCTCAGGCATCAATGAAGTCGAAAAAGGTGCGGTCACCAACAGCGCGATGAACGCCGGCGCGCGTGAAGTCTTTCTGATTTCGCAGCCGATGGCATCCGCGATCGGCGCCGGGCTGCCAGTCGCCGAAGCGGTTGGTTCGATGATCGTCGACATCGGCGGCGGTACGACCGAAGTCGCGGTGATCTCGCTCGCCGGCATCGTCGCCAGCGAATCGGTGCGCGTCGCCGGCGACGAGATTGATCAGTCGGTGAACAAATATCTGAAGACGCAGTACAACGTGGTGGTCGGCGAAAATACTGCCGAACAGATCAAGATCACCATCGGTTCGGCGGTGCCGTTCGCGGAAGAGCGCAAGATGACCATCCGCGGGCGCGACCTGCGCACCGGCATGCCGCGCTCGCTGGAAATCAACTCGACCGAAATCATGGAGGCGATCAAACCGCAGGTCGCCTCGATCATCAATGCGATCAAGATGGTGCTTGAACGCACGCAGCCCGAACTTGCCGCGGATCTCATCGACCGCGGCATCTGCATGGCTGGCGGCACCTCGCAGCTCAATGGCTTGGTTACGTTGGTGGCGCAGGAAACCGGGTTGCCTGTCCGCCTCGCGCCGGACCCGATCACCTGTGTCGCCCGCGGCTGCGCAGCACTGCTCGAAAATCTCGACGCGCTGAAGCAGATCCTGGAAACCGGCACGCAGCCATGACGGCCGCGGCGTGCGGCTACGGCCGCTAAGCGCATGCCGCTTGACGACGTCACCATTGCCGCGCTCGCTGGTGGAGAACTGCGTGATCCAGCGCGAGTTTTGGGCCTGCATCACGACGCTGACGGATGGGCGGTCAACGTCTGGCTGCCACGTTGCAGTACGGTGGCGGTGCGGGTTGCCGGCGCGGCAGCGGTATCGTTAAGCGCGCATCGGATCCCTGGATTTTTCAGCGCGCGGCTGTCCGGCGTGGCGTCAGGCGCACCCTACGCATTGGTGGCGCAGTATCCGGGCGATCCGCGCGCGCAGATCGTCCACGATCCGTATCGCTTTGGGCCGCTGCTGTCCGAATTCGATCTTGGGCTATTTCGCGCCGGACATCATTTGCACCTCGGCGACATTCTGGGCGCGCATGCGCAGACCATCGACGGCATCAGCGGCGTGCGCTTCGCGGTGTGGGCGCCGGAAGCGACCCGCGTGTCGGTGCTGGGCGACTGGAATGATTTCGATGGCCTGCGGCAGCCGCTGATCCCGCGCGATCCGTACGGCGTGTGGGAGTTGTTCGTGCCCGGCGTGCAAATCGGCATGCGTTACAAGTTTGAACTGCGCACCGCCACCGGCGAACTGCGGGTAAAGGCCGATCCGTATGCGCAGCAGGCCGAAGTACCGCCGGCCACCGCAAGCATAGTCGCCGATCCGACGCCGTTTGCCTGGCGGGATGCGACGTGGTTAGAGCGCCGCCGCACGCGCAACCATCTGGCCAAGCCGATGGCGATTTACGAAGTCCATCTCGGGTCGTGGCAGCGCGGAATGGATGGAGAAACCTGGCCGAATTACCGGGTGCTCGCGCCGCGGCTGATCCGCTATGCGATCGATCTTGGCTTCACGCATCTTGAACTGCTGCCGCTGGCGCAGCATCCGTTCGAAGGCTCGTGGGGCTATCAAGTCACCGGCCAATATGCGCCCAACAGCCGGCACGGTTCGCCCGACGATTTACGCTCGTTCGTCGATCAGTGCCATGCCGCTGGATTGGGCGTAATCGTCGATTTTGTGCCGGGGCATTTTCCGAAAGACGATTTTTCCCTGGCCCGCTTTGACGGCTCGGCGTGCTACGAATACGGCGATCCGCGCGAGGGCGAGCACAAGACCTGGGGCACGCATGTGTTCAACTTCCGCCGACCGGAAGTGCGTAATTTTCTGCTGAGCGCGGCGCTGCATTGGATCCGGAATTTTCATATCGACGGCCTGCGCGTCGATGCGGTGTCGTCGATGCTGTATCGCGATTACGACCGCGACGGCGGCGAGTGGGTCGCCAACGAACATGGCGGCAACACCAACGAGGAAGCCGTCAGTTTCCTTCAGGAACTTACCAGCACCGTCCGTCGCGAGTGTGCCGGCACGTTGTTGATCGCTGAGGAATCTACCGCGTGGCAGGGGGTCACCGCGCCTACCGACCTGCAGGGTTTGGGCTTCGACCTGAAGTGGAACATGGGCTGGATGCACGACTCGCTCGACTTTCTCGAGCTCGATCCAGTGCAGCGCGCGGGCAGCTTCAACCGCGCGACGTTTCATCAGTGGTACGCCTATGACGACAAATGGGTGCTGCCGCTGTCACACGATGAAGTGGTGCACGGCAAGCGCAGCCTGATCGACAAGGTGCCCGGCGACTGGTGGCAGCGGCGGGCGCAATTGCGGCTGCTGTTGGGCTATCAAGTCGCAGTGCCCGGTCGGCCGTTGTTGTTCCAGGGCTGTGAATTCGGCCAGGGCCGCGAGTTTGCTTGGGACCGCAGTGTTGATTGGGACGAAGCCGCCGAGCCCGACCGCGCCGGCATCACCGCATTTTTGCGCGCAGCATTGCACCTGTATGCCGGCGAGGGCGCACTGCATGAGCGCGACGACCACCGCGACGGTTTTCAATGGGTCGACTGCGAGCACGCCGCGGAAACCGTGCTGATCTTTTTGCGTCGAGCGCCCGGCGCGCCCGACGTTCTCGCCGCGTGCAATTTCACCCCAGAGCCGCGTCACGATTGGACCATCGGCGTGCCGCAGTCGGGCACCTGGACGCAGTTGTTATCCAGCGACGAAACCCGTTTCGGTGGCAGCGGCCTAGTCGATGGCGGCACGCGCGAGGCCACGCCCGAACGCCGCGGCGTGTTCGCTGCAACCTTGCGCCTGACCCTGCCACCGCTCGGCATCGTCTTCTGGCGCGCGCCCGTATCTTCCCGCGCATGACGCGCTCTACCTGCTTCCTCATTGTCGTTCTTAGCACGCTCGGTTGCGGATTGGCGGCCGCCGACGCGGTGCCGCCGTACACCGATCCTGCGCTCGAATTCGAGTTCGCCTGGAACCATGAACGCGTCGCGGTCGACGCGCGCGCGGCCAAGCCCAGCAGCGTGTGGTGGGATCCGGCGGCGGCGAAAACCGTCGCGCATATTCAGAAACAGCTCGACTTGCTGGCGCAATTATCGCCACGCGCGTGGCCGGTGGCCGAGTGGTTGAAGACCGCGCGAGGCATGGCGTTCATGGTCTATCCGCCGCTGGACGCGACCGGACCCGAACCGCTGGCGCTGACCATGGTCACCACCGCGATGCCGTTTGACCCGACGCAGGTACTGCCGGATGCGCCGCCGGTGACGCTTGGCGCGTTTGCCGGTCACGGCGACATGAATCGCACCGTGGCCGCGGTGTTGGGCCCGGTCGCGGCGTTGGGCAGCGGCGTCGCGTTGGCGCGGGTGCAGGAATCCGGCGCCAAACGCACGATCGATGGCGCATCGGCGCCGATCACGCTGCGGCTCGATCTCGCCGCGGTGCTGGGCTGGATCAAGCGTTTGGAAACCGACGGCATCACCTATGGCCTCGATCCGCTGTTGCCCGGTTGGCGCGATCTGGCGCCGGTGGTGACCTGGAGCGTGCGCTCTGATGGCGGAGACGGCGGCGGCGACTGGCGCGGCGACGGCGCGATTACCGGCATCACGCAATCGCCGCTGCATCCGTTGGCTGCCGATATGGGCGCGCTGATGATCGGTGGCGCGCAGATCCGCTTGGCCATTGGCGCCGAACCGCGCGCGATCGCTGGCATGCTATTCAACACCATGGAGCGCGCCGAGCTGGAGGATTTCACCGCGCTTACCGGCCTGCGTCCGGACGCGCTGATGGAACTGTTCACCGGCGACGCGTTGCTGCTGGCCAATCTGAAAGGCCCGCTGCCGTTGGGTGCGTTGGCGGTGAAACTGCGCGACCATGCCGATCCGGCGCCGTTGGTTGCGGCGTTGGCGCAAAAATATCGCGGCGAAACGCTGCCGCTTGAACAGCTATCGGCGAGTGCGCCCGGCACCAAGGGTGGCTATGTGTTGAACCTGCCGCCCGGCCCGGTGGCGGTGGTGTGGAATGCGCAGCGATTGGTCATCGCCAGCGATCAGCCCATGGGTCTGCGGTTGCTCGCCGGCACGCCCGGCGATGCGCCGGTGCCGGCGGGGGCGAGCGTTTTTGCTGAGCTTGATCTGCCGGCGATCGCGCCGAATTGGCTGCCGCTGTTGTATGCCGGTTACGCCAATCTGAAAAAACCGCTGGCGGTCGATCCGCTCATCGGTTTGCGCTCGGTGCTACCGGAAATGGCATTGGCCCTGCAACAACACGGGGACAAAAAACTTTCGGCGCTGCTGAAATTTTCAGACGAATTGGTCTATCATCGAGGTGACGCGGCAACCCGGTTTACGCCGGGCACCTTGGGCGAAACCGCGACCTGGATCAGCGCCTGCTTCCCCGGCACCGATCCCGCTATCGGCATCGACAGCGCGTTCACGATTTACGGCCTGAGCGATCCAACTGCTGGCACGCAGTCGCTCTACCACCAGGCCGACGGCTTCCATATGCTGGAGGACGAACGTCAGGGCCACAGCGTCGCGTTGACTCCCGCCGAGGTGACCAAGCGCATCAAGAACGCAAAAAGACTTTTTGGCCCTGATTTTTCGACGTTGACGATGTTGCCCAAACGCGAATTACCGGTGCTCGACCGGCGCTGGTTCATCGATCAGGCGACGCTGACCAAACATCTGCCGCGCTATCGGTTGTTGGTGCGCGGCACCACTGATGGCGCGCAGGCCGAAGAGCACGGCGTGCCGTTGGCCGCCATCGCCACTGCGATTGGCGCGTATGTTCTGTGCACGGTCGAGCAGCCGGCGATGGTGCGCTATCACCTGGGCCGCGTGGCCGCGCCGGTGCCCGCCACGACCGCGCCTGCCGGCGACACGCCCTTGCCCATACCCACGCCGCCCGGCGTGGTGGAGTTCTGAATGCGACCGGTGCAGAAACTGGAAATCAAAGTCGGTTTGTTGATCGTCGTCGCGATCGTAGCGACCATCGCCATGATCTTGCTCTCCGACAAGATCACGTTGGAACGCAACTACCGCCTGAGCGTCTACCTGACCGACGCCGGCGGCCTGCGCATCGAAAGCCCGGTCACGCTTTCCGGCATCACCATCGGCGCAGTGGAATCGATCAGCGCGGTGGACAATCCCTCCGCTCCCGGCGCGATCCGCGCGATCGTGAAGATTAAGAGCTCCGCCGACATTCCGCAGCAGGCCTCGGTCAGCCTGGTCACCAGCGGCCTGTTCGGTGACGCCTCACTGGCCTTCAATGACGATCCGATGCTGCACAAAAAAACCGATCGGTTGCTGGCGAAGGACGGTACCGCCAGCGTGGTCGCCATGCCGGGATTCTTTGATGAGGCCAGCGCGCAAGCCAAGTCGATTCTGAAATCCGTGAACCAACTCATCACGCCCGAATCTGCCGCTGACGCCAAACGCTTGGTGAAGAACGCTGCCGACCTTACCGGCGAAGGCGCCGAACTGGCTAAGACGCTCAACGGCCAACGCGAACGCATGGTCACGATTCTCGCCAACCTCGAAGCCACCAGCGCGAGCCTGCGCAGTTCGGCGACCAAACTCGACACGGTGTTGGACAAGGTCGACGGCACCCTCGGGCGGGTCGACACGCGCTCGGCGCAGATCCTGGCCTCGATTGCCAGCGCCGCCGACAGCATTGATCAGACCGTGAAAACCAATGCGGCGAATGTCGCCGAGGTGCTCGTCAACCTGCGCGCCGCCAGCGCCAGCGCCGCGAAAGTTTTGGCCACGATCGACCATGGCGACGGCATTATTAGCCGCTTGTTGATCGATCCGGTATTGGCCAAACGCATCGACGACACCACAGTCGACCTCGCCGTCACCGCCAAGCGCATCGCCGACTCGCCCTCGACGGTGGTGTGGGGCGCATCGCGCAGTGAACGCAAAGCCGATCAGGCCGAACGCGATCGGCTGAAAATGCAGAAGGCGGTAAATGCGGATCTCGGCGCGCCGGCAACGATGCCACCCGCAGCGCCCGCCCCCGCGAAATAAACCGACGGCGATTCACGAAGCCGTGTAGCGCTGGCCGCCAGCTACGGATTCACGATCAAATACATGATCCGATCATTGACGATACACTGATCCTCCCCTGATTCACCGTACTTGGGGTTAAGCAGCTTGGGCAGGCTGGACTGCAAAATCGTTTGGGCTGAGGTTGCCGATGGAGGAATGGCGTCGGGTGCGGTTGCAGAATGTTTCGATGTACTCAAAGATGGCGCGCTGGGCTTCGTCGCGAGTTTGGAATTTATGACGGTGAATCAATTCGTTCTTAAGTGTGTGCCAGAAGTTTTCGGCGCAGCGTTGTCATAGCAGCAGGCGCGGCGGCTTATGCTTGCGATGATGCTAGGCGCGCGGCGATCAGCGCCGCATGATGGATTTCGTGCGACAGGCCGAACAGCAGTTCGCGACCGAAAGTGCTGGGCACTATTATCGTTGCGACCTCAGGATTGATCGAACACCGCACCTGCACTACGCGCAGCAGTTCCGGAGCGCGCACCCGGCTTAAGGTAGTGACCACTGTGTCGAGTTCGGCCAGCGCCAGCGCTGGCTCGCTCTCACCGGCCCAACCGCGCCGGCGTTGTTCGTAATCGACACGGCCATCCACGCTGCTGGCAAGGATCGCATGCAGATGATCCAGGTAGTGCCGCACATGCTCGCCGATCGAAGCTCCAGTGCGGCCGTCATTGAGCGCACGATTTGCGAACTCGGCCGGCGTCAGCGCGCCGATCGCGACGGCCAACCTGCGGCAGTGTTCGGCCAATTGTTGTGCGACTACCGGCGCGGCTTCAGCCGCAGCCGTGTCTCGGCCCAGACGCCGGGCGACCTCGGCTGCGATCTCGGCCGCCAAGACCGTGCGCGCCAGCCAACGCGGTTCGCCGGCACCCAACATCCACGCGCCCGGCTGCGGCCCCGCGACCATCTCCAGCGTGTTGGCGATCAGCACATCTGCGCCGCTGGATTGACGGCTGCGCTCGCCAATCGCCAACAGCGCAGCGGTATCTAAACCCACTTCCAATTTGAATTTTACTAGCACGCCGCGATGGCCCCAGGCGCGGAACAGATCCACCAGTTTTTCCGTCTGCCGACCCAGTACCGCCAAAGTCTGATGCTGGCTGCTGACCTTGCCCGCTTGCACATCACGTACGTTCCACAGTTCGGTGCCCGCCGCTGCAGCCACCGGCGTGCGGCTGATTACCGCATAACAGCCAGCGGGCGTGTAGTCCGACACCGCCGCACTCATGCATATGCCGTCATACGCGCCCGTGCGATAGCGCGCTTCTATACCAGCGCGCAAATCGGCATGACTGCGGAACCCAAAACCCTGCATCGGATGATTGCCCAAACCACCGGCAGCGATCAGCGCCAAGTGCTCATGATTGCTGGTCAGTAAATCGACAGTGCCGTACGCGGACAGCGCGCGCGCGATATCGAAACCAGTTCCGCCGGTGAAGATATTGCCCCAATCGCGGACCTGATCTAAAGGCTCGCGCGTGCTGCCGGCGCAGACCAAAAAACGCAGCGGAGGAAGGGGGATCGAGGTCATGGCTGTAGCGGTTGGCATAATGCTCAATGTTTAAAGCTTCAACAGCCCCAACGCGCCGGATTCATGCACTTCATTGATGGTGAACACGAGGGTTCGGTTGCGACGGACGCGAGGAGATGTTGCGTCATGGTCAATGACAACGATCTGATCGCAGCGACTACGCACCTTCAGGGCGGATTTTTGTTGCCGGGTCGCTCAGCTTCATCCTGTTGACTTTGGCAGTCGTAAATACGGCCATGACAGACCGCACCTGGTTCATTACCGGCAGTTCCACCGGCCTTGGCCGTACTCTTGCCGAACGCGCCTTGGCCGCTGGCCACCGTGTTGTCGCCACCGCTCGGCGGCCAGAAGTGCTGTGCGATGTGATAGCACAATATCCTGAGCGTGCGTTGGCATTGCGATTAGACGTCACCAACCATCGACAAGTTGACGATGCGATCGACGCCGCGATCGCGCGTTTCGGGGCCTTAGATATTGTCGTCAATAATGCTGGATATGGATTAATTGGCGCGCTGGAAGAATGCAGTGACGCGCAGATTCGCGCCAATATCGAAACGAATCTATTCGGAACGATCAATGTTATACGCGCTGCCATTCCACATTTGCGGGCACAAAAAAGCGGACATTTGGTTTTGATGTCGGCAGTCGCGGGATTGGCAAATCACGAAGGGTTTTCAATCTATGGTGCAACCAAGTTCGCTTTGGAAGGCATCGGAGAGGCAATGAAACTCGAATTAGGGCCATTGGGCGTGAATGTCACCCTGATTGAACCGGGACCATTCCGCACCGACTTTATCGGCCGCTCGTTGGAGCGCGCTGATCGCACTATTGACGATTACCGCGCCACCTCGGGAAAATTCGCCGCCTATCTGGACAAGATCGCGGGCAGCCAACCAGGCGATCCGGCGAAAGCCGCCGAAGCCATCATCGCCGCGATTACCGCCGCAGCACCGCCGCTACGGTTAGTCCTGGGCAAATTCGCGCACTTCTTTGTGCGCAAAAAACTCGACCGAATGGCCGCAGAAATGAAGGAATGGGAAACGATTGGTCTGCCCACTGATTTTTGAATCGAAGTCGTGCTTTCTCAAACCCGAGACCCGACGGTCTGAGGATCAGCTGCGGGGTAGGGGATTTGACTAAGTGCGAGTCGCCGTGGTTCAGGTCGCGCCGGCGGCCTGCAATGCGGATAGCCGCGCGAAATGCGTGTCGCGAGCCAGCAGCTCGGCCGGGGTGCCGTCTTCGATGATACTGCCCTGGCTGAATACCAGGACGCGGTCAACGCCGCGTAGAGTCGATAGACGGTGCGCGACGATGAAGGTGGTGCGGCCGGCGCACATCGCGTCGAGGTCCCGCTGCAGTTTTGCTTCGGTGTCCAAGTCCAGAGCACTGGTCGGCTCGTCTAAAATCACCAGTTTCGGATCGCGCAAAAATACGCGCGCCAGGGCGATGCGCTGACGTTGGCCGCCGGAAAGTTTCGCGCCACGTTCACCGCAGACGGTGGCGAAGCCGTGTTCCAGGCGGCCGATGAAGTCAGCGGCCTGGGCCTTGCGCGCGGCGTCAGCGACCTCCGCGTCGGAGGCTCCGGGGCGGCCGAAACGGATATTTTCGGCGATGGTAGTGTTCCACAAAAACGCATCCTGGCCCATGATCGCGGTAGCGCGGCGCAGTTGCCGCAAACCGATAGTGTCCAAATCGTGGCCGTCATAACGGATCGCGCCCATGCCCGGGCGATAGAAGCCCATGACCAAGTCCAGAAACGTGCTTTTGCCGGCGCCGGTCTCGCCGACGAGGCCGACGCGCTGGCCGGCGGGGATGTGCACGTTGACGTCCTTAAGCGCGGGGACCTCATCATTGCCGGGATAGCGAAATGTGACCGCGTCAAAGCGCAGGTCGCCGGCCAACGTCACCTGCGTGCGCGGGTGTTGGTATTCTTCCAATTCGTCACTGTCGAGCAGCTCGAACAGCGCCACCGCGCCGGGTTTGGCCTGAATCCAAGCGTCGAACGAAGAAATGAACGCCTGCAAGCCGGCGTTGAGAAAGCCGAACAGGCCTGCGAATGCCACCAGTTCGCCAATCTCGCCCATGGTCACGACGGCGCCGCCTTCGGAACTGGCGCGCATCGCCAAACCGATGCCGACCACCCATAGCACGACCTGCTGCGTGAATTGCCAACTGACCTGTAGGCCCATCGACACCCAACGCATGGTGATGCTGGCCGACATACCGTGATTGCGCATGTCCTCGATTGATTGGTTCAAGCGGCCGGTGACCAAACTTTCATTGCCGAAGCTTTTGGTTACGCGCATGCCGCTGATAAATTCAACCATCTTGGCGCTGAACGTTTCGCCGCTGCGCTGAACCTTTTTATTCAGCTCGTCTAATTGCCGACGGAACATTTTGATGATGGTGTATTGCACCGGCACCACTGCCATGCCGGCGAGCGCTAGATACGGATTTTTCAGCAGCAAATACACCGCCGCAGTCAGGCCTACAAATAAGCTCACCACGAAGCCCGAGGCGATGGTGTTGATGAGATTCTCGACTTTGCCCATTTCCACCGTGACCTGATTCGACAGCGCACCGGCGCCGCGAGCGGTGAAGAAGTTCAGCGACAGGCGCTGCAATTGGTCAACCACCAGCCGTCGCATGCGCGCGGTGGTGGCGCGTACGAGTTCCTGCGTGACGTGAAAAGCGCGCACCGTGAACCATGCGTGGGGAATCCACCACAGCAGGTTCGCGGCCACATACAGCGCCAGAAACACCGCAATCTGTCGCGCGCTGTGTTCAGGATTGCTGACATAGCGGATGAGATATTCGACCGCGGCGGTGAACGGCACGAAGGTGATCGCTTGGAAGGCCTGCAAAATTCCGGTGCGCCACATCAGCGGTTTTTCGACCGTGGCGATCGTCCACAGGCGGGCGAGATGACTGCGACCGGTGGTCGACATGGCTAAGCGACGGCTGCGGTCGGTGTCGGCAGGTTGCGATAGCGCCGGCTCGACTGCCGCCTGCAATGTGGCCAAAAACGAACGCGATGCGTTCATCCGCGGCAGTGTAGTACGCCGCGGACGTACGCAATCGGGTGGACTCGCCGTGTGGCTAGCGCGGCAAACGCAGGCCTGCGCAGTCGGATTATTTCGCCGGCTGCGGTGCCGCCGAACCGGTCGCCGCAGCCGGTAGCAGGACCTGCTGCATGAATGCATACTCCTCGGCAAAGGCCGGATCGTCGGCAAAGCGCTTGGCCGCGATTTCCGCGACCATCAGCGCGTGTTTCGGCGCCTTCGACAATGCCGCGCGCCAGGCGATCCAGAAATACTTGTCCTTGTAGTGGACCTCGTCGTTCCAGGCGCCGATTACTTGGCGATACCAATCCAGATCGAGAAACTTCGCCGGATCGCCGAGCGCCTGCGCGGTGTCGTCGCGCAGGCGCTTGTCGTTCTTCTGCGCCACGGTGCGCAACAGCGCGCGCAACTTAGCCTCATCTTTGCCAACCAGCGCCACTGCCACTGAGCCCAAGTGATAGGCGTGGGCCAGCGACGGATGCTCGATCGACAGCTTCACGCACTGCGCGTTGGCTTCGTCCATGCGCGCGCCCAGGCGCACGATCTCTTTGGCATCGACGCTGTCCTTGTCTTTGTCGAGCAGTTCCGCGATGCGCATGTTCCAGTACGGCACCGCGGCGCGGATCCACGGCAGGTCAAGGCTCAGCTGCGGCAGACCGCCGATGCGCTTGGTGTGATCGGTGTCGACGCTCGGCAGCGCTGCGGCTTCGACTAAGGGATCAAAGCGCTCGGCACCCAACATTGCGCGATAGAACGCGGCCGCGGTGGCGTAATAGACTACCGCTTCGTCGGGTTCGTCAGCCGAGCGGAACGCGACGCTGTTGAGCCAATCCTGCACCGCATGTGCGACGCCCTGCAGGGTCGGATCGGTCGCCAATTTGGCGGTCCCGGCTTCCTTCAATAGCGCGATGCCGGTGCCGGCGAATTCCTGTGCTAGGCGGCGGAATTGCTGCAACTGTGGCGAGCCATTCCAGGCGTCGGCGTTGTATTGATCGCTGCTAAGCCATTGGCTAACGCGCGTAATGCGGCTGCTGAGTTCGGTCAGCACACCGGTCTCGGCCAACGCACGTTCGGCCAGATCGGTCGAGTCGTGGTGCACCAACGTCGCGCACAATTGCATGCCCAATTGCAGCACCGCAGGCCCAAGCTTTTCCTTTAACGCGGGAATCTGCTTATCGAGCACATCGGTGGCGACGGCGCGCGCCTCGTCCTTCTTCTCGGCTGCAAAAAGGTGCTGGATCAGCTCCATGCTCATTTCCACACGGCTGCTGGAATCGTCGGTCAGATCCATCGCCTTTTGATGGTATTCCGCGGCCAACGCGTTCTGGCCGGTGAAACTGTAAAGGCCCGAAAGTTCGCGATAATTCGCGTTCTCCTTTGCTTCGGCCGGGCTGGAGTCGATCAGTTTGCGCATCTTGCTGATGCCGCGCTGATAGGTTTGGAAATGCCAATCGCGCTGCACGTCGATCATGATCCGCGCGTATTCCGGATCTTGAAAAATACGCCAGCTGAGTCGCCAGCTGGAGCGCGTATTCTCGCCCGAGAAACGCAGGCTCAGGCCAAGGCCGTTGGGATCGAACGCTTCGCTGTCGTCGAAACTTTTGTAGCCCTTGGCCAAGGCTTCCGGCAGTGACTCGTCAGTGAATTCAATCGTCGGACCGGTCTGCAGGATAAACACATGCCACTTGCCGTCGTCGCGCTTTTCCGCCCACGCGCAGGCGGCGTGCTGCGGCAGCGAGATCACCTGCGCGGTGCGGCCCTGCCGTTCGGCGATGACTTGATAGAGCTCGGCCAAATCATCGCAGTCGCCGCGCATCTGCCCGCCGGTGACCGACGAGGTGGTTTGCAAAGCGGTCTGATGGATGTCGCCCTTCACATTGCGATTGCCGAGCAGCCAGGGCTGCGCCGGGTCGGGGCTGTCGTAGATGTAGGTGAACAGATATTCGCCCAATAAATCCAGCGTTTGCGCATCGGCGAGGGTCTTCACTGCATCGGCAATGAAGCGTTCGCCTTCGCGCGTGCTGCCGTCGTGTGGCGGGGTCAGAACACCGCCGGCGGTGAGCAACGCGATCAGGTCGCCATTCATCGCGGTGACCACGATGTGCGGCGGCATGAAGTCGGCGACCGCATTGGTGTCGACGCCTTTTACGCCACGCGCCGGCACCGATTTGCGCCAGTCATTGGCGTTGGCGACCAAACCTTGTTCGGGGGTCCAACTCGCCAGCAATTGGCTTTGGTTGTAGAGCTTCGCGCGTTGCGGCAGGGCCAGCGAGTTCAGCGGATCGGCTCCGACTTTTAGCTCGGCGACCAAGGTCAACTTCGGCATCGCCCAGTGGTACATTGGTGCCGGAAGCTCGCAGGTGTAGGCGCTGCGCGTGGGCGTGGTCAGGGTCCAGCCTTTGCGACCGAAGGCGTCCTGCACCTGCGCCAGGATGCAGCCGTCACCGGCATAGGTGGTGGTCGGTGCGAAGCGTTCGCTGGCGCTGATCGCGGCCACCGCTTCCTGCACCAGTTCGGACTTGGTCGGGAAAAATCCGGTCAGCCAGCCATAACGCGCTACCCGACGGGCGAATGACGGATGCAGGATATCCATTTCTTCATCGCCATCCGTGCCGGCGAGTTTGGTCAGCACGTCGGCGATGGTCTTGCGGCCGAGTTCGTCGGTGGGCGTGGTGTCCAGTGCCGCGGTCAGGCCGGCAACGGCCTTGGTCAGGCGTTCGGTGACGGCAGAGACGTCAGGCGCGGGCGTGTCGGATTTGGTCAGCACGCCGTCGGTCAGCACGATGGCGGTGGCACCGCGCAGATGGAAGCCGGTCATCGAACCTTCGCGCAGTTTGAGCTCACTGGCTTTCAGGCCGGCTTTTTCTGCGTTCGCAATCAGTGTCGGTAACGCGGCAAGCGCGTCGGTGCGGCCATCGTTCAATAGCGCCTTGCTGACCGGCAGCCGGCCGATGACGGTGTCGATAACCGGCTCGCCATCGGTGAAGAGCACTGGGGCGAACGCGAACGCATGGCCTTTGCCGTCGTCCCAAAACACCTGCTCGCCGCGCACCACAATGGTGTCGACCTTTGGTAGTTGCTGGCGCAGTTGCTCGACACTGATGCCAGTGTCAGCGGTTGGGGCCGGTGCTGCCGGCGCGGCGGTTTCAGGGGCGGGCGCCGTATCGGCTGCACCCAGCCAGCCTGATATGGCCAGGATCAGCAGCGTGGGCACCACGGTCGCCGCCAAAGGAAAGGACGACAGCAGGCGGAATGGATACGAGCGCATGAGCTTCTCCGGCGGAATGCGTAATGGTGCGACAGGGAACGATGCCGAGCAAGGGCGCCGCGCAGGCGTTAGCGCGTCTTGGGCATACGTGCGTTGCAGTCTGCCGGTTCACGCCGACTTCACGAAGGCGCTGACGCCGGGTGAACCGCCTCCTTTCCTATCTGGTGGAAGCCGGTACCAAGGCGCTCCCCAAAATCGCCGCCGTTCACAGCGGTCGCGAAACCCGCCGTGAAATCACGGAATTCTCCGGAAAATTAGCCATGACCCTGCCGCCCGCCACCGAACGCCGCGCCGACGTCCGTAACATCGCCATCATCGCCCACGTCGACCATGGCAAGACCACGCTGGTCGATGCGCTCCTGAAACAGGGCGGCGCGTTCCACGCCAAACAGGTGGTCGAAATCTGCGCCATGGACTCCAACGATCAGGAGCGTGAGCGCGGCATCACCATTCTGGCCAAGAACTGCGCCGTGCAGTACGGCGACATGCGTATCAACATCGTCGACACCCCCGGCCACGCCGACTTCGGCGGTGAAGTCGAACGCGTACTGAAGATGGCCGACGGCGCGCTGCTGTTGGTCGACGCGTTCGAAGGCTGTTTGCCGCAGACGCGTTTCGTGCTGCGTAAAGCGCTGCAAAACGGCCTGAAAGTCATCTTGGTCGTGAACAAGATCGACAAGCCGAATTGCGAGCCGGAAACCGTGTCCGACCGGATTTTCGACCTAATGGTCGAACTTGGCGCCGAAGACTGGCAGCTGGATTTCCCGATCGTTTACGGTTCGGGCCGCATCGGTTTCATGGAGATGACCCTGGAAGCCGGCCGCGCGCGCTTGGCCACTGCCGACGGCACGCTGAAGCCGTTGTTCGACCTGATCGTCAGCGCCATCCCCGGCCCGCCGATTAAGGCCAACGCCCCGCTGCAGCTGCAAATTGCCAACCTCGATCACAACGACTTCGTCGGGCGTATGGGCATCGGCCGCATTTTCGCCGGCTCGATCACCGCGAATCAGCCGGTGGTGGTGGTTAGCGGCCCCAATGGCGTGCCGCACCGCGGTCGCGTCCTGCAACTGCACCGCTTCAGCGGCATGGCCCGGCAGGAAATCAAAGAGGCCAAAGCTGGCGACATCGTGGTCATCACCGGCCTCGAGCAGGTGAATATCAGCGACACCATCTGCGAGCCCGACTTTCCGCTGCCGATGCCGCCGATCCCGATCGACGAACCGACGATCAAGATGACCTTCGGCGTATCGACCAGTCCGCTCACCGGCCAGGAAGGTAAGCCGCTGCAATCGCGCGATCTGAAGAACCGCCTGGAGCGCGAAGCGCAAAAGAACGTGGCGATGCGTTGGGCACCCACCGATGCGCCGGACGTGTTCGAAGTCTCAGGCCGCGGCGTGCTGCATTTGTCGGTGCTGATCGAAAGCATGCGCCGCGAAGGCAGCGAACTGCAAATCGGACCGCCGCGCGTGATCTACAAAGAAGGCGAAAACGGCGAGAAGCTTGAACCGATCGAGCTGGCCGTGGTCGACGTGCCCGAAGGCCACTCCAGCAAAGTCATGAATCTGATGCTGATGCGCCGTGCTGAATTGATGGTGATGGAAGCCAAGGGCACATTCCAACATTTGGAGTTTTCGATCCCATCGCGCGGTCTGTTGGGCCTGCGCAACGCGATGCTGTCGGCCACTCAGGGCGAGGCGATCCTGAACACCATGTTCCTGCACTACGGCCCGTTCCGCGGCGAGATCGAGAAGCGCGTCAACGGCGCCATCATCAGCCAGTGCAACGGCGAAGTGATTCCATTCTCGCTGTTCAACCTGCAAGACCGCGGCCGCTTCTTCGTCGACATCGGCGAACCGTTGTACGAAGGCCAGATCGTCGGCGAAAATGCGAAGGACACCGACATGATGGTGAACCTCGCGAAGGAAAAGAAGCTCACCAACATCCGCTCGTCCGGTGCCGATGAAGCCATCCGCATCACCCCGCCGCACAAGCATTCGTTGGAAGAAGCCCTGGAATACATCAAGCAGGACGAACTGGTCGAAGTCACCCCGAAGAGCATTCGCCTGCGCAAATTGTACCTGATGGAAAACGACCGGAAGCGCTTCGGCCGCGGGACCTGAGCAACGTTAGGGGCGGGAATCGCGCGTTGTGCGCTTCCCGCAAGCCATAACGCGTCGTAGCGTGGTCGGACTATGAACACACGCGGGTCGATTAGGGTTTGGTTACTGATGTTGGCGGCGCTAAGCGGTGTTGAGCTTGCGACGGCGGCGGAATCCAACGCGGTATTTATTCTCGAGCTGCCGCGGCTGCGGGTGTCGCGGACGACCTTGGTCGATCATCCGTGGACAAAGATCTGGCGCGCTCCGGCTGCTGCGCGGTTGCAACGCGCACTGACCGAATCTGGTAGCACGGTGGCGGAATTGCTGTTGGCCGATGCGCAGCGCCTGTACCTGCGCGCCGACGCTTTGCATACGGTTGCGGGTGGTCAGCAGCTCAATTGGGAACTGGCCGCGCAGGCGCCGGTCGATGGTCCGGCCTGGACCTTCATCACGGAACACGGTGAGCACGACCAGCCCGCAAGTTGGCTGCACCAAGGCTGGCGCTGGTCGCGAACGGCGCAGGAACTGTACGCGGCCTCGGGCGGCAATCCGCCAACGCCACCCGTGTTCCCGCCTGCAACGGCGGCCGACCTCACGCTGGAAGTGCATCCGCAACAGTGGTTCGCCCTGGCATCCGATGAAGCCGCATCCGCAGATTTTTTCGCCGCGATTGGGCTGCGTGCAGTGGCGTTGCAGCTTGAGCTGACGGCGACAGGCAGCCGCGATCGCCTGCTTTTCCCGGGCTTTTATCCACCGTTGGCGCCGGTCGACGCACAGGTGGTTGGCAGCATGCCGGCCGACGCTATGGCCGTATCGGCGTTCGGCATCGATGGCGCAGCATTGGCGAAAGCCTGGCCGCAATGGTGCGCGGCCTCGCCAGAGATCCGCGCTTTCGCCGCGCATTATGCCAACCGCAGCGCCGTCGCGTTTGGGCCGTTGGAAAGGTTATTGGCCGATCTAGATGGCACGGTGGCGGTCGCTGGTTTGGCCAGCGTCGGCGTACCTGGCTTTGTGGTCAGCTTACCGGCGACGCCCGGGTGGGATCGGCGGATGCAGCAGCTTGGCGTGGCATGGGGCTTCGATGCCGCCGGGGCTCAAAGCGATGCGGTGCTGGTGACGCTGCCGATGCCGACGCCCTATACCCTGCAGGTACGGCGCAGTGGCGGCCGTTGGCTGTTCTCGACCGACCTGAGCGTGCTGATGGCGATGACGGATGCGGCGCTTCCTGCTTCACCACCGCGCAAGCCTACGGCGTTGCCGGCGGGGACGGTGTTGTGGTCGCGGTTGCAGCCGCGTGCGCTGGGCGCTTATGCGGCGGCGTACGGCTTGGTCATGGCGATGAATAAAAAGGATCCACAGCAGGCGCGGTGGCTGCCCAACTATCGCGATGTTGCCAGTGCTCTGCAGTTGTTGTCGGCCGAACCGGCGGAATGCGTCGCAACGCTCGGCCCCAAGGGACTGACCGCCAACGGTCCAAGCGCATTGTTAGCGGCGGTGCCGCCGACGGCGCTGGTGCTTTCCGGGGTCATGGTTGCCGACGCGGCCGTGGTTTCTGCGCGCATTGCCGAGGCGAAGGCGATCCTGACCAAGGTCGCGACCGCGATATCTATTATCAACACAGCGGCAGAGCCGGCTACGCCAGCACAGATGCAGGTTCTGCTGAACCAAATCCAACCAGGCGAACGGGGAAAACCGCCGGTCGCGGTCTATCTGCACCCGGCGAAAACTGCGCCTTACGATCAACCCATCGCGTTGGTGAATCCACAATGTCTGGGTGGCAAGAACCTGCTCATGCTGTGCCACAATGTCGTCATGCAGCTGCATGGGCCACATGCCGTCGAGCTTTGGAAACGTGCCGCCGGTTTATCAGTTCCTGCGGCCGGGCTCACCAAGGAGGACTGGGCACCGCTGGACACTGAATTACTGATGGCGCGTTTCAGTGACGCAGAGCCGGTACGATCGGAAGCGAAGAATTATTTGGTAATGACGCTGCCACCACCTTGGCGCTTGGTGCCGAAGCAGGCCACGCCGAAGGAATGGGATCTTATGTTCATCGGCCCGCGGGAAACCTATATGGTATTGGCCGCGGAAGAGGGAGACACTGCCGAAGGTGACGCGTTGGATCAGCTCTTTGCCGCAGTGCGTACCAGTCTCGTTACGAACATTGACCATGCCATCGTGACCGATTTAGCCAGCGTACAGATCTCCGGAATACCCGTGAAGCAGGTAAGAGTCCAAGGCCTGAAGAGCAATTTGGAACTAACCTTCGAGGCCGCCGTGATGTCACGACATGGTTGGAATTATAGGTTTCTATCGTGGAGCAGGACCATGCCGAGCGGCACCGAGCAGGCGTCGCACCCGCTGCTGTTAATGCTGGATCGTTTCGCCATCAACGATCCGAATCTGCGGTCGTCAAAGGTCGACCAACTGCGACCGCTACTGAACAAAGATTACGAAGCGCCGGATGCGCCTTTTCGACTGGCGCTGCCGCCAGACCAATGGCGTCCGTATGTCGCTCCTGGATCTATTTTCTCCGGGGCGGCGGTGGCGTTGCAGCATCGGCATGGCGCAATCGCGATGGTGGTGCCGGTGGATCTCGGCCAGCGCGATGCACCGCTGCCTGCCATTGCCCGCGGCCTGTTGTTTCTGCTGGATATTCCCAACGGCGATCCTGCATTGGTGTCGCGGCGCGAGATCACTGCCGCTGGCTGTCCCGGCCTGGACTGGCGCTTCACGCGCGAGATTGGTCAGCAAGCCTTCCGCTATCGTCTGCGCATCGTGCGCGATGGCGACCGAGCCTTCTTGATCGCGGCCTGGCAGTTTTCCCGCGACCCCGACACCACCGCGATCGATGCCCTGGTGGACGGCTTCACGCCGCTACCGAAGGCGGCGTGGACGTGGTCTGCGACCACAGTCCTCCAAGCCAAAGTCTGGAATCAGATCGGTCTGCATTTGTTCGATGCCAATGCCTATCGGCCGGCGCTGACCTGGTTCACCGCGGCGGTGGATGCCGACCCCACGGTCCGCATCCGCCACATCAACGCGCTCAATTGCCTGACTCGCCTGGATCAACCGCAAGAAGGCTTGGTGTGGCTGGACGCGCGCGCCAAGCACTTCCCCGACGATCTGGAGTTCGCGGCCTATCGCGCGTTCTTCCTTGCCCACGCGGGCCAAGTCGAGGCCGCGGTGGCGGCGTATCGCGCGCTGTTTGGTGCTGGTTTCGCCGAGGCTTCTGACTTCCGCGATTTTGTCGAGTTGCTGTGGGACCATGACCGGCGCGACGAGGCCATCCCCGCATGCACGCAGTTTCCGGCCTGTGGCGGCACCCCGGCCGGACAGCGGTTATTGGCCAGTTTGCATCGGCGTAACGACGATCATGCCCGTGCGCTGGCGGTGCTTGATGCGCAGTTGGCGAAGGTCTACGACGCCGACACCGCGCTGGCTCATGCCGAGACGCAGTACGCCGCCGAGGCCTACACCGAGGCGCTGGCCGAGGCGACCGCGCTGAATGAACGCACCTCATCGACTGCGACGGCGTACCTGAAAGCGCGCTGCGAATATCGCCTGAAGTGGTATCGGCAGGGGATCGCGACGTTGGAAAAAGCGCTGGAATACGCGCCCAACGCGCAGGACTGCCGCGATCTTTTGAAGCAGCTCAATGCCGAATTGGGTCAGGGTGGATCTGGTCGATTGGATACGCCGGTGGCGGCGGTGGTGATTCCGGATTTGGCCGAACCGGACTGGTCGGCGGTCGCCAGTGCGCCGGCCGGCGGCAGTTATTTGCTGCGCACGCATGCGCTGGCGTTTTCGAAAACCGACGGCCTGCGCCACACCCGGCGTCTGACGATTGCGATTCCTGACGCCACCGCGGCGCGCGCGTACAGCACGCTCGAATTTCCGTTTCAGGCCTTAAGCGAAGTGCTGTTCGTTAATCGCTTGTGCGTGCGTGGCCCGGACGGCGCCGTGTTAAGCACCTCGGATCCGGCGTCGTTCTATGTTGTCGATGACCGCAGTCAGGGCGAGGCGGTCAGTACCAAGATCGCGACGCTGCCGGTCACTGGCGTGCATCCTGGCTGCGTCATTGATTGCGAAATCACGGTGTTGGAACGCGGTGCCGGCGAGCGTTTTCCCTACACCACGGTGAGTCTCGGCGGTCCACGGCCGACTGTGCGCTCGATCGCGTATGCAACCACCGACGGCGCTGCACCGGCCGCAGTGGCGTCGGGCAGCGTGCCTGTTGAGTGCATCGGCCATCCCGCGCCAAACGTCATCCGCGTCGAGCTGGCCGACCTCCCGGCGTTGGCCTGGGAACCTTGGCAGGCGGCGACCGCGACCTGGGCGCCGTACGTGTGGCTTGGCAGTGTCGGCAGAAATTGGGATGCGGTCGGGCGGGACTATTTGGCGACCCTGGCGCCGCTGATGGAACCCGAACCAACAGTGACCCAGACTGCGCAGACGATCGTCACTGGCAGCGCCGATGCAGCGGCGCGCCGCAGCGCCATTGCTGCCTACGTTCAACACACCATCGCCTATACCGCGATCGAATTCGGCCGTCGTGCTACTAAACCCAATGCGGCCGCGCGCACGCTCACGAATCGTTATGGCGACTGCAAAGATCAGGCGCTGCTGCTGCAACGGCTGCTGAACGCGGCCGGCATCACTGCGCATTTGGCCTTGGTCAGCACCGATGGGCCGCTGCATGACCTGCTGCCGGATCTCGACCAATTCAATCATTTGGTGGTGGTCGTGCCCGAGGCCGATGGCCTGCGCTGGTTGGATCCGACGGTGAAACAATTCTCGCCGCAGTTGCGCGTGCCGACGGGCTTGGCCGGATGCGGCGCGTTGGTGTTGGATCCGGCCGGGCCGTATGCGCTGACCATTCCCTACTATCCCGCCGGCACCGGCGAATGGGTGTGCACCCGCCAGATCGACATGGCCGAGGACGGCGCGTTGACCGTGCATGAACGCCTGGTTTTC
>JBBROQ010000024.1:0-22338 GCA_038229115.1 Planctomycetota bacterium | reverse complement strand
GTATCCTGCTCCTCTTGTGATATGTAAAGATTTTGGAGATTCGCTCGGGTGAGGTTCGCAGCCGTGAGGGTTGAACCATCCGAGAAGCTGACTAAAGCCGTCCGTGGGGTGACGCGCACGAGCTGCACATTGTTCGTCCCAGCAGCAGCAGCCACAACGAGACGAATTTCAGCGTCACTATTCCATGTCAGTCCTACCGGTGCGCCTGCCACCAGTACAGACACATGGGAGCGATCTAGAAATGGGAAGGGGACGGCAAAGGTGGTCTGCGACCCATTGCCACTATAGATGATACTCGAATATGCCATTGTACCAATTTTCAATTAAGAGAGGGAAGAAACTGGAGAGAAACTATCTAGCGTTCTTTAGGACACCTTTGGCTGCATCAATGACACCTTGGTTGCCAGCTTTCGTGCCTGCACGCCCACCGGCAACAGCACCAAGAGCATTGGCAAGTTCAGGGGATTCCTTTGTTACCTGCTTAGTGGCAGCGTCCTTGGCCTGTTCCATCGCCAAAGAGATAGAACCAACCTTGGTGCTGGTGGCCGTCTTGCCGAAGCCGTCATCACCTGAGGGCTTTGCAGCGTACTCAGGGGAGCTAATCATGATGCTGAGATTCTTGCGAAGGTCGCTAGAGCGCAGCAGGTCATTCAGGCGTTGGAAGGCATTCGTGCCGTCCTTGGTGGTGAATCGCCGCATGTCCACCTTGCCACCAGAGACGAGGTAGACACTGGACTGAAGGTCAGTCTGAAACTTACCAAGCTCAGCGGTTACCTTATCTTCTTTGTACGACCTCATGAGGCTTGTATAGCCAGTAGGGATTGGCTCACCGATAGCGTTATATTTCGGTGGAAGATCCAATCCGGGGAGCCCCCTTTGGATCTGTTCGACGAAACCGTTAGCCTCTTCTTTTACCGGAGTGCCGTCATGGGTGATACCATTGACGACCCGATCGGCCTGCGACACCAGCGCCGTCCAGGGGGTCGTGAAGTAAAGGACACCCGCAAATTGCCGCCAAGCGCCATCGTTGCCCGTAGATTGATTCCATCGCATCCTGATATCCTACTTCATTGAATGTAGATTGGCATGAGCCACGCGGCCATCAAATATTATTCCGACTTCCGGGCGTGGAAATGGTGACAGTGATGATCCCGGCGTCCGCGGCCGAGCATCCATGGCGGCATATTTTTGCCGGGTTGCCGGCGCACGGCAGCGGTTCGACGGCTTGGTTTTTCCGCTCGGCAAATTGCCGTGAACCAAATCGGGGCCTGCCCGTCTAAGTCCATCAGCCGGGGCAATGCCCGCTGGCAATCCACGCTCGGCGATGGTCCATCTGCTGCCCTTCCTGGAGTCCGCCATGTTTTCATGCTCGATCCTCGCATGGTTTCTTTTGGTGCCTTTGGTCGCTGCGGTCCGCGACGAGGTCTGGGTTTCGCCGACCATCAAGCTGCCGGCGACGGAACTGCCGGTGGAGCTCGCGCGTTATGCTTTGGCGGTGCAGGTGCGCGGGTTGTTTGCCGAATGCACGGCGACCATGACGTTCCGCAATCCCAATGGGCGGCAGTTGGAAGGGATGCTCGAATTTCCGCTGCCTGATCGGTCGACGGTCAGCGGCTATGCGTTGGACGTGGCGGGGCAGATGGTCGATGGCGTGGTGGTCGGCCGGGATCAGGCCCGGGTGGTATTGGAAGCCGAGCAGCGCCGCCGCGTTGATCCAGGGCTGGTTGAACAGGTGCGCGGGAACCTGTTCCGCACCCGCATCGCGCCGGTGCCGGCGCAGGGACAGCGCATGGTGGCCGTTACCTGGATTCAGGATCTGACTATTCGCGGCGACGAGGCGGCGCTGCGCGTCGCGCTGCCGCGTTGCCTGCTGCCGGCGTTGACGCTGCATGTCGAGATCGCGTCGGGCGAGGTTGAACCGCAGATGGGTGGCTTCGGCAATCTGACGCTGACGAAATGGCAGGACCGGCGGGTGGCGGACGCGACGCTGAATGACGTCACGCCCGGCGAGGATCTGTTGGTGCGGCTGCCCAAGCTGCCGCGGCAGTTGGTGCAGGTCGAAGAGCGCGACGGTGAGCGCTTTGTCGCGATCAGCGATCAGCCCGAGGTGCTGTCGGCGAAGCCTGCGAGCGCGCTGCGGCGCATCGCGGTGGCCTGGGATGCTTCGGCTAGTCGCAGCGCTGACGGCATCGCTCGCGGTCGTGCGTTTGTGCAGGCGCTACTCGCGCGCTGCCCGGGTTGCGCGGTCGATGTGGTGGTGTTCCGTGATGTCGCGGAACCGTCGCGGCCCTGCGCCGATGCCGCGGCTGTGCTCGCCGTCATCGATCATGTGGCCTACGACGGCGGCACCGCGTTGGCCCGTCTGGATCTGCGCCGCGCGGCGCTGCCGCATGCCGATGACCGCTGCTGGATCCTGGTCAGCGATGGCCTGGGCACGCTGGGCGAAGGCCTGCCGGCGAATGGTGATGTGCCGGTGTTTTGCGCGGTTGGTGATAGCGAGCGTGATGGCAGCCTGCTGCGCTTACTGGCGGCGCGCACCGGCGGGGCGCTGGTCGATCTGGTAGCCAGCGACGTTGCCGCCGGCATTTCCGCAGTCATCGAGCCGACGCCGGGGTTACTGCGTGTCGAGGCTCCGGCCGCGGTGCTGAATGACGTGCAATCGTCCTTCAGCGGTGGACGCGTGACGATCCTGGCGCGGCTTGCCGGTGCTGGCGCGGTGCAGTTGGTTTATGGCGCTGGCGGTCGGGAAACGTCGCGCGCCACCATTCAGATCACGAACAAAGCGGCGGTGTCGGGCGGCGTCCTTGCGCGCGCTTGGGCCGGGGCCCGCGCCGCAGATTTGGGCGTGTTCGCCGACGCCAATCGCGCCGAACTGATCGCGCTCGGCCAACGCTACCACTTAGTCACGCCGGGGACGTCGCTGATCGTGCTCGAAACCCTCGATCAGTATTTGCGCCACCGGATCGAACCGCCCGCGACTTGGCCGCACATGCACGAGCAGTACGTCGCGAGCCTCAAAAACCGCGCCGTGCAGTGGCAGGGCGACGATCGCGGCCATCTTGAACAGGTGGTGGCCTGGTGGCAGCAGCGGGTGCAATGGTGGCAGCGGCCGCCGGTGAAAATGCCGGAAAAGGACATTGTCGGTCAACGCGATGTCGACGCTCGACGGTCCCAAGGCGTGGATCTGCCAGTCGCGGCGTCGACGCCGGCAGCGCCCGCGGTCAGGTTGCCGGAGGCGATGGAGGAGGAGCGAAAAGCAGACAGCGATGATGCGAGGCCCAGGGGTGAAGAGACGAGCGTCGCCAGCGAAACGCTCGCGGACGTCGAGGCAGATAGTCGCACGTCAGGCCTGTTCGGCGCCCCCTCTCACGGCGGCGGCGGCGGAATGCGCCGCGCGATGGCCAAGGCCGGCAACGGTGACGACAACAAGGCCGCCCCCAGCGGCGCGATCGCCATCACCCCGTTCGATCCCAACACGCCGTACTTGCGCACGCTCAAAGATGCTCCCGCCGATCAGGCGTACGCGGCGTATCTGCACGAACGCGATGCGCTGCGCGGCAGCCCGTCATTCTACCTCGACTGCGCTGGATTCTTCCTCGCTCGCGATGCCTTACTCGGCCGTCGGGTGCTCTCGAATCTTGCTGAGCTGCGGCTCGACGATCCGTCGCTGCTGCGCATTTTCGCCTGGCGCCTGCAAGAGGCCGGCGATCTGGACCAAGCGGTCGAAGTCCTGCGCCACGTCCTGCGCCTGCGTCCGGAAGAGCCGCAATCGTACCGCGATCTCGCCCTGGCCTTGGCGGTGCGCGGCGAGAGCGCCGGCCGTGGCGGCGACCTCAGCGAAGCGATGGGGCTGCTGTACCGCGTGGTGATGCGCCAGCCGCTGGAAGACGTCGATCTCGGCCAGCGCTCAGAACTGATGCAGGCGTGGAATCGCTTCCCGCAGATTGAGGTGATCGCGTTGGAGGAACTCAATCGACTGCTGGCGGTGGCCGAACGCCGGCAATGGGACCGCGCGCCGGTGGCTCCGCCGCTGGATCCGCGGCTGAAGCAGTTGCTCGATTGCGATCTGCGCGTGGTGATGTCGTGGGACGCGGACGCCACCGACATCGATCTGCATGTGATCGAACCCAGCAGCGAAGAAGCGTTCTTCGGCCATCAGCACACCATCAGCGGCGGACTGGTCTCCAACGACCTGACCCAAGGGTATGGCCCGGAGGAATACCTGCTGCACCGCGCGCCGGGCGGCGCGTACCGGATCCGCTGTCGCTATTACGGTTCGCGCACGCAGCACCTGTTGGGCCCGGCGACCGTGACGGCAGTGGCGATCACCGATTGGGGCCGTCCGAATGAACAGCGGAAAATGCTGACGCTGCGCCTGGATCAGAAGGGTGACGCGATCCCGATCGGGGACATTTCGATCGGCGCCAAAGTCCCGAACAGCGATCCCGCATTGTCAGCGCCGTCGCCAACTGCCGGCACGACAGTGACCCGCGAACAACTGAAGGCCCTGGCCATCGGCATGCGGCGCGCCGAGGTCGAAGCGACGCTCGGCGCGCCGATGCGGATCGACAGCGATGGAGTGACGATCCTGGTGTACCGCTCGGCGAGCGGCACCAGTTCGCGGCTTGGCTTCGGTCCTGATTTGTTGTGGGCGCGCGAGGTGCTTGATGGGGCGGAGCGCGATCTGTTGGTGCGCTGAGCGACGCGACGGCCGGGTGATCCCTGCGCCGACCATTCCCTGAAATTCCATGCGCGAATGGCCCAGCTATTGTGCGTATTTTTCGCAATTCGACGTAGAGAACATGCCCGACTCGACTTTGTTGCCCAGCCGCCTGTCGGACTGATCAGCGAGATCAGTCCGACAGGCGCGTGCTGACGAGGCGCGGTAATGGGTGGCGATCCTGGTCACTGGCCAACGGCACGGGTGACGGTGCCGATGTCGACCGCATCTACCCGGCCATTGCCATCACGATCAGCACGGCTGTCGGTGATGGCGCTGCCGCTGCGGCCAAACTGGCCATTCACGATGCTGAGGTCAGCGGCATTGACGACTCCATCGCCGTTGACGTCACCGACGAGCGGAGGAACGATCACGGCCGCATTCAGCTTTATCAGACAAGCCGTGGTCGACATCGGCGGCAGATCGCCGGTCAGCAGGCCATTCGACCATGCGAGGGACACCGCGCTGCCGCTTAATAGCGGATTCACCGTGGCGCTCGCCGAAACCGGAATCGCGATCTCAAACCGCCGGCTCTCAGTTAGCGAGGTATTCGCCGCCATCACCAGCAGATCGTCGCCGATACGCCAGGTCGATTGGTAGCGGTTGCTGCCGGCCGCGGTCGCGGTGCGCTGGCCATTAAGCAGGAAGTTTTTCGCCGTGGCCGACTCACGTGACAGGCGCGTCATCGACGCCCAGACCTCGGGTTGGGAACTGTTGATACCAACTTCGCCCGCACGCTCGAGGTCGTCGTAGGTGTAGAACAGCATTCCGCGCACGCCGCTCATCAACGCTAGTTGACCCATCACGCCGACCTCGTTGCCCGTCGGCCAGCGACCCCAGTCAAACTGGATCTTCCAATTGAACGTTTGCGGGACGGCGATGATCGGCTTGTGTCGCTCGGCTGCGGCTGAAACCATGACGGCGAGGTCGGTCCACACATCATCGACCGGCTTTTGAGGAATCGGGTACATCTGTAATTCCGGAACATCGCTGGCGTCGATATAGGGCAGGACACCCTCGCGCGTCCACGTTCGCCAGGGACTGGCCACGAAGCTGAGCGTGGTGAGATGGGTGGGGTCGATGCTGCGCGCGTCAGCTGAAATTGCCGCCGATTCTTCGGCAGGATGGTCATGAGCATCATCGCGGACGTACCACATCAGGGTTGCCGGATGGTTGGCGTAGCGCTGCATCAATGATTTGTAAAAGTCGCGATATTCCGAACCCAAATTTGCGGTTTGAATAATGTGCACACCCTTCGAGGCCGCATAGTCGTAAACGCTATCATACTCGGCCTGCGACGTGCCCAGGGTGTTCAGATATACCGTGTTCATCGATGCTGCCGCGTGGGCGTCGATCATGGCCTTATAGCTACCGGCACTCCACCGTTCATTGACGAAGCAGCCGACTGGTAAAAAGGGCTGATTGTCGACCAGAACCGTTCCGTCATCGCGCAATGCGGTGGCAGCGCTCGCTGTCGCCACAAAAAATGACAGGAGCAGGTAGCGGAATGGCAAATGCATGGTGAATTTCTCCGGTAAAGGTCAGGGCTGATCGACGACATCGAAGGTGGTAAAGCGCATCTCATCAACCGGGCTCAGCGCGATGCTGAGTTCGGTGATGAGCTGGCCCGGTAATGGTGAAGCCGGCTGGCGTTGGAGATCGTCGACGAAGCCGCTGGCGTCGCAGTCGATGGCGAACCAGCCACCAGGGAGCGCGATCTGACGTACCCAGCCTTGGCCGTTGCTCCCGCACCACAGGTAGCCGACGCGGGCGGCGAGGGAGTAACCACGGATGCGGAAATGGAGTGAGGAAGCCCAACGGAAGAGGGCCGGCGAGCGATTCGTTTCATCCGCCGGCGAGGCCGCGCGGCTTCCGTCGACTCCATAGGATGCCAAGTACAGCCCGACGCTGTTCGTTGGTTGGTGGTAGAGCTGGCCGCGTAAAGCCGGGGTGCCATCCGGTGCCCGATCGAGCTGACCCGCGGACAAAGCGGGATGTCCGGTAGCATCGACGTGGAGGACGATGTTCGCTGCCAGCTCTCTGGTGGCGTGGTCATTGACGGCACCGACCTGCTGAGCCTGCGCCACCAGCGCGGCTGCGACATGGGACGGAGTGCCGACATTGACCTGTCCACGCTCGACCGCGACGCGGGTGCCCAGCGGATCGCTGCCTATTACGCACGCTGCATCCAGCAGGGTCGCGATTCCCTGTGGGGTCGAAATCGTAAGTGGCTGCCCTTCAGGTTGCGGCACTGCATTCACTGTCAGCGACCCACGAATTAGTCGCACCTGCTTGGCGTGGCTGAACAGAATCCTCTGGCCTGCCACGAGCGTTACTTCGGCCCCCTGCCCAGCCGTAAGGGTGGAGCCATCGCGAAAGCGCACCTCATTGCCAGGGTCGATCACCGCACCGGGCCGGAGCGCGATCCCATCCGCGGTGTAAGCGATAGGGGCGTTGCCGTACGGTATCGCCCACGCCAGACCGACGATCAGCATCAGAAGCATCGCCCAGGCCAACCGACGCAGCACCGGCCGACGACGACTTAACCGCTGTCTGACCTGCAACGCCATCTGCCGTTCGTGCACTGGCTCGGCCCGTTCAATGAGGGTGCGCACGCGGCCGACGATCGAGCTGTCACTACGGCGCAAGTCCGCAGCGATCAGGATCTCAAGCCGGCGATGGCGCAGCCAAGCATCCTGCCACTGACTCGGTGTCGGTGGATGAGGACTAGCTGGCGGAACTTCACTAAGCGGGATTTCACATCGCTGCGCATCCGTTGGCTGCTCCCCTGCTGACAGCAGGTCTGCCAGGGCCATCTCACTCGCATCGGTAGCTGCCAACGGACCAATCGATGGGCTCGCTTCGTCGGCATCTTCCTCCGATCCTTCATGATGGGAGCCGCCGGTCACGGACCCACCTCGTCCATACAGACCAGGAGCACCTTGCGCAGTCGATGCAAAATCATGGAGAGATGACTGGCCTGGCGCTTCCACCGCTGAGCCAATTCCTTCAGCGAAAATCCGTCATGGTAACGCTGTCGCAGCAGTTCGCGATCCCGGGGCTTGAGCTTTCCCAGACAGTCGTTTAGCCGCGTAACACGTTCCGCGTCTGCCGCTGCAATCTCATCGTCGAGCCCCTGGTCGATCAGCAGCGTCGCTGCTTGGCTGCAGGAGGTGATGGGCACCGTCCGCCGCTGCGCGCGTAAATCATGCAGCAGAAGATTGAGACATATGCCTTTGACCCAGGCCAGAAAAGTTCCACCGACGCGATAGTCGGACAGGCTCTGGTACATCACCACCAAACCGGCCTGGAGCGCCTCCTCAGCGGCTTCAATGCTGGGTGCACGCGCCGCAAGGAAGCAGCGGATCTCACCATGGATGGCCAAGATCAGCTGCTCAAAGGCAGCATCATCACCTGATCGAACCGACTGAACCAAACCGTCTAAAAATGCCGGGTCATGATTTTTCACGCACCCGTATTGCCACGCTTGGCGGAATGGCAACGAAACATCTCTTAAACAACTGTTGTTGATGATGTTGCCGCGTCGTAGCGATACCCCGGCAATCCACGGATTACGGTTGGCGATGGCGATGCGGGTCGACAGCGACGGGGTGACGATCCTGGTGTACCGCTCGGCGAGTGACACCAGTTCGCGGCTTGGCTTCGGTCCTGATTTGCTGTGGGCGCGCGAGGTGCTTGATGGGGCGGAGCGCGATCTGTTGGTGCGCTGAGCGACGCGAGCGAATGCGCGACGCCCGCGTCGACGACAACCGCTGGATAAAAATGCGCAATTTCCGCGGATATTTCACACAGATTTCTGCATGGGCGTGCGTGCCCACGCGCAACTGCTGAGCCGCGGCAGAACCGACTCAGCGCGTCTGGCCAATGTGACCGTGTCCCGGTTCTGGGGTACCGAACGGCCATGTCCTTCCCTCTGCTCCGCAATGGCGTGGTCGGCGTCGCCGCGCTGGCCGCGCTTGGCCACTTCTTCCCACTCGCTTCCGACGCGCCCTTGGCCTCGGTCAGCCACGCCAGTTACGTCAGCCCGCCGGCTGCCGGCAACACCCCGGCTGACGGCAGCGCACCACTGATACCGGGCCGGATTGATTCGCGTCTGGGTGTCCCCGATCCCGCCACCATCGACTGGCCGGATGGTGAAGCCCCGGCGCCGGCGCTGGTCGAGCTTGGCCGCACGCTGTTTTTCGATCAACGGCTGTCCGAGAATCAGCAACAGTCTTGCGCCACGTGCCACAACCCGGACCTGGGTTTCGGCGACGGCCAAGCCAAAGGCATGGGCACGCACGGCAACCGCCTGGGGCGCAATACGCCGCACCTCTATAACTTGGCCTGGAGCAAAGCGCTCTTCTGGGACGGCCGCGCCACCACCCTGGAAGAACAGGCCCTGGGCCCGATTCAGGCCAAGGGCGAAATGGGCATGGACCTGCCTGGCCTGCTGGTGCGTCTGAGCACCGCGCCCGTGTATCAGCAAAATTTCACCGCTGCTTTCGGCACCGCCGGCATCGACGCGCCGCGCATCGCCGCGGCCATTGCCGCCTATGAACGCACCATCGTCTCGAACCATTCAGCCATCGACCGCTACGCTCAGGGTGATGACCACGCCATGGGCCCGGAAGCGCGCCGCGGCATGGCGCTGTTCGTCGGCAAGGCCAACTGCATCGCCTGCCACAGCGGGCCAAACTTCACCGACGACAGCTTCCATAACTTGGGGCTGCGCGACGTCGACCGCGGCGGGGCCGTCATCGTCGCCGGCGCCCTGGCCGAGAAGGCGTTCAAAACGCCTGGCCTGCGCAATGTGGCCCTGACCGGCCCCTATCTGCATGACGGTTCAGAGACCTCCCTGGAAGGGGTGGTGCGCTTTTACAACCGAGGCGGCGACACGCCCACGCCCGATGCGTTGGTGCGCAAGCTGGACCTGAGCGACGTCGAGGTTGCCGACCTGGTGGCCTTCCTGGGCGCGCTCACTGACCCCGTCGCCACCACCCGACCCGCCATCCCTTAGTCCTTGGAATCCCCCATGAAAACCGCCGTTTACGCTCTCGTCACGTTCGCCTTAGCCATGCCGCACCTCGCCGGCGCTGCGCTTGAAGGCGTCATCACCTTCGAGAAGACGGTACCCGCTGGCATGTTGGTGTGGGTGCCGGGCGTGACCCGCGCCGCGGTCCCGCCGGCGGTCATCGACCAGAAGGACAAGGTCTTCCTGCCTGGGGTCCTGGCGGCTCGGCCCGGCACCGCGGTGAGCATGCACAACTCCGACGCGATTCAGCACAACGCCTTCGCCAGCGATAAGGCAGCGACCTTCGACACCGGCCTGAACGCGCCGGGCAGCGATACCGCAGTGAAGGTCGATTGGCCGGCGGGCACGGTGGTGCGTTTGGGCTGCAAAATTCACCCCGCGATGCAGGTGTGGATTGCCGCTTTGGACACTGATGCCTGGATCGCCCCAGCGGTTCCGGCCGCCGGAATCAAAACCGTCGCTTTCAGTCTGAAGGATTTGCCCGCGGATGCGGCCACGGCGGTGGTGTGGACCTCGAAGTATGGCCAGGTCGAGCTAACCCTGAAACCCGGGGTCGAAGCCAGTGGCAAACTAGGCCCCGCCGACCGTCCGGCCGCGACGGTCACGGCCACCTTAAAGCCCTGAGCCGGAGATGCCGGAGTCGGACGCAGGACGCATGTCCCTGGTCACCTGCGCCGTCCTGATGGCGATGGGTTTGGGTGGTCCGATCGGCTTCGTGGTGCTGATCTGCCTGGGCGTGCAGCCCAGGCCGCCGGCGGCGGTCGACGACGGCATGACCGTCATGCACCAGCCAGTCCTGTCGCCCACGCACTGGAACATGGCGATCGTCACCCGAGCGCACGGCGACGGCGGCACCTATGCCGCCAACTACGCCACCGCCAACGACGCCGACGAAGAGGACGAGTCCAAGCGTATCTTTCGCCACTACCCGGTGGGCTGCGAGATCGCCAAAAGTCACTACGCGGACTTGGCCGCGGCCCGCGACGGTGGCGCGCTGGTATTCATCACCCGCATGGTGCGCACCGCGACTGGCCACGGCCCCGCCGATGACCCCTGGATCTACGAACGCGTCGGGGCCAACGGCCAGCCCACCCTGTCGGGCTTCGCCGACCATCCCGCGGTGCGGACCCAGTGCAGCGCCTGCCACGAAAACGCCCGGGCGCGCGATTTCATTTTCACCACCCACTACCAGGCCCGCTAAAATGTCTTTCGCTAAGCGCATCATTCTGCTCGCCATTCTCCCTGTCGTCGGCGCCATGCTCATTGCCACCGCGGTCTGCTGGGTCCTGCTGGGCTGGTCGGGCCGTTCCCTGGCGAATAGCGAATTGGCCACCGCCGCCGCCGGCGCCGACCACACCCTGACCAACGTTCGGCAGGAACAGGCCTACGTCGCAAAACTGATCGGCGGCATCGCCGCCCTGGCGGCCAGCATCGAAGGCGGCGACCGGGCCTCGATCGCCGACACCGCCGCCAGCCTGCTGCCCAAAGGACAGCCGTTGATGGCGGTATTTAACGCTGAAGGCGCACTGGTCGCCTCGGTCGGCACCTTGCATTCCACCCTCGACAAAGACCTGATCGATCAGGCCCTGGCGGGCAAGGAATGGAGCGGCGTGCTGATCGTCGACGGCCGTCCGCTCATCCTTGCCGTTAATCCGATCGGCGCCGCCAGCGAACCGGTGGGCGTGGTGGTGATGGGCCAGCCCATCGACGACGCCTACTGTCAAAACATGCTCGGCCTGTTCCGCTCGCCTTCCCGCATCGAGATCGACGGCACCGTGGTCGCTGCCGCGGGCATGTGGCCGGCGCAACGGATTCAGTCCCTGCTGCCCAGCCCGGATCCGCACCTGGTCATGCGCCTCGCCCACGACCTAGGTCCGGTGCAAAAGCAACACCTACAGACCGCCGGCATCCTGTTGGCCGTGTCGCTGCTGGTGGTTGTCGTGGCCACCCTGGTTAACCGCCGGTTGCTGCGTCGCGCCCTGGCGCCGGTGCACCAAGTGACAACGGCCCTGGGCGCCATCGCCGCCGGCGACTTGACCGTGCGCCTGCCCGAATCGAGCCGCGACGAGTTCGGTCACATGGCGGTGGCGCTCAACGGCGCAGTCGCGGCACTGCACGCGCAATCTGCCGCTGCTGTCGATGCCCTGGTGCAGGCTTCATCGTCATTAGGTACCGCCAGCCGCGACCTATTGGGCCATGCCGGCGAGGGCGCCGACCAAGCGACCATGGTCAGCGGCGTGGCGCGCAGGATCTCTGCCAGTACAGGCTCGGTGGCGACCGCGATGGATGAGCTCGCCACGCGCATTGCCGAGATCGGCCAAGCCGTCACCCAAGCCGAAGCGATGGCGTCCGACACCTATCGTCAAACCCAGGCCGCCGACGTGACGGTCAAGCGCTTGGCGGCCTCGTCGCAGGAAATCGACACCATTGTTAAGACCATCGCCGCGATCGCCGCGCAGACCAACCTGCTGGCCCTGAACGCCACCATCGAGGCCGCGCGCGCCGGTGAGGCGGGCCGCGGCTTTGCGGTGGTCGCCAGCGAGGTCAAAGAACTGGCCCGCCAGTCCGCCGGCGCCGCCCAAGACGTCGCCACCCGCATCGCCCGCATCCAAGCCGACGGCCAAGCCACCGTTACCTGCCTGGGCGGCATCAACGAATCTGCGCAGCGCATTAACGACCTGCAGCAATCGATCGCCGCGTCGGTCGCGCAGCAGTCCGCCACCACCACCGCGGTCAACCAGACTGTCGCCACCGTGGCCCAGGGCACCGCCGACATCGTCACCGCAATCGAACGGGTCGCCGAAACCGCCAAGGCCACCGCTACCGCCGCCAGCGTGGTACAACACACCGGCGACGGCCTCAAAGGCCTTGCCGGAACCCTGGGCGAAAAAGCGCAGCGCAGCCCGGCCTGATTCCTGCGCACCGCACGACGTGGCGGCCGACGGTGTCGCGCTTCGCCAAGCTGCTGTTTACGCCCACCTAAAAATCCCCGGCACCAAGCGGCACGCGCTTGTGTGTGTGTAGATTGTATAGTACGGTACCAACGGTGACGCCTCAACCAACGCTGCACATCCGGTTCTATCGGACCGAGGCCAGCGTAGAGCCGGTTCGTAAATGGGTGCTGGACCTGACCGATGAAGACTGCCGATCCGTCGGCATCGCCTTAAACGAGATCCAATTTCGTTGGCCCATCGGGATGCCACGAGTGCGCAAACTACAGCCACGTCTATGGGAGGCGCGCATCATCGTGAAGGACGGCATCGCACGGGTCTTCTTCACCGTCGACGACATCGCCATGGTGCTCCTGCACGGCTTCATCAAGAAATCGCAAAAAGCTCCTGCCGCTGACTTGGAAACCGCCATCAAGCGCCTCAAAACCTACGAGAAAGGCTACTAACCGTGACCAAAACCACGAAACCCGCCAAATCCAATCGCCACCTTGGTAGCACGCTCGACGAGGTTTTGGCCCAACGCGGCATGTTGGAGGAAGTCAAAATCGCCGCCATTAAGCGCGTCATCGCGATGGAAATCGCTGACGAGATGCGTCGCTGTCACATCACCAAAAGCGAAATGGCCAAGCGCATGCACACCAGCCGTGCGATGATCGATCGGGTGCTTGATCCGGACAAAGAATCGACGCTCAGCAGCATCGCCCAAGCCGCCCGAGCCGTCGGCAAACGACTGGAACTCACCCTGGTGTAAGCGCGCCGTAAAGCGCGTCGTACGTGGTCAGGGCCATCGGTTCTGAAAAATCACCGGCCCTACTTAACAAATGAAGCTCTGCCAATGACTTGGCAGAGCTTCATAATTTTGGCGGAAAGGGGGGGATTCGAACCCCCGAGTGCCTTTCAGCACTATCGGTTTTCGAAACCGACGCATTCGGCCGCTCTGCCACCTTTCCGTGCGTGCGGCGGCGGCACCGTAGTGAGGTGGGTGGCGACGGCAACCTGCGGCGTTTGGAGCGGCTGCGCGTGGCAGTCGGCGCGCGCGCAATGGGAGGGGATGAAGTACTTGGGTTTGTTCTCCGGCGCGCTCAACGCTTAGCGTCGCGAGCATGAATCATGGTCGCGGTCTTCGACGTTCTTGGCTGCTGGCGCTGGCGGCGTGCGCGCTGGGCCTTGGCGTCTTCCATGGTGACAACGTGGTCGAGTCGCTGCCGCACTCGCCGTTCAAAGCCGCGATGGGGCTGTTGGAAGCGCTGCTGATGGGGCCGGGCATGGGCCTGTTGGCGTGGTTGGTGTCGGAGCATTTCCGGCAGAAGGACGCGCAGCAGGAGCTCGCCGTGCAGGCCGAGCGCGAACGGCGCTTTGTCGCGTTGGGCCGGATCGCCGCCGGCCTGGCGCATGAGATCCGCAATCCGCTGCACAATCTCACGCTGCTGTGCGGCGAGTTGCGCAGCCACGGTCAGAGCGAACCGGCCCTGCTGACGCGCATCGACGCCAACCTTACCCGCATCGATCAGGCGGTGCGGCTGGTCTATGAATTGGGCCGGCCGGCCCCGGCAGCGACCGCCGACCATCTGCACGAGCGCAGCGATTTGTCCGCCGCGGTCAGCGAGGCCATCGCCGCGGTCACCAATGCGCGCCTGCGCTCCGGCACGCCGGTGATCATTTCGCATCGTCCGCCAGCGCTGCCGGCATTGGTCGCGGCGCGGCAAGTCAGCTTGGCGATCATTCTGGAAAACCTGCTGCGCAACGCGGTCGAAGGCGCGGCCAGCGCAGCAAACGAAAGCGCCGCGGCCACGCCCGACGCGACCGCAGCGGTGCTGATCGAGTACGGCAGCACCGCTGACAGCATTATTTTACATCTGAGCAATCCCGGCCGCCTGCCGCCCGAGGTACTGACCGACGCGCCGGTGCCGTCGCAAAAGTCCGATGGCCTGGGCGTGGGCCTCGTGATCGTGCGGCATTTGGTGCGCGGCCTGGGCGCGAGCCTGACCTTCACCCAGGGCGATGGCCGGGTGTACGCCCGCTTAGCGTTGCCGACTGGCGCCGGTCCACTGTCGACCGATCACGCTCAACCGCAGCACGAACCCTTACAGAAAGCCCGCTGATGCCGCGCATCCTTTTGGTCGAAGACGAAGCCGACGCGCGCGAACTGTTGGCGCGCGGACTAACACGGCTGGGCTTCGAAGTGGTCACCGCATCCGGCGGCGATCAGGCCTTCCGCGATTTGGACGATCACATCGATGTGGTGGTCACCGACTTGCTGATGCCGCAGGGTGACGGCCTGACGCTGTTGGAGCGCGTGCCGCTCAAGAATCCCACCGCGCTGCGCATCGTGATGACCAGCTTTGGCGACAAGGAGCGGGTGCTCGCGGCGCTCAATCGCGGTGCCGATTATCTGCTCGAAAAACCGTTCAGCGCCGCGCAGTTGGCGGGCGTGCTTGAACGGCTGCTGCACGAACGCGCGGACACCACTGGTGATCTGGATCACCTGCTGCAACGCCGGCTCAGCAGCCTGGAACTCACCGAACGCGAACGGCGTTTCGTGGTCTATGTGCTGAAGGGGCTGACTAACGCCGAGCTGGCGGAACAGCTGGGGCTGAAAGAACAGAGCGTGAAAAACGCGCTGTTCGGGCTGTATCGAAAACTCGGCATCACCAGCCGCGGCGAACTCTTTCATGTGGTGTTCCCGATCTGAGCGCCGCTGCGCGCAGCCACGCGCGGGATTATCGTACCGGAATCAGTTGCTCGTGATGGCGATCGCTGGTGAACAGGCCGCCGTAGCGCGCCCACGCCAGCACCGTGCGAAATTGCCGTTGATAGTCCTCGTGCGGCATCGCCAACACCAGCTGCTCAAGCACGATGTCACAGTCCAAGCGGCCGCCGGGCTGGCGCGCGCGCAGCGTTTCCAGATTGGCGATCAGGCGCAGGGTCAGCAGCTGTGCGCGCCACAGCTGCTGACGTTCTTCAGCGCGTGCGGCGGCAAAGCGCACGCCCAACGGCGTCAGCCGTACTTGCCGCCGCGGCGTTTCGACCAACGCCAACTGCTCGGCGGCGTGTGCGACCACGATGATGTGGCTGAATTCGTGACCGGTATCGGCAGCGATGCGGGCGAGGTCGTCTTCGCCGCGGCGCGCGGCCAGCCATTCGATCAGACCGACGATCTCGCCGGGCAGCGCCGGTGGTAATGGCTCGATCACTTGCGGCTGATTGGGCGGCGCAGTGACCGCTGCGGCGGGCCCGTTTGGGTGCGGCAGAATGACGCCAATAGGCGGCGCATCCGGCAGCTCATGCCCAGTGATCAGATCGTGCAGATGATCGACCAAGGCCAGGAATTCTGGTGCGCGCTGATCGCGTGGCCGCGGCAGCGCATTAGTGACCACGGTGCGCACCCGCCCGGGATTCGCGCTCAGTACCACGATGCGGTCGGCCATAAATACGACTTCCTGAATGTCGTGGCTGACCAGCACCACGGTCTGCGGATTGCGCGGTTTCTCGGCCTGAGGCGCAGCAATGGCGCCAGCCTTCGGCAGCGGCGGCGGCAGCCACAGGTCCAACACTTCGGTGCGCAGACTCTCGGCGGTCAACGCGTCGATCTGGCTGAATGGTTCATCCAACAACAACAGCGCGCGATCGACGGCCAGCGCACGGGCGATGCCGATGCGCTGCTTCATGCCGCCCGACAGCTCGCGCGGATACGCGCCGGCGAAGCCGCTCAAGCCAACCATCGCCATCGCCGCATCGGTGCGGCGGCGTGCTTCGGCCGGGCCGGCGCCGCCGGCTTCCAGGGCCACGCGGATGTTGTCGGCCGCGGTCAGCCACGGGTACAAAGCGAAACCCTGGAACACCAAGGCCGCATCGGAATTGAGTCCGGTCAGCTGTTCGCCGCGCGCCACAACCGTGCCGCTGGTCGGTTGCAGCAGCCCGGCGATGCAGCGCAAAATGGTGGATTTTCCGCAGCCGGATGGGCCCAGCAGCGCCAGCACTTCGTGCTCGCGGACCGCCAATGAGATGTCTTCGAGCACGCGCAGCGGCCGACCGTCAGGGCGTTGGAATTCCTGCGTGACGTGGCGCAGTTCGACCAGCACGCCCGATAATTTTTCAACTCCTGATCCGCTGACGTTGGTGGCGACGGTGGCTGCGTTGGCGGCGCGATGGGTAGTGGCGTCGGTCATGTCAGCCCTCGATGCGGAAACGGGTTTCAGCCAAGTGATAGCACCAGCGCCACAACGTGCGGTTGATTAGCACCACCACCGCCGCCATCGCCAGGACGCCGCCGACTAACAGCGGCACATCGCCGGTGGCCGCCGCGCGATTGATCAGCGAGCCGAGTCCGGGCGTGCTGACCACGCTGCCCTGCAAGGTCAGGAACTCGGCGACGATGCTGGCGTTCCACGCCCCGCCGGCGGCCGTCACCCAGCCCGTCACCAGCGCCGGAAACACCGCCGGCAGCAGCAAGGTGCGAAAGCGGCGCCAGCCGCGCAGGCCATACGCCGCCGACACTTCGCGCAGCGGCCCGGGCAGCGCCGCGGCGCCGGCGATGACATTGAACAGGATGTACCACTGCGTGCCCAACAGCATCAACACCACGCTGCCCACGCCTAAATCGACGCCGAGCGCATGCAGCCCCAGCACCGTCAGCGGAAACAACATTGGCGCCGGGAACGACGCCACCGCCTGGATCACCGGCTGCAATCGCCGCGACCAACGCGGCGACAACCCGATCGCCAAACCCACCGGCAGTGCCCACACCGTGCCCAGCACGATCGCCGCGGTTACTCGCATCAGCGTCAATCCGGTCGCGCCCGCGATCGTCAGCCAGCCATGCCCCGGCACCCGCAGCACCAAGTGCACCAACGCCACCGCGCCGCACAGCAGCAGCGTCGTCAGCACCGCGACGGGCAACCACGCCAGCAGCGCGTGCGGCTGCGATGACAACACTGCGGCCACCGGCGCAGCGGTCGTCGGCGCTATGACCGCGGATAATGGCGGTGGCCGCTTCAGCTGCCGCGCTAAGGCCCGACGTCGCCACCAACACACCACGCTGCGCCGCAGGCGCGACCGGCGCAGCAGCGTGACCACCCACGAACTCGGCGTGCTCGCCACGCCGCCATCGTCGCCGCGATACCGATGCGCCCACACCAACAGCGGCCGCCACAACACTTGGTCCAGAACCACGATCATCAGCAGCATCGCCGCCACGCCGTACAGTTGCGCGGCCACGTCGCCGTGGCTTGCCGCGACGCTCAAATACGAGCCAAGTCCGGGCAGGCGATAATCGCGGTCGCCCAACGTGAACGCTTCGCTGACCATCAAGAAAAACCAGCCGCCGGCGACGCTCATCATGCTGTTCCACACCAGACCCGTGACCGCCGACGGCAGCTCGATGCAACGAACCGTGCGCCAGAACGAAAAGCCGAACACCGCCGCCGCTTCACGCGCCTCGGTCGGTACCCCCTGCACCGAGCGATAGACGCTGAACACCAAGTTCCACACCTGGCCGGTGAAGATCATCAGGATCGCCGCCACTTCGAGACCAAGGTTGGAATGCGGGAACAGCGCCACCATCGCCAGCACCAAACCCGGCATGAAACCAAGCACCGGAATGCTTTGCAGGATGTCCAACATGGGCAGCAGCACGCGGCCCGCGCGTCGATCGTGCACCGCCCACAACCCGATCATCAACGCGAAACTGAGCGATAGCGCGTAGGCGACCAAGCCACGCGCGAGCGACAATGTCGCATACCAGGGAAGTGCCCACGGCGACAAGTCGATGTCGATCGCCGGTCGAAACGGTGCGTCCCATTGTGCGCCCACCTGCCAAAGCAGGAACGCCACTCCAGCCAACACTAGCAAGCCCACCACATCGATCAGCAAACTGGAGCGCGCGCGCGCATGCAGCAACCCGCCGCCCCACCATTGCCGTAGGGCTGGCGCTCCCAGTACGGACTGCAGATGAATCGGCAGCAGGCGCATACCCGTACGCGTAACGCCTGCGCGCCGCGAAATAGCCAAACATTGGTACCGTCAGCGACGCGGCAGCGGACGCGTCAACTATGGCGCGCCGGCGCGCTGGGCCGGAATGCGTGCACGCGGCGTTGCAGCTGTCGTAGCGCCCTGGGTTTCAACGCCGACGGCGGGCCATAACGCAGGCGCGCATAGTCGGCGGTGATGGCCCGGATCTCGGCCGCCGCGGCGGGCAGCAACAGCGCCGCGCGCTCGCCTAAAGCGGTGGGGCCTTCCCACGGCGAACGCGTGACGCCGTGTTCCAGTAAACGCCGGCAAAAGCGTTCGTACGCACGCGCCAACGGTTCGTGCGCGCGCCGGCGCAGCCGCAGCGCCAGCAACAGCACGACCACGATGCCGCCGATCAGCGCCACGCTGATGCCGGCCAGCGTCCACAGCAGCCCGCTGTCGTTCAGGCGCAGCCCCAGGCGTTCCAGCAGCGCCTTCTGCGTGTCCGCGCCATAGCCCAACATCCAACGGTCCCACTTCGCCTCGACCGCATCCCAACGCTGACTGGTGCCACGCTTCAGGCGCGCGAGCCAACCGTTGCCACCAGCACCGGCGGCGTCCGCACGCGCCTGCTGCGCATCGCTGGCGGTGGTCCGGCCGTCGCTGTCGAGCACGCTGACCATTTCGGTTGGATCAACGCGACGCCAACCTTCGGCCTCGCCCAACCACGATTCGCACCACGCATGGGCATGGCTTTGCCGCACCACTAAAAAATCCCCGAACGGATTCAGCTCGGCCCCGCGATAGCCGACGATGACCCGCGTCGGCACCCCAGCCAAACTAGCGATCAACGCATATGCAGATGCGTAATGCCCGCAGAAACCCGCCTTTTTTTGGAACAGAAAATTTGCGACCGGGTTCGCGCCCATCGCGCCGGGATTGCGCGTGTAGACGAACCCGCCATCGCGGAAGTAGTCGAGCCCCGCACGCACCACCGCTGCGGCCTGCTGACTACCGTCACCTAAGGCGTGGCCCAACGCGTCATTGGCAGTGGCCGCGGCGCCGGCTTGGCGCCAACGTTCGGCCAGTCCCAACAGGCGCGGATCCAGGCGCAGCGCGCGCTGTGCTTCTTCTGCTGACAACTCTGCCGGCAGCGCTTCACGGCGGCTGCCATGACGGTCCAGGACTTCGGCAAAACCGGACCAAAATGGCCGATCGCGGCCGAGTTCATCGCGTGGCCGCGCCCCGGGCATCGACACCACGCGATAGACCAGACTGCTGGTGACTGCACGGTCGGCCTCCAACACTACGCCGCGGCGCATGCGAGCGCCGCCGGCGTTGGCACCAGGGCTTAACGGCAGCGGGCAATCGAGCGCAAACAGCCACGCATGCCGATGCGGTGATAACACGATGTCCTGCGTGATGGCGATGCCGCCCGGCGGGGCCGTGACCTGCTCGGCATCCGGCGTCCAGGCCCCGCCACGCACGCTGCCGGCGGGCCGCCGCCGCCACGCTTCGCCATCGAACTCGGTCAGCACCAAACCGCGCCAATACCAGTCGGCCGGATTGATCGCATGCCGTTCCGGAAACTCGATCCGAAAGGCAATGCTGGTGTCTTCGGCAAGTTGCGCGATCGCGCCGGGCCGCAGTTCGTCGCTGATGCCGGTCGCAGCTTTGCTTTCTTGCAGCGCCAGGCCGCCTTCCGGTCGCGGCAGAAACAGGAACATCACCAGCGCCAACGGCAGCCCCTGCGCGCTGATGATCGACGCCACGCGCAGGCTGCGGATACGGCGGTGATCCGCGCGTCGCGCCTGCGCGCCGACGTGGAAATGCACTAGCGCGCCAAACAGCACCACGCACGCGGCCAACGCCCACACCTGATTCATCAGGCTCGGCTGCGACAGCAATTCGCCGGCCAGCAGGAAGAAGCTTAAAAAGCACGCCATCAGCACATCGCGCGCGGTGTTCAGCTCGAACAATTTGATCCACAACAGCGCGACGAAAAACGGCAGCGCCTGATCCAGGCCCACGCCCCAATGGCCGCTAAAAATTAGGCCGCCGATGCAGATTGCCGCCATGACGAAGCGCAGGCGACGGCCCGGCGGCGGCAATTCAGCCTGGGCCAAATACAGCCGGTACACGCCCATGCCGATCAACAGCGCCGTCAGCCACAGCGGCAACTGGCCCACGAACGGCACGGTGGCCATGGTCATGCCGGCGAGCAGCCACAGCAGCGTGGTCCAATGCAGGAGGAAGATCGCCGCGGGCATGTTCAGCGTCCTGCCTTCGGTTTTTGATCGCTGTGCTGGCCACGTTCACCGCGTCGGCCGGTCATCCGATCGAACAGTCGGCGCAGCGCCGAGCGACTCCCAGCCTCAAGATCGTTACGATGCCCGAATCGCGCCAGCGCTTCCAGGCACGCGCGCCGATGCAGCGGTCCATCATCGGGGCCAAGTTCCAATCCCGGAATCGCCAAACCCCACAAAATACCCAGGCGCTGCGCTTCGATTACCCAGCGGCACAATTGCGACAGGCGTTGTTCATCATCGCCCGCGGTGCGGTCCCATTCGAACCACACCAGATCGCCGCCGCCGCCCTGATATTCCTTCACCAACATCCCGCGCCCGCGCGCCACCGCCTTCCAATCGACCCGTCGCGGCGAGTCGCCCAGTTGCCAACGCCGATGGCCGCGGAAATCATCGCTGCCCAATTGCGTGCCGCGTTCCTGCACGCCTTCAGGATCCGGCGGCAGATCCATCACCCGCAGCCCGCCCGGGCGCGGATACACCAGACCGGTGGCGATGATGCGGAAATCGCGCCAGGCCCGAAACAGGCCCAACGGAAAAATGGTGGCCAAGCGAATGCGCGTGATGGTGAACGGCCCACGCGCGCGCGGCGCCAGCATCAATGCCACCGGCTGCACCTGCGCTGCTTCGAAGCGCTCGATCAACGCCACTTCGACATCGTGGCCGGGCGCGCTGACCTCGATCGCCAAGCTGTCGGTTGCGCTGCGGTTTCTGAGGGTCAACGGCAACGCCAACGCTTCACCGCTGAAGCCTTCGACCGTATCGACCGCGACCAGTTCAACCGCGGCCAAATTGCGCCGCGCATGCAAGGCCGACACCGCCGTCGCGGCGAACACCGCGAACACCAAAAACCACGCCGGATTGCTCTGATAATTCACCGCCGCGACGAACATCGCCACCAGCACCAATGCCAACCACAGGCAATGCCGCGTTGGCTTGACCACGATCATGCCGCGGCGCACGAACACGCCTGGGCGCGCATGCGTCACCGTCTCGAACATCTGATCGCGCCGCGCGCGGCGATTCAGGCGCAGCAGCCGCGCTAGCCCGACGCCCGGGTGACTGCCGCTGAGCGCTTGCTGCGATCCGGACAGCGCCTGCTGCCGGCCAGTAAGCGTCGCGTGCCGATCACTGAACCCTTCCGGGCGCGACGACGCGAATTCGCCCACTAGCGCACCGGCACCGTGCGCAGCACGTCCTGCGCGCGCGCCAAACCATCGCCGGCCAAACCATCGCTACTGGCGAGACGATGACCCATCACCGCCAGCGCCACCGCCTGCACATCTTCCGGCTGCACATGGTCGCGCTCATGCATCAGCGCCCACGCCTGCGCCGCGTGCTGCAGCGCCAACCCGGCGCGCGGGGACAAGCCCCGCC
>JBBROQ010000023.1:0-24492 GCA_038229115.1 Planctomycetota bacterium | reverse complement strand
GGCCGAGACCTTCACCTTCACTGATGAGCACGGCGTCAGCCTGAGCGACGTCGCGCGCCTGGACACCATGGTCACGGTGGTGGACGGCCGCAGCTTTCTGGGTAATTACGCCGGTGGGCAATCCCTGCGCCAACGCGGACAGGCGCTGGGCGAGGACGATCATCGTTCGTTGACCGATCTGCTGTTGGATCAGGTGGAATTCGCCGACGTGCTGGTGCTGAACAAATGCGATCTGATGCAGGCCGATGAAGTGGCGCGGCTGGAAGCGATCCTGCGTGCTTTGAATCCCGGGGCGCGGCTGGTGCGCAGTGAACAGGGCCGAGTGGCCTTGCCAGCGATCCTGGGCACCGGGCTTTTCTCATTTGAGCGGGCGTCGCAGGCGGCGGGCTGGCTGACCAAATTGCGCGGCGAGGAAGTGCCGGAATCGCAGGAGTACGGCATTGGCTCGTTCGTGTTCCGCGCGCGCCGGCCGCTGCATCCGCAGCGTTTCTTTGATCTGCTGATGAGCCTCGACGCGCGCGGACTGCTGCGCGCCAAAGGCTTTCTGTGGCTGGCGACCAGGCCACGGCAACGCGCCGTTTTCCATCAGGCGGGCAAGCTGTGCCGCCTTGAACCAGGCGGCACGTGGTGGGCACTGACACCAACGTCCGAGTGGCCAACCAAGCCCGGGGCGCGCGCCGAAATCGACAAGGATTGGGACGCGCAATTCGGCGACGTTGGCTGTGAACTGGTGCTGATCGGATTGAAGCTGGACGAACGCCGATTCCGCCGCGCCCTGGAACGCTGCCTGCTGACCGACGCTGAATTCGCCAAGGGCGAATCGGCATGGGCACGACTGATGGATCCGTGGCCGGCATGGGCTGAACCAGCAATGACCTCGGGACACGCGTGAGTGCTGATGCTGATGCTGATGCTGATGCCAAGGCTGCGGCAAAAAGCGCCGGCCAAGGGCTCGCCACGACGCACGATGGCGGCCGGAACCACACTCCGGCGACGGCCCGTGGCGTGACGCGCCCTTGGCTGGCGCTACCTCGGCCTGCTCTGCTTGGCGATCTGCCTATGGTGCGCTGGTCGCCAGCGGTGCGCTGGGTCGACGACGTGGCCGGACTGGCGGTGATCCAGCGGCCCGAGGTGACCTTGGCGATCTGGGCGCGGACATTGCCGGCCGTGCTAAGCGCCCATCTGCTCGCTCTGGAGCCACAGCGACTGCCGACGCTGCGACTGCGTGTGCCGACCACGGCGGTGGCGGTGGCACTGGCGGCGGCGCTCGGAGATGACCCGCGGCCAGGCCACGCCCTGCTGGTGGACGAGCTCACCACGCTGGCGATCGCCTTCGCGCGCCTCGCCAAACTGGCGGTGATCGAGGTGCGCCTGGACGCCGTGCGCGATGGTATGTGCCGGAAATTTCACACCGATCGCATCGCCTTGCGCCTGCTGTCGACCTTGCGCGGGCCCGGCAGCGAATGGGTACCGGATACGGCGGTGCGTCGCGAGCGATTGGGACTTCACGGCGAGAACGCCGACATTGTGCCCGATCCAACCCTGGTGCAGCGGCTGCCGCCGATGGCGGTGGCAATTCTGAAAGGCGATCTGGCCGCCCCGGGGCGCAGCATCGTGCACCGTTCGCCACCGCTTCAGCACGGCGAGAGCCGCCTGCTGCTGACGGTGCAGCCGCCAACCGCGAACTAGCATGCGCCCTTACCAGCGCTGCTGCTCGACGTGGCCAATGCGCTGGCTCAACGTCCCAGCAACAACACCGCGCCATCCGCGCAGCCCACGGCCAGATCTTCGCTGCCCGGCCGCCACGCCAGAGCGCTGGCCGCGGCCGGCAGTTGCACTGCGGCTTTCGGTTTTGCGCCGTTCCACCACACCAACGAGCCTTCCTGACCGGCACTGGCCAACACTCCGGTGCGCGGGTGATGGGCCAACACGGTGACCGGCTGCGGATGGCCCAGCAAAGTCAGCGGTTCGCGCCCGCCCGGACCGTCGCCGGAATAATTCCACACCGTGATCACGGGCGAACCGCCGCAGGCCAGCATCAACCCGGACGGATCCCAGGATAATTCACGCACTTTTTGCTGAAAACCATTCATGTCCCAATCACGGCCGGTGTCGACGTGCCAGGAATGCACCGCACCTTCCTGAAGTCCGACCGCAAGGAAGGCGCCGCTGCGGCTCCAGGCTTGGCACAATAGCGATGCGGCGCATGGCAGATGTTTGACCACGGCGGTCTGCCGCGGCTCAACCAAGTATGCGCCGCCATAGGCGATCACCGACAGCTGCCGACCGCCCGGACGCCAAGCGACCCCGGCAAGCGTACTCGGAAACGTGCGCCATTCCCCGCACTGGACGCCATCGACTTGCCACAAGCGCAGGATCTTACCGGCGGTGGTGGCCAAGGCGCGGCCGTCGGGGGCCCATGCGAGGTGCTCGACCCACGCCGCGCCGCCAGCGAGTTCGACCAGCAGTGCCGGCGTGCCACCTCCATTGGCCGCCGCGCGCCACAACCGCGCGCAGCCGTCCTGACCCGCCGTGGCCAACACCGTACCGTCCGGCGACCACGCCAACGCGGTGACGCCGAAACCATGCGCGTCCCACGCGGCGTCCAGGCCATCGTCACCGGCAATCGAAACGCGGCCGCTGATCGCCGCGCACGCCAGACGGCGGCCATCCGGCGACCACGCCAAATCCTGCACATGATCGTCGGCCTTCAGACGCCAACGTTGAGTCAACGAACGCAGCCGGCCAGAAGACGCTGCGGCGGTGGCCGGTGGCGTGCTCATGCGATGCAGGCGCGCAGCGAGGCGGTGAGTGCCTGCCGATCCAGGTTACGGCCAATGAACACGATTTGGCTGCATCGCGGGGCATCGCCCCACGGGCGTTCGATGTTGGTATCCATCAGCATGTGCACGCCCTGGAAAACCACGCGATTGGCATCGTTGGCGACATTCAGGATGCCCTTCATGCGGAACAGATCCTGACCCTGGGTGCGCAGCAGCGTGCCCAACCACGCATTGAGTTTCCCGACGTCCAGCGGCTGCGTTTCGGTCAAACCCACCGAGGTGATCTCCTCGTCGTGTTCATGACCGCCGAAGGCGCGCGCCGGGCTAGGCGTCAGCGTGCCGGTGCGATCAGTGAACGTCGCGTTGAATTCGTCTGGACCGTGTTCAGTGAACAGCGCCACCGGTCCGGTAGCGGTCAGATGAAAAGCTTTCGCGCCAGTGTCGACCAAGTCCAGATTCCACAGCGTCGGCCCGGGGATTATGCTTCCACCCGCGTTCAGCACGCGCGGTGTATCGGCAAAGATCAGCGCCGCCTGTGCCGCCGCCTCGATCAGGGCGGCGCTCGCGTCCATTGTCACCGCGGCCGGTGACAATGGCAGTGCGACCAAACGCATGGTCGCATCCGGACCATCGTGCAGCGTGAGCGTCACCGTCTCGTCAACCGCCACCACGCCGCCCCACTCGAATGGGTATTCCGGCTCTAAAAACGTCGGCTTCAGCGCCAACGCGCGTTCCAGATCGAACCCGCCCACATCCAAGATCAGCGCCGGATCGACCACGCCGCGCACCGTGCGCTCGATCCGCGCCAAGGCGTTCATCGCGCGCAGCCGCTGTTCCAGCCGCTCCAGTTCGGCAGTGGGCACCAGGTCGCATTTGTTCAGCAGGATCACATCGGCAAAGGCGATCTGCTCACGCACTTCGTCGCTGTCATCCCAATGCAGCAAGACGTGTTTGGCATCAACCACCGTGACGATGCCATCCAAGCGCAGCAGCGCCTTCATTTCGGGGTCCATGAAGAAAGTCTGCGCCACCGGGGCCGGATCGGCCAGACCAGTGGTCTCGATTAGAATCGCATCGAAGCGGTCGCGACGGCGCATCAGATTGCCCAGAATGCGGATGAGATCGCCGCGCACGGTGCAGCAGATGCAGCCATTGTTCATCTCGAAGATTTCTTCGTCAGCGTTGATCACCAGTTGGTTGTCGATGCCGACTTCACCGAATTCGTTCTCAATCACAGCAATGCGTTTGCCGTGCTGTGACGTCAGCAGGTAGTTCAGCAGCGTGGTCTTTCCCGCGCCCAAATAGCCGGTCAGGACGGTGACAGGGACCGTGCCGACGGCAGCAGTCAGGGAAACAGGGTCAGTGATCGGCATGGCTCGGCTCCGGCTTATCGCTTATGATAAATCATTATCAAAAGAGAACAAGCCAAGCTCGGTGAAAAATTACGGGGAGGACGATGTCCTCCCCGTAGCGCGATCTTCGTTCATCCGCCGCTTTTGCAGCGGGGTAGGCTGATCAGAATTTTAAATCCGGCTTACGCAGCGCCACGCCGTACGCGCCCAGCGCGGTGGCGAGTTCCTGGACCACGGTCTGGCCCGAGCCGGTGGCGCGGTATAGGTCGAGGTCAGTGTATTGCGCCAAGTCGCCGATACGGGTGACGCCGAGGCTTTCCATTACCGCGGCCGAAGGCGCGCTGAGTTCAAGCTTTTCGATCGACTCGCCCAACACCTTCTGATCGGCCTTGGTGATCGAGCGCTCTTCGACATCGCGGTACATGCCCAGGCGCAGATTGCGTGCGGCCAACATTTCGCGCACTTCTTTCAGGCTGGTTTCACCGAAGTTTTTGTACGACAGCATTTCGTGCTCGGTGATGCGCAGGAGATCGCCGAGGGTAAAAATGTTCATCTTCGCCAGGCAGTTGCGCGAGCGCACCGACAGTTCGAAGTCGTTGACGCTGGTGCGCATGATTTTTTCCATGCGCTCGCGTTCGCGTTCTTCCTTCTCGTCGTAGTGCATGGTGCGCGAGCTTTTCGCATCGCGCAGCAGGGTCAGCGAACGCTTGTCGCGCGGGTTGTAGGCCAACGCCTGACGGAAGCAGTCGACCGCGGCATTCGATTCACCGCGTTCGTCGTACAGGATGCCAAGGTTGATGACGCCGGGGACGTACGCCGGGGTGACGTCGGCGCAGATCAGGTACTGCTCGGCGGCCAGGTCGTCATCACCGATGCGGTCCAACTGCACGCCCAACTTGAACGCCGCTTCGACATGCTGCGGTTCGTTTTCCAGCGCGGCTTCGTACGACTTGATCGCGGCTTCGACATTGTTGCGCGATTCCAACAAACGGCCCTGCAGGAAGTCGCGTTCGGTGCCTTCGGGGACGCCGGACATGGCCTTTTCAGCCTCGTCGCTGCGGCCACCGTCCAACAGCGCGCGCACCAATTCGATTTTGGCTTCAGGCAGCGCTTTGGCCGCGGCCTGGAAACTCGCTTTGGCGTCGTCGGTCTCACCGAGTTCGGAATAGATCAGACCCAGCAGCGCTTGGCCGAAGGCGTCTTTAACATCGATCAGCTCTTCGGCGTCGCTGTAGCGGCCAACCGCGTAGGCGAGGACCGCTTGGCGCATCTTGTCCTTCACCCCGGGAATGCCGTCCGTGATCAGGGCCACGAGCTTCGTGCGTTCTTCGACGTCATGGGTGGCGACACGGCGCAGTGCGCGCACTTGGGCCAGGGTCGGACGTTCGCTGCCGGCGAGCGCCAGGACGGAACGGGGAAGGGTCGCGGTAGGCATAGGGAAACCTCGGCAAAAAGCGGGATGTGCGCAAAAATCACGAAAGGCGCAGGAACGCGGGGGCGGAAGACTACCGCCGCAACGGTGGCGTCAACCCGAGCGCGTGCTTTCAGTTAACGCCGGCTGTCGGCTGATCATCGCCCGCCGACGGCAGACGATTGCCCAACTGGCCGGCGATGCGTTGCAACGCGGCGTGCGCCTGCGCGACCTGTTCGACCGCATTGGCCAAGCCCTGATCGGGCAATTTTGAGCGCACCGCGATGGCGAGGTTATGGGCGGCAGTGTCCAACAGCAGACGCGTATCGGCCAGCTGTTCGACGTGGGCGGCGGAAAGTGGGCGGGGCATTGGGCTGGGCATGGCCGCAGCATGCGCTTGTCACCGTCGTTGAAAGTCTGCCCGCGCGGCGGTTCTTGGGGCGGCAGCGCCGAGCGCATTGCGGCGGCGGCGTGAGCGCGAGCATGCGACCATGCGTGGTTGGCTGATTTTCCCTGTGCTACTGATTCTGCTGAGCGCCTGCCACGCGGCGCGGCCGACCGCCACCGCAGCAGTGCCGACAGCCGCCGGCGATACCTGGGCGACGCCAAGCGATCAGCCGTTGGCGCAGGCGATCCGCGCCGCACTGCTGACGGATGCGCACCTGACCGCGGCGGCGCCCAACATCGCCATCACCGTCGACCATGGCGCGGTGACGCTGCGCGGAGCGGTCGACGACACGCTGACGAAGGCCCGCGCCGGCAGCCAAGCGCGCAGACTGGCGGGCGTGCAACGCGTCGACAATGCGCTGAGCGTTCGGCCGTCCCCGACGCTGGCGACGGCCGCGCCATGACGCGCACGCTCATCGCGTTACTGCTTTGCGTGACCGCAACGTTGCACGCCGCAGAGCGAAATACCGCACCGCGCTTGCTCGCGCAGTTGGTGGTAGGCCCGGCATCGGATCGCACTGGCGTGGGTTGGGAACCCGGCATCGCGGTCGAATGGTCGCTGCCGGTGGGCTCGCGCTATCTGCTGATGCGGCCGGAAGTGTTCCTGAACCGCCGCCATCGCCTCGGCGGCGGCGCGACATTGGCATTGGATGTGCCCGCGCGCTGGCTGCCGAGCGGTCACATTCCGGCGCTTGGCCTGCGCCTGATCAATCACAACGGCCCTGAAGGCCAGCAGGCGGAACTCGACGCGATTGGTTTGTACACGGCGACCGTGCCGGCGCTCGGCCCGCATTATGTGGTGCAGGGCTGCGGCGGTGTCGGCTATGGCGAAAGCAACGGCGGCATCCACGGCACTTGGTTTGCTGCGCTATCGACTGGATATCAGTTTTAGCGGGCCTTGCGCCCCAGTCCTATCCCGCGCTTCGCGCGGGGCGTGCCTGCGGCACTCTCCGGACTGTGTCGTACGCGGCTGCGCCGCTGCGTCGCTTACGCGCCGCCAAGGCCCGTCCCCGCTCGCTCGCGCAGGCTCGCTCGGGGGATTGCTGTTTGCGGGACGCTGTCCCGCTACGCCCTGCCAGGGCCTCGGCCGGCCCTGGACCCACGCTGGGATCCCGCGCTCCCTCAAGTAAGCGGACTGCGAAGGGGGCAGCGCGGAGCGCGTTCACGGGGGGCGCAGCCCGCCCGTAGGCGACGCGAGAGCGGCGACGTGACCAACAGCACTTCTCTGCTACTGGACGCGCCGGACGTCTGGGTGCGGGGGGCGGCCATGCGGTACGCTGCGGGCATGACCATCGACCCTCGCGTTCGCACTTTGACCAGACCCACGCGCGTGCTGTGGCACAGCGATGGCGACGCGACGCCGGAAAATATCGAGCGTTTGTTGAACCCGATCGGCAATGCGTTGGTGGATCCAACGCCGGCGTGCAAGCTGCGCCAACGCGGGACAGTGCCGGGCGTGCTGCTGGATTTTGGGCGCGAAGTGCACGGACATGTGCAAATCATCACCGCGCTTTCACTGCAGCAGCGGGTGCGCGTGCGGCTGCGTTTCGGCGAGTCCGCCAGCGAGGCGATGGGCGCGCCGGTGAACGATCACGGCATGCACGATCAGGTGGTCGAACTCAGTTACATGTCATTAAGCGAGCACGGGCCGACGGGCTTTCGCTTCGTGCGCATCGATCTGCTCGATGCCGGAACTGAACTAAATTTATTGGGTGTGCAGGCAGTCGAATTGATGCGGCCAGAACCGATGCTGGGCGCGTTTGCGTGCAACGACGCGCGCGTGAATGCGGTGTGGGCGGTGGGCGCGCGCACGGTGCATTTGTGTATGCAGGAATTCGTGTGGGACGGCATTAAGCGCGACCGCTTGGCCTGGATCGGCGATTTGCATCCCGAGGCCATGGTGATCGCGCGGCTGTGGGGCGATCATGCATTGGTGCGCGCGACCATGGATTTTGTGCGCGACACCACGCCCCTGCCGGCGTGGATGAACACCATCAGTTCGTATTCGTTGTGGTGGCTGATTATTCTAGGCGACTGGCATGCGCGCTTTGGCGATGACGCGTATTTGCAGGCGCAGCGCGCATATTTGGTGCCGTTGGTGCAGCAGGTCGCGGCGCTGGTCGATGCCGACGGCAATCAGCATCTGCCCGGCGGCTTGATCGATTGGGCCACCGCCAACGACGACGCCACGCGCGCCGCCGGCATGCATGCGCTGACGTTGTGGGCGCTGCGTCACGCGACGACTTTGGCCGAGCGCTTGGGCGAGTCCGCGACTGCCGCGTTGGCCAGCTCCGCCGCGCAGCGTCTGATCCGTCACGGAGCGCCGAAGGCCGGCACGAAACAAGCCGCGGCGTTGACCGTGCTCACCGGTCTACGTGACGCGACCGAAGCCAACGCGACCGTGCTCGCGCCCGCGCCGAGCGCAGGATTATCGCCGTTTTACGGCTATTATGTGCTCGAAGCGCGCGCGCGCGCTGGCGACATCACCGGTGGCTTGGCGCTGATCCGCGAGTATTGGGGCGCGATGGTAAATCTGGGCGCGACCAGTTTATGGGAACATTTCGATATGCGTTGGTTGAAGAACGCCGGTCGCATCGACGAACTTCCGACCGCCGAGCGCGTGGACGTTCATCACTCTATCGACGTGCACCGCACGTATGGCGAACACTGCTACATCGGTTGGCGGCATAGCCTGTGCCATGGCTGGTCGGCGGGGCCGACGGCGTGGCTGATCGACCATGTGCTGGGCCTACAATTGATCGCGCCGGACACGCTGCGCATGGCGCCGAACCTGGGCGATCTGGAGTGGGCCGAAGGCGCATTGCCGACGCCGCATGGTGTGGAGCGCGTGCGCCATGAACGGCGCGACGGACGCGTCGTCACGACCCGTGACATTCCCGCCGGACTGCGCGTGATCGAAGCCTAATGAAACGACGAAACGCCTGATAAATCAGGCGTTTCGTTGGCTCACGCGAAACTGGTGCGTTACGCGCTGGGCTTGGGCTTGTCCGTCGGGCCGGTGGTCCAACGGCCTTCGCATTCCTCGAATAACGCGTCGGCGGGCGCGGGACCCCAGGTGTTCTTGCCGTAGGTGTGCATCGGCGCGTTGTTCATCACCGTGCGCAGACTGTCGGCCCAGCGCCACGATTGCTCGACTTCGTCCGAGCGGATGAACAGCGACTGGTCCCCAGTGACCACGTCCTGCAGTAAGCGCTGATAGGCTTCCGGCGCGGGCTTGTCGAAATACTCCTGATAATTCATGTCGAGTTTCGCCTGCCGGATCTGCATGCCTAAACCAGGTTCCTTCAGATCGAATCCCATGTCGATGCCTTCGTCGGGCTGGATGCGCAGGGTGATCGCATTGGGGCGCAGGTAGCATTCCTGATAGTTGCCGAACAGCGTCGTCGGCGGCATCCGAAATTGTATTTTGATCGAGGTGAAACGCTTCGGCAGACACTTACCGGTGCGCAGCAAAAACGGCACGCCGCCCCAGCGCCAGTTGTCAATGTAGGTGCGCGCAGCGATGTAGGTTTCGGTCTGCGACTTAGGATTCACGCCCGGCTCGGCCAGATAGCCGTCGTATTGTCCGCGCACCACATGCCGGGCGATGTCGGGCATGTCGGTGGGCGGACGCAGGCACTTCAACACTTTGACTTTTTCGTCGCGAATATCCTTCGACTTCAACGCCGCCGGCGGCTCCATCGCCACCAGCGCGACCAACTGCAAAAGATGATTCTGCAAGATGTCGCGCACTGCGCCTGATGAGTCGTAATAGCCGCCGCGACCGCCTTCCATGGCCACGGTTTCACCCACCGTGATCTGCACGTTCTCGACGTACTTCTGATTCCACAGCGGTTCGAAAAAGGCGTTACGGAAGCGGAATACGAGCAGGTTCTGCACCGTCTCTTTGCCCAGGTAATGATCGATACGGTAGAGCTGATTCTCGTCCAAGAGCGACAGCAACTCGGCGTTGAGCGCCACCGCGCTTTGCAGGTCAGTGCCGAACGGTTTTTCTACCACGACCCGGCGGGTTAGGCCCTGGCTCTGATCCAACAGCCCGACTTCACGCAGATTCTTTACTGAGGGCAGAAACAGATCGGGTTTCACCGCCAGATAAAACACGCGATTGGCCGGGCCGCCGGCGATCTGATCCAGGCGGGTTTTCAACGCCTCGTAATCAGCACGCGTGTCCAAATTGGTCTGCACATAGGTGGTCAGACCCAAAAACGCTTCCCATGAATCATAGCTGCAGGTTTTCGTCGGCGTCACGGTTTTGGTCAGCACGTCGCGGAAACCGGCGTCGTCCCACGGTCGGCGGGCCACACCAACAAACTGTAACCGACCCGGGAAGATCTTTTCGCAGTGCGCGGCGTGCAGCGCCGGCACTAACTTACGCGCGGTCAGATCGCCCGACGCGCCAAAAATGATGACTTGGGTGAGTTCGGTAGGTGGCATGGTGGGGAAACGTGGCTCAGAGCGCGCACTCTGCCAAGCGCATTCTGCCGATGGCGGGCTTGCATGGTCGCTCTAGGACTCGCGCGCGATGTCTGCACGCGGTCTTTTTTTATCGTTCATCATCGGCATTTTTGCGCTCGGCGCCGGCGGCTGCAGCGCGCGTCCGCCGCCGTTCACGCGCGGGCCGACGGTTGTCGACGACCATGCCATCGCTGCCCATGTGCTGGTTTTCAGCGACGGTTTTCACAGCGGTTTCATCGTGCCCACCGCCGAATGCCCGCTGCTGTTGGATCCTGAGCGGCCGTCGCCCGCCGTGGTGCCGTATACCGAAATCGGTTTCGGTGAAGTGCGCTGGGCCACCGGCGAGGACCGTTCGTTCTGGCATGCCATGCGTTTAGCCACTTGGCCGGCGCATGGCATTTTTGTGCTCGAAAATCTTGAGGGTCCGAAGCGCAGCGCGTATTACGACGGCCGGCCGTGCCGCTATTGGTGGCTGCATCTGACCGCTCGCGGTCAGGCCGCATTTTATCGGGGACTCGAATCCTGGTTCGATCGCACGCATGAACCACCACCACGGTACGAAGACGACGCGGTATTTTTTCTGCTGAGCACGCGCGACTACGACCTGTTCAACACCTGCCACGACTTCACTGCACAGGTGCTGAAGGCCAGTGGCTTCCCAATGGGCGCCGGCGCCCCGGCGCGCACCGCGGCGATGCTTGAACGTCAGGTCGATAAGGGCTTCGCCATCCTGCGGCGCTTCGAGGTTCACGCGGTCGAACCGGCTGCGCCCGTGAGCAAATAAAAAGCTACAGCGGCCGCCGTTGGGCGACCGCTGTAGCTTTTCCGCGATTATCTCGCGTCTTTTGTGCGACTAAGCGACGTGGGTGCTTAGGCGTCGGTCGCAGCGACCGCAGTCAACGCACCGTCGAGCGCATCGATCTCGCCCGGGGCGAGGATGCCTTTTTCGACCAGCAAGCTGATCAAGCGTTCCTGTTTCCGGCGCAGCTTATCGAGTTGGCCGTGGTCATCACCGCCAACCGAGCGCGGCGCCGACGGGCGCATGGGACGTTCCGGGGCTGGACGGCGCGGACGCTCGAAACTGGGATTGTCGCGGTCATCGCGATCATCGCGCGGCTGCGGCTGCCAGTCGTCATCGCGTTCACCGGGAGGACGCGGGGCGCGCGGTTCAAGCAGGGCGACGGCGACGGCCTTCATGCCCTTTTCGCCGACTTCCAATTCATAGCTGACTTTTTCACCAACCTGAAGGAAGCGGAAGCCCTCCATGTTGATGTTGTTCTGGTGGACGAACACATCCTCGCCGCCGTCATCAGGCGATACGAAGCCATAACCACGACGACGATCAAAACGCACAACGGATCCGTGAGCCACTGGAGAACCTCTCAGGGGTTGGGGTTGAACCGCGCCGGGAAGGCGCGCGGAGTCGCAGATGGAATAGAGGCGAATACCAATCGATTCCGTTTTCCTGGCCGACAAGGCCGCGGACTGCACGTCCTGGGGCGGGAGTATTGATATGAAAACCAGAGCGCAAGCCGACGGCTGGCGTCGCCTGCTGGTCGTCGTTACATAGCCGCCCGCCGGCGCGCGGGTTGTCGACGACCGGGGCCGACCAATGGGTCGACACGACCACAGCCGACAAGGGAATCACCATGGCCGAACCGGCGTTGAAGAAGGAAGGCAACCTGCGCTTTGCCGGGTTGACCACGTCCGCCTATCCGGACGAGCCATTCACGTTGGTGGCCGAAGTGAAGCGCCGGCTCGCCGGTCAGGATGTCGATGCTTATGGTCCAGCCACGGTGCTGATCGCGCTGCCGCCGGAACACGCCGCGCCAGCAAGCTGGGAATGCCAAGTCGGCACCGCCGTCACCGGTTTGGCGCGGCCCGAACGTTTGATGAGCATCGAGGATTATCGCCAGCTGACCTCGTTGAGCTTGGTTCATCACGGCGCGATCCGTGATTTAGCCAGCACCTGGCAGAAGCTGAACGAGCACGCGCACGCCAGTGGTCGGCGGCTGCGGCCGTATTGGCGCGTGTGGCTGCGGCAGCGGCTGTTGGCTGACGGGAATCGTCTGCCGGCGACCGAAGTCGCGGTGTTCCTGGACGCATGAGCAAGAGCGTCAGCGACGCTTGGACCATGGGGTGAGCACCGCGCACGAACGCGGCGCGCGGCTGCTGTCGCTGCTGGCGATCCTGGGCCTGGGCGTGGTGATCCTGGCCGTAGTGGCGCAGCCGACGCCGGTCGAGCGCACTGCCGTGGCGTGGGAGGATATCGCGCCGCCGCAGACCACCGCGGTGCATCCGTGGCGTTGGATCGTCATCCATCACAGCGGCACCAGCGCCGGCGATACCGCCGCGATCGATCGCGGGCATGTCGCCGATCGAGGTTGGGACGGGATCGGCTATCACTTCGTGATTGGCAACGGCACGCCAATGCCGCTCGGGCGCATCGATTCCACTTGGCGCTGGCGGCAGCAACGCGCCGGCGCGCATGCTGGTCCCGGTGAATTGCAGCAGCCCTACAACGACGACGGTATCGGCATCTGTCTGATCGGTGTTTTCGCCGCCGACGCGCCGAACGCGGCACAGTTGGATCGACTCTCCGAATTGTGCGCAACCCTGGTGGCGCATGTGCCGACGCTGTCGGTGAACCGCATCATCGCGCATCGCGAAGTGCCGGGCAAAGCCACCGCCTGTCCGGGGCGCGTGGACTTGCCGCGGCTGCGCTACTTGGTGCGCGAACGGCTGTCGCACGACAACCTGCCGGTGCGCTGAGTGGACTATCTGCGTGCGCTGCTGGCGATCATTAACGCACCAGAATTGACGGTAAAAACCGCGCTTCTACACGCGCTATCGCCGCCGGCGACACCTATGGCCGACGTTCACAACCTCCTGCGGGTCCGTGATCTGCTGCCGATGCAGCCGGGCCGGCCAGCGCAGTGGATCATCAGTGACGAACCACCGCGCCGCCGCCGCGGACTGACGCATCGGCCCAGCCGCCTGCGCTTTCTGCACGCGATCTTCCACATCGAACTCAGTGCCGTCGATCTGGCGGTGCTGGCGTGCCTGCGCGCGTTGGACTTTTCGTCGACGGCTTCGCCTGGGCCCACCGCCCCACCGGAATTCCACGCCGACTTCCTGGCCATCGCCCGCGATGAGGCGGAACACGCACGGCTGCTCGGCGATTACTTGACCGCCAACGCCTTTCCGCCCGGTAGTGATCCCGTGCACCATCGGTTGTGGGATTCGGCACTGTTGGCCGCGGATTTGGGCGAACACCTAGTGATCGTGCCACGCTTTTTGGAAGCCCGCGGCTTGGACGTTACCGCTGAGCTGCTGCCGCGGATGCTGGCCATCGACGCTGATGCGCATGCGGTGCTTTCGCGCATCTATCACGACGAAATCGGCCATGTCGGCGTCGGCACGCGCTGGCAGCGTTGGTGGTGCGACGCGCATGAAGTCGATCCGGCCGCGCATTTTGAAGCCACGCTGCGGCGCCATTTCCCCGATCAGGTGCCGGGACCATTCGCGCTTGACCATGCTGGACGCACCGCCGCCGGCTTCTGCGCCAGCGAATTGACCCTAATGACGCCGGCACCACGCCCGTCTGCGCACTGACCTGCCCGTCGAGCTGCGCACAGAGCGGCGACTGTATCAGCCGCAGCTGTCCCCCGTTGGCACACAGGGTTGCCGCTTCTGGCGGCCGTTTCTAGCCTGTCGCTTCGCAAGGGAGCCGGACCATGGCCGATATGATCGATGCCGCTGAAGCCAGACAGATTCTTGGCTGTGACGACGAAGCGCTGAACAACCACATCAACAGCGGCTCCATTCGCGCTCAGCGCCTTGGCTCGAAGCTGATGCTCAACCGCGAAGACGTCGACAAAATGGCTAAGGATGATGACGGCACCATCGTCCTCACCGGCGACAGCGACAACCTGTCGATCGACCTCGGCAAAGTGGTTGACGACACCGGCGAAACCATGGTGCAGAGCCGCAAGAACGACGGCTCGGCCGACTCGATCACCTTTGGTGACGAACTCGAAGTGGTGAACTTCGATGACGGCAATACCAAGGACTTGGCCTTCGACGACAAAGCCCAGACGCTGAATTTCACCGACTCCAACACTGCAGTGATGACGGCGGTCGACGAAACCAATGTCGGCGCGACCACTGCCGGCGTCGATTTCGCCACCGACCATGACCAGAACATGGGCTCGCAGCGCAGCAACGAATCCAGCCGCCGCAGCGTACGCTCAAACCGCGCCCGCATCGAAGCGCCACCGGTGCATTGGGGCTGGATTCTGTGCCTGGCCGCAACGGTGGTGGTCGGTGCGTTCTTCGTTTTGCCGTACTACTTCATGGCGATGTGGCCGAGCGGCGACCGTGACGCGCACCGCGGCACCTACCGCGGCGTGGCCGACAATGGTTGGTCATCGATGGCCGGTGGCGCAGCCGGGTTCGCGGTTGAGCCTGACCGGGACGTGTGGCTGAAAAGCCACGAAGGCGAATACCGCGACATGAAGGACTCCGACAACCAGGCCGCCTGGCGCTACAAGGACTACCGCAACAAGCTTGATCGTGATGAACGCCTGAAGGCGGTCATCATCACCAAGGTATCCGATGACGGCACCCGCGCTTTCGCCGGCGCCGGCAAGGACTACCCGGTGGTCAAAGGTGCAAACGGCGACGAGAGCGTTGAGCTCGGTTACGGCGCCAGCACCAAGTGAGCTGGCCTGCGGTCGGCCCACAGGCTTGCCGCGACCTTTGCCCTTCCTAGCGTGCAACGCTCCGGTGACCCCGGAGCGTTTTTCGTTTCCACCCATATTTACCAGCGTTTCGCGGAGTCGCCCATGTCCTATCGCCTGCTGCTTGTCCCCCTCGTCCTCGCGCTCGTCGCGCTCGGCGGCTGCAAGACCCGCGACAGCCGCGGCGTCGTGGCCGACGAAGGCCAAGCCGAAAGCGCGCGCCTATACGCCGAAGTGCGCCGTTTAAGCGATCAAAACGCTGAGCTACAGGCGCGCCTCGATACCGCGCTGGCAGAAAAAGGCGGCAGCACCATTGGCGACGATGTGGCGAAGATCGCCGGCGGTCCCATCGAAGGCTTCGAGACCACCGCTTCGGGCGGCGTCGCGCTGCCGGACGACTTCGCTTTTGCCAAGGGCTCGGCCGAATTGACCGCCGAGGGCGCCGCCGCGATCGACCGCTTGGCCAAACGCCTGAGCGAGGGCGAGAACGCTGGCAAGGCCGTGATCGTCGAAGGCCACACCGATGACACGCCGGTCGCGCGCAGTTCGACCAAAGAAAAGTTCGGCGACAACTGGGGTCTGTCCGCCATGCGTTCGGCGACCGTCATCCGGGCGCTGGAAAAAGCCGGCGTTTCGGCCAACCGCCTGAAGGGCGCATTCCGTGGCCAGCATCAGCCGCGCGATCAGGGCGCCGACAAGGACGCCAAGGCCAAGAACCGCCGCGTGGAAATCTATCTCGGCCGATAAGTCTGATTTTTAGGCGGTTTCCAACGCACGCCGGGCCCTTGCCCGGCGTGCGTCGTTTAGCCCGACCGACGATTGCCGCGATCCGCACCGGTCTAGCATGCCGAACATGCTGTCCCGCTTGGCCGTTGGTGTGTTGCTGCTGTGCCTGTTCTTGGCGTCCCAGATCTGCGGCCACGCCGCCGAATTCACTGCCGATCAGGCGCTGCGCTACATCAACGATGACGTCCTGACGTTCAACGACGTGCGCCAGCGCAATCAGATGCGTCTTGCCGAATACCGGCACAAAGGCTTAGTCGAACCGGACAACACCGAAGCCGCGCTGATCGCCTTCAGCCAGGAATCGCTTGAGCAATTGACCGACGAAGCGCTGTTGGTCAGCAAAGCCAAAGAACTGAAACTGACCCCCGACCATGACCGCGTGACGCTGCAAATCTTGAGCCAAGCCAAGTCCATGGGCATCGCTCTGACGCTGCGACAGCAAGCCGAGGAACGCAAACGCGAAGAACGTCGTCAGAGCATCGACATGCTGATGACCTATTTCTATGACAACCGCGCGCCATTGGTGACGCCGGAAGTGCTGTTCGCGGAATATCAGCGTAGGCAGCAAGAATTCGCTCGCCCGGCGCGCGCGCGCGTGCTGCAGATCGTACTGCGCGCGGTCAGCGATGACGAGCGCGCAGGTCTAAAAAAACAGCGCCTCAGTATCTTTCAACGCGCACAGGCCAGCACCGATGCGACCATCGCGCCCTTGGCCGCCACCCATATGCAGCGCTACATGGCCGCCAGCGCCGCCGAACAGGATGGGGTGCTGGCAACAGCGGTGGCCGAGCTCGCCGCGTTTGCTGAACATGCCGAGGTGATAGCGGCCCTCCCCGCACCAGAAGCCAAGTTGGTCGCCGATGCCGCCGCCGTAGTGAAGCTCGCCACCAGCATCCGCGATCAGGCCGCGGTGGTTGCTGACCTTGACGCCCTACGGCAGCAACTGGCCGGCCAGGGCGAGCCGGCGTTCATGATCGCGATGCGCCTGCGCGGAATAGAACTAGTAATCGGCGCCGACGGAAAACCTGGGGTCTGGATCGAACCCGACTATTACAGCGGTGAAAACCAGGTGTTTGCAACTCCGGCTGGCGGCATGGCGCCAGTGTTCGCGGCCAAGCAGTCGGTGTGCTTGGTATTTGTTCAGGCGAACGAACCGGCACGCGTGCAGTCGTTCGCTGAGGTCAGCGGCGTGCTCGAAGGCGGTTTTCGCCGACCGCGTCTGGACCTGATCCGCCAGGAAGCGGTGGGGATTTTGCGTCAACGCGCCTCGATCCGCGATTTGCTGCCACTCAAGCGCGTGCTGGAATAAACCATGAGTGCTGACTCCGGCGATGCGCCGGATGCGCCGGTAAGCTCAGACACCTCGACGGCGTCTACCGAGGATATGGCTTTCGCCCTGCCAATCCCCGCTTCGCTTACTGACGCTGGCCTGCGCACGCAGGCGGTTGAACTGCTGGCACGCGAAGAAGCCGCGCTGCGCCGCGTCCTGGCGCGCTATGTGCGCGACGCCGCGACCGTCGACGACTTGTATCAAGAAGTCAGTCTGAAAGTTCTGAAGCGCATCGACAGCGTGCGCGACCCGGCCGCGATCCGTGGCTGGTTGTTCCAACTCGCGCGCAATGCCTGCTTGGATTATTTGCGCCACGAAGACCGCCGCGCGCACGTGGGCGACGCCGGCCTGATCGACCATCGCTCGGCCGGCGATCTCGGTCGCTCACCGGTCGAAAATTTCTTGAGCCGCGAACGCGTGGACGCCGTCCGCCGGGCCCTGAACGACTTGCCCGAAAGCCAGCGCGAAGTCATCCGCCTGCGCGTAGAAGAAGATCTCGACCACCTCGCCATCGCTGCGCGCCTGGGCATCTCGCGCCAAGCGGTCGAAGTGCGCCTGTGCCGCGGCCGTGCGGCGCTGAAAGAACGCCTGGACGCGATCATTGAAGGCGAGCTATGAACGTCACCGCGATCACCGCCACGCCGCAACCGCACTGCGACGAAGTTGAAGCGCTGCTGCCGTTGATCGCCGACGGTGCCTTGAGCGCAGGCGACGATCCGGCGTTGTTCGCGCACCTCGGTCGCTGCCAGCACTGCCAGGATAGCCTCGCCCGGCATGATTTGGTGACGATCGCTTTAGAACGCACCGCCGGCGCGACGCCGCTGCGCACACAGACGCTGCACCTGCGCTGGCCGGCGGCGCTGGCTGCCGCAGCCGCAATGCTGCTACTGGCGAGCGGCGGCTGGTGGCTGGTGACTACGCCGACCCCGCGCGCGATGGTGCCGGTCCTGGCCAACGCTGCAGCGAATGCAGAAAAATCAGCGTTTTCCAACAATGCTACCTCGCCGCTTCCGGCCAACAGTCAGCAGCCATACGTAGTGATCCTACCCGACGGCAGCACCTTGGTGGTCGATCCGCGCGCCCGCGAGGGTGCCGATCCGACCCTGCGCGCGGTCAGTAATCCAACCTACTAATCAAGCCGCCATGCGGACGCGGTGCGGCGTGCGGCGCAACGCCACCGCAGCAGTTGAAAATAGGTCTTCCGCACCACGCGAAGCGCGCCCGCACCGCGCGCAGTGCCCGTCAGCGCGTCAGCGCTGCAATCGACGCGCTCTGCGCCACTTTTTCCGCGATCGCGATCAGCGCTCGGCCGCTGCGGCTGTCGGGATTGCTGATGACAATCGGGGTGCCGTCGTCGCCGCCGGCGCGCACTGCGGGTTCTAACGGGATGCTGCCCAAAAATGGGATGCTGAGGTCGATGGCTTCACGCTGCGCGCCACCGGTGCCGAAAATCGATTCAGCGTGACCGCAGGCTGGGCAGATGAATTCGCTCATGTTTTCGACGATGCCGAACAACGGCACGTTGACCTTCTGAAACATCGCCACACTGCGTCGAGCGTCGAGCAACGCGACTGCCTGCGGCGTCGACACGATCACCGCGCCAGCCATCGGCGTGCTTTGCGCCAGGGTCAGTTGGATGTCGCCCGTGCCCGGCGGCAGATCGACTAACAGATAGTCCAACTCGCCCCAGGCGACGTCGGTGATGAACTGCTTCAACGCGCCGACAATCATCGGCCCGCGCCACACCACTGGCTGCCGGTCATCCAACAGAAAACCCATCGAAATCATTTTCACGCCGTGCGCTTCCACCGGCACCAGTTTCTTATCAATCACGAAGGGCTGCCGGTTGATACCCATCATGGTCGGCACTGACGGGCCATAAATGTCGGCGTCCATCAGCCCAACGCGCGCGCCGGTACGCGCCAAAGCGCAGGCCAGGTTCACCGTCACCGTGCTCTTGCCGACGCCGCCTTTGCCAGAACCCACGCCGATCACATGGCGCACGCCGCGCAGCACGTCGCCTTTGGCGCTGCCTTCCGGCACTTCGGCGCTGACGGCGATGTCGGCCCGAGTGACGCCCGGGACGCTGAGCGCGGCCGCGCGGCACTGGTCTTCAAGCTGCTGTTTCACCGGACATGCGCCGGTGGTGAGCACCAGGGCAAAGCTGGCGACGCCGTGCTCGACCCGCAGCTCGCGCACCATGTTCAGCGCCACCAAGTCGCGGTGCAGATCGGGGTCCATGACCGTGCGCAGACGTTCGCGCAGCGCGTCGACAAGTTCATTCATGCGCGGCATGCTCGCGGCAGTGGTGCGGGCGCCAGGGCTGCTCGCGCCAGCGCGCGGTCAGCGCAATGCGAGGGTGCGGACAGCTGCGATGTCCGCATGGATCTGCGCCACCAACGTCGCGAAATCGCTGAAGCGCCGTTCGTCGCGCAATCGCGCAACCATTTCCAACACCAACGTCTGTCCGTACAAATCACCGGTGAAATCCAGCACATGCGCTTCGACCGTCAGCGGCCGGCCCACGCCCGCAGTGGGCACCGAGCCGACATTCACCGCCGCGGCATGGCGACGACCGGCGATCTCGATCACCGCTGCGTACACGCCCGGTCCCGGCGCCTGATTGGCCAGCTCGCCCAGATTCGCGGTCGGCACACCAATGCTCTGACCGCGACCGTCGCCGCGCACCACCGTGCCCACGACGCGATACGGCCGGCCCAAACACCCGGCGACCGTGGCCAGATCACCTGCGGCCAACGCCGCGCGCACGCGGCTGGAGGACGCTGGTTCGCCGCCGACCAGCACCGGCTCAACCGCGATCACCTGTAAACCCGCGGGCGCCTCCGCACGCAGTTCCGGCACACCGGCGCGGCGATCATGGCCACCGCGGAAATCCGCGCCGACGATCACCGTGTCAGCGTGGAAGCGCGAGCGCAGCAGCTGCAAAAATGCGCCTGCATTGAGGCGTCGGATTTCGGCGAACGGCAGCGCGATTTCACTCAGCTCATACTCCGGGCGCGTGAGCTGTGCGGCCCATGCGTCGAGCACCCGCGCGCGTTCACTCGGCGCGATCAGCGGCGCGCGCGGCAACCAACCCAACTCGGCGGCCATGCCGGTGAACGACAGCAGTGCCATTGGAACGTTCGCCGGCGCGTGCGCGACCAACGCGCAATGACCAACATGCAGCGCATCAAATTTGCCGACTGCGATCGCGCTCATCGCCGGCGCAGTGCCGACGTCATGGACTTGAAGTCACTTCGTCCAACCAGCGGATGCCACCGCGATCCAGGCTACTTTTCCAACCACCGCGCGCGATCAGAACGCGCACGTCCGCAAAACGGCGTTCGCTGATCGCGCGCCCGGCCGCATCGGCATCCGCGGCCGGAGCCAACGCGCGTGCCAAAGTTTCAGCACGGCGGCGTAGCGCGCCTTCGTTGCGCTCGAAACTTTCGCGGCTGAAACGTTGACCACTGAGCATGTTGTCGTCGGTGGTCGACAGAGCGTTCCAGGCCGCGACTTCCTGCCATTTATCGAGGCTATCGAGCCAACGGTTCAGCGCCGCCAGATGCTGACCAGCGTTACGCAGCAGATTGCCATCGCTTTCGATCAGCAGTGCCGGCATGCGGCGCACGTACGAAGCTTCCTGACGATGATTGGCGTCGTCCAGCCGCGCCGCGGCTTCATAAGCGAACGCGCCTAAGGTGTAGCTGGACAGGCCCGGGGCGTCAGCAAACAGCGGGAAACGCCGGCTTTCCGGTAGTTGCTGATTCAGCGCGAGGACCACCGGATTCAACTGCGGCGCCCACGACATCGCCGACGCCCGCGCGTGGAAACGATCACCCTTGTGATAGAGCATGAAGCCAAGGTGACGCAGCAGGCGGATGCTGTGCGGGTTGTGTTCCAGCCCACGCAGATTGGCGCTGACCCCCTGCAGGTACCACGCCCACTTGGTGTCCTCATCATCGACCTCATAGCCAATGTTGTAGGCCATGTCGTGCGCCATGTATTGCCAGATTTGCTCGAAACGCGGCTGAATCCGGCTGATGGTCTGATAAAGCGCGACGCTTTCGTAAAAGCGGTGCTGTTCCTTCGCGCTGTCGGCGCGCAGCCACAGCAGATCGCAGGCCAGGCCGCGGAAGCCGCCGAGCATCAGCGTGCCGGCAAATTCGCCCGGCTGCAGCGCCTCGAACACGTCAGCATTGGGCGTGAACGCGGCGCGCTGTGGTTTCAGCGCGAACGTCGCCACCGCCTGAGCGGCGAACAGGCAGACAATGCCAGCGATGAGCGCTCGCGCCGGCGTCACAGCTCTTTCCTTGCGAGCGCGAACCACGCGATGCCAAGAAACAGCAGCGTGTAGATGCCGTAATAACCCCACGCCGCCCCGACCTCATTCCAGCCGATCACATGACCGGCAGCAATCTGCGTCGAGACCGTGAAGCGGTCGAAATCCGGCAGCGCGAGCTTCGCCAACGACAGCAGCCGCGCGATCGCCTGCGACGGATGCTCATACGTCAGCGAGTCGTCGACCGTCCACAGCGCGTTGCCGGCGAAATACAGCGTCAGTCCGCCGAGCAGCGTCACGCCCAAATTCGAAGCCGCCGACAGCAGCAAAGTGAAGGCCGCCAACAGCCCCGCAGCGGCTAAGCTGATCAGACCACCGCGAACCAGGTTCAGCACATAACTGCCGCCGTCGCGCGCGACCAACGTGCTGTCGGCGCTTAGTAGCAAGATGGGGCTCTGCTCCAAACGCACGAGCTGCACCGTAGAAACGCCGTTCTCCGACACGCTGCTGGATGGCAGGCGCAGCCGGCAGTAGTCGACGCCGAGGTCGCGGTGGCTCTCATCGCGATCGATCAAAAACAGCCGGCCCGGCGGCAGCTCGCGGTTGTGCGGCGCGCCGCCGTAGGGCGACCCTGGCGCGAGTTCCAGTTGTCGCGGACTACCAGAAACCCCGGCCCACGCGGTCAGTTCGACCATGCAGGCGCGGGTCTGTTCCATCATGTCGGGGCCGTTGATGCGCACCTTCACCAGCAGTTCTAAATCGCGCCCGGTCGGCAATCCGGTGAACACCCAGCGCGAACCATTGCCGGGCGCGCCATTGGCCGAGAGATATTTGCCGCGCGCTTCTTCAGGCGAGGGCGTGACTTCACCCAAGGCGCTGAGCGCCTGCCACTGCGCCGGCGCGACGGTGCTGCGAATCGCCGGCAAGCCGTGGAATTGCCACGCGATCACCGCAGTACCGGCCGCGGCCAACACCACGGTCGCCGCGAACAGTCCGATCAACACGCCCAACCAGCGCCCAAACACATACGCCAAACGTCCTATCGGTTTAGAAAACAGCGTGATTGCAAAGCGGCTGTCGAGATCGCGGCGCAGCTGGCCCGCGCCGACTAACAGCGCCAGCAACACGACCACAAAACCGGTGACCGCGCCAACGGCGACCACCGCCAATTTCAGTTTCGCGCTTTGATCGATCGCGGCCAAATTCGGCGCCGCCAACACCAGCCCGGCCGCGGCCAGCGCGATCACCAACCATAGGCGCTGCCGCCAAGCTTCGATCAAGGTCACGTGCGCCAGCGCGCGCAGTTGCAGCGGCGACAGCATCAGCGCTGAGCGTCTGCGGCGTCAGAGCGCGAGATGATGCGGCGGAAATGCGCTTCCAGACGTTCGCGCGGCGGCGCCACCTGCACCAGACTGGCGCCGGCCGCGGCGCGCACGGCGGCGACCGTGTCGGCGCTGGGGCGATCCAATTCGACCGTCACGCGTTGGTCGTCGCGCAGCAGATCATCGACGCGACCAAGTTCGCGCAGCACGCCCTGATGCAAAATCGCAATACGGTCGCACACGCTTTCGACGTCGGCTAACAAGTGGCTGCACAGCAGCACGGTTTTGCCCTGATTTTTCAAGCGCACGATCAGGTCTTTAACCTCGGCCGAGCCGATCGGATCCAGGCCCGAGGTCGGCTCGTCCAGCACCACCAAATCTGGATCGTTGATCAGCGCCTGGGCCAAGCCCAACCGCCGCGCCATGCCCTTGGAATATTCGCCCAGGCGGCGCTTGCGCGCATGACCGAGGCCGACCAGCTCGATCAGTTCGGCCGAACGCTGCGTGACGACGCTGGCCGGAAGCTTGAACAATTGGCCGAAAAAACGCAGCGTTTCGTCAGCGTTCAGGAATTTATACAGATAGGTTTCTTCGGGCAAATAACCGACGCGGCGTTTCACGGCTTCGTCACCCGGATCGCGGCCGAACACGAATGCATCACCGCCGCTCGCCCGGATCAGGCCCAACAGCAGCTTGATCGTGGTGGTCTTGCCCGAGCCGTTCGGGCCCAGTAATCCGAACACCTCACCCGGCTGCACATCGAGCGTCAGTGGCGACAACGCCCGCACCCGCGGACGGCCCCAGAAATCGCCGTAGACCTTGCTCAGGTTCACGGTCTTGATGACAGCTGCATCGGTCATGGGCGGGCAGTCATGGGCGTCGTAGTTTCGTTGGTACTGAATCGACGGCGCATGGTGAAGAAGCAGGGCGGCCGCGCAAATACCGACGTCGGTGGCAGTCGCTTCTGTCAAAGCCACACTCGCGCTCCGGCAGTCACACTGTGACGGGGCGCGGGAAAAAAAGCGGTTGCCGCCCGCCGCGGCCGTTGCTCACATCCTGACCATGCGTCGTTTCCTGTTTTTTGCCCTGATCGCGCCGATGGTCCTGCTCGCCGGCTGCGCAGGCGACATAGTTTATTACCAGACGCGCTATGTGCCAACCTCGGTCGATGACGCGTATAGCAGCGCGGCGCGGACATCGTGGCGCGAGGACGATCGCTCGGCCTATGAGCTGCCGGCAAATCCTCCCGCGGTCGACGGCCTGCACCGCTCGCGCAAAGACTGCCTGCCGCCCGGCCAGAGGTTTAAGCCCGGCACGGTGGCAATGCAGGAGCAGACCAGCGAACGCAGCGTTGGCATGATCGACCACGGCCCGGTCGCGCGCATGGAAGACGGTCCGCAGCCGGGCTCGCCCCTACCCCCTACCAAGGGCTATCCGGTCGGCGTCTTTGATGACCCGAACACATCTGGTGCTTTTGAGCGCACCGGCGTGTCGCCGGTGGTCGGCGGCTATGAAAACAAACCCGCCTCGCAGCCGGCCTCGGGCCTGAACACCACCCATT
>JBBROQ010000022.1:0-24812 GCA_038229115.1 Planctomycetota bacterium | reverse complement strand
GTCGTGCCGCGACCAATTTCGCGCACGATGCTGTAACGGCTGGCGATCAACGCCTGTTCCTGGAGTGCGGACATAGTGGGCGGGAGGATACCGCTGGGCCGTCAACGCCGCAACCCGAGCTGTTTGTCACGGTGCCGCTATGCGTCACCTACGGGTGGCTTCGCCGCCCCGTGAACGCGCTCCGCGCTGCCCCCTTCGAAGACCGGCTCGGGCTGTGAGCCGCGAAGCCGCGAAGTCGGGCTGGGGTTGAGGCCCGGATGGTCCGCTGGCTTGCACCAGCCACATGCATGCGAATATGCGTAAATGATTGCTCTCGCCGCTTTCGCGCAGCTTAGCGCCACCCCAGTTCCGGCCTTGGGCCTGACCTTAGAAACTTGGCGGCATCCGTGCGGCGCGCGGCATTTTCATCTGGCTTGTGCTGATGAACACCGCGCCTTCACCGCTGCCTTCCGTACGCCGCCGGCAGATTCCACCGGGTTGCCGCACATTCTTGAGCACACCGCGTTGTGCGGCAGTCGCCGCTATCCGGTGCGCGATCCATTTTTTCAGATGCTGCGTCGATCGCTGCAAACGTTCATGAATGCGATGACGTTTCCGGACCTGACCGCCTATCCGTTCGCGACCCAGGTGACCAAGGACTACGACAACCTGCTGCACGTCTATCTGGACGCGGTGTTCGCGCCGCTGTTGGACGAACTCGATTTCGCTCAAGAAGGCCATCGCCTAGAGCCAGAAAAAGCGCCGGAAAAAGCACCAGAGAAAGCGCCTGAAAATTCCGGCTGGTCACGCAAAGGTGTGGTCTTCAACGAAATGAAGGGCGCGATGGATTCGACCAGCGCGCAGTTGGATCAAGCGGCCGCGCGGATGTTGCTGGTTGGCACGTGTTACGAGCACAACTCCGGCGGCGAACCCGCCGACATCCCGCGCCTGCATCACGCCGATCTGGTCGCGTTCCATCGCCGCTGCTATCGTCCCGCGAACGCTGTGCTGATCACGTACGGTGCGGTGGATCTCGAGGACTTTCATCGGCAGGTGTCGGCATATCTGGTCGACGAACCCGGCGCGGCGCTGCCGCCGCCGACTTTGGCGCAGCCGCTTAAAGAGCCGATCACAGCCGACGTGTCGGTGCCGTGGGCCGAGGGACAAGACGAACTCGACGTCACCGCGACGACGCTGACTTGGCTGTGGGGCGACAGTGCTGACATCGATGAGGCGCTTACCGCTGAACTGTTGGATCGGCTGCTGTTGGATCACGCCGGCGCACCACTGCGTCTGGCGATCGAAGCCAGCGGCCTAGCGCGCGCTCTGGGCGGCAGCGGCTATCAAAGCCATTATCGCAACGGTGCGTTCGTGATCGAAGTCGACGGCTTGCCGGTCGCCGATTATGCGAAATTTCCTGCGCTGGTCATCGAAACGCTGACTGCCATCGCCCGCGACGGCATCGCGCGTGCGGATGTGGATGCGGCGCTGCATCAGGTCGAACTCGCGCGGCGCGAGATCCACGGCGATGCGTATCCGTACGGCCTGGAACTGTGTTTCCGCCTGCTGTCGCCGTGGAATCACGGCGTCGATCCCCTGCCATTTCTGGATCAAGCGCCGGCGATTGCACGGCTGCGAGAACGCGCCGGCGCGCCTGATTTCATCGCGCGAGAAATTCGCACACGGTTTCTGGAAAATCCCAGCCGCCTGTGGCTGCGCGCGCAACCCGATCGGGCTTTCCACACGCGCGCTTTGGCCGGCGAACAAGCGCAGGTCGAAGCCGAACTCGCGCGCCTGAACGACCGCGAACAGGCCACGCTGCGCGCACAGGCTGAGCGCTTGGCCGTGCGTGAGGCTCGGCACGACGATCCGGCGGTTTTGCCGGATCTGGATCTCTCCGACGTGCCCGCCGATCGGCGTTGGGCCGAAGGTCGAACCGAAAGCGGCGTGACCATTTTCACCGCCGGTACCAACGGACTGCTGCATGAATTGGTGGCGCTGCCGCTGCCGGCGCTCAGTGCTGACGAACTTGATCTGCTGCCCCTGGTGACGCAGTTCGTGTCCGGCCTGGGCGTAGGTGCGCGCACCTATGATCAGCAAGCCGCGTGGCTGAATGCGCGCTGTGGCGGACTCAGCGCCTGGACCGACATCGGTGCTGCGATCGACGATGCTAATGGTGTGCGCGGTTGGTGGTTGGCCGAAGTCAAAGGCCTCGCCGAACGCCAAGCCGACTTCCTGCCGCTGTTGTCCGAAACCCTGCACGGGCTGCGCTTCGACGAACGCGATCGCCTGCGCGAATTGATCGACACCGGGTTGCAGCGCTTGCAGGAGCGCGTTGCTTCCGGCGGCAGCCAACACGCTGCGCGCGCCGCGTTACGCGGGCAGCCAGGAGCGGCTGGGCTTGGCCATCGCCTCGCCGGACTCGGACGTTTGGCCTGGCTGAAACGCACCGCGGCGGCGATCGATGAGGACGCCACGGACGGCGACACGCAGCTTGATGTGCTCGCGGACGGCTGCCGGAAACTGTTGGCGAAGATCGTCAGTGGCTCGCGGCAATTAGCCGTGTTCGGCGACGCTGCCGGCAGATCCGATGTCCTGTCCACGCTACGCGCGTCGTTGCCGAACAGCGCGGTGACGACGCTGCCGCCGTTCACCGCGCCGACGCCGCCGGCCATTGCCGGCCCGACCGCCTACACCACCGCCAGCGCGGTGAACTACTGCGCTTTGGTATTTCCCGCGGGGCCGGTGGCGCACGCCGACGCGGCGGTGCTGGCGGTCGCGGCGCGTCTGCTGACCAACAATCAACTGCACCCCCTCCTGCGCGAACAGGGCGGCGCTTACGGCGGCGGCGCCAGCTATGACGGCGGGCGCGCGGCGGTGGCGCTTAGCAGCTTTCGCGATCCGCGTTTGGCCGCGACCTACACCGACATGCGTACCGCGCTGCGCTGGCTGGCCGATTGCCCTGACGATGCGCGACTATTGAAGGAAGCCGTCCTGGGCGTGCTTGCCGGCCTCGACAGTCCGGGAAGTCCGGCCGGCGAAGCGCGCCAGCGTTTCTGCGCCGATCTCAAAGGCACCGGCCCGGCCTTCGTCAGCGTCCACCGCCGCCGCATCCTGGCCGTCACCACCGCCGACATCCGCCGCGTTACCGCGCGCTGGCTGCCCGCCGACGGCGGCCTGGCCGCAGCCGTGACCAGCGCGCCAACCTTAGCAGCAAGCGGATTGGCCTGGAGCGCTGAAGCGATCTGACAACAGCGCGGAAGCGATCTGACAACAGCGCGGAAGCGATCTAAGAAAAGCTGAATAACCGCCGGAAACGCGCTTATTCAGCGCAGTCGCACCAATGGCCCATCCGCGGCGGTGATCTCGGCAAAGGTCAGTTCGTGTTCGGCCAATTCTTTCAGGGAGCGTTCAATCGGGTGGCCGTCGGGCTGTTCAAGGTGTCGGCGAAACAAGGGCGCCACGCCGGCATCCTGGATCACTGCGGTCGCGTCCGACACCGAACCCAATCCGCACATGCCGGCGGCGCGCAGTGCTACCAGTTCGGCATGATCGGGATTCACCGCCAAACCTTCGACCGCCTCGGCCAGCACGCGGGCGTGGTCGCTCTCGAATAACGCCACATAGCCGAACAACAGGTGCAGCCACACACTCTGCGGTTCGCTTCCAAGCGCGATCAGGCAGTCGCGTTTCACGGTGCGAAAATCGTTTCGTTCCAGCGCTAGGCGTGCGTCAACGATGCGCGGCCAGAACGCGCCCGGGTCGGCCTTCAAGCGGCCGCTGGCGATTTTTGCAAAGCGCGGATCGGGTCCAAAACTGGCCAGCATAAGATCGCAGGTATCGGACTCGGCCGCGGCGGCCTTAATCGCGGCATCAGCAATCGGAATCAATTCATGACGTTCCAATACCGGCGCTGCCAGCAGCTCGGCCAACGCGGTCCAGCCGGGCGTTGATGCAGCCTGTTCAATCAAGGTCGGGACCGCGGCAGTGGTCGCACCGCCCGCGCCAACCAAATCCGCGCGGCGCAGATGCACCAGCGCGATGAGCAGCTCGCTTTTCAGCGGTGAATGCGTGAGCGCCACGGTGTCCTCACGCACGCGATCAGAGCGCAAGCTTAGGCCGCACTGATTCACCAGCGCGCGCCAATCCTGAACCTCGGTCGCCCACGGACCGCGCTGCGGATAAGCGTGCGCCAAAAGCTTGAGTTCGCCCTGCTGCCGCGCTTGACGCTGCACCTTATCCAGGGTCTCGCCGATGGCGACCAAGCGATCGAGGGTCGCGGTCGCCGCCGGCACCCGTCCACCGTTCTCGATGATGTGCCCGACCTCGCGCTGCGCTTGGCGGACGGATCCAACATCGGTGGTATCGGTGACGCGGTTCACCACTTCGATCGCGGCCAGGGCGCGGTCGCGGCGCTGATGCTCTCGCGTGGTTTCGACCGCGATGATCACTGAAGCCGCCACCGCCATGCCCAATGCCGCCGCGCGAAGTTTCGACGAGCGTTTCAACGCCCACCACGCGCGCGTCAGCGGCCCGGGATTTTCGGCCAGCGTCAGTTCTGCAGCCAGCCAGCGGCGCAGATCGTCGGCCATCGCCGAGGCATCGGCGTAGCGCGCCGTCGGATCCAGATGCAGGCAGCGCCGCGCAACCGCCACCAAACCACGTGGCAGACCACGCCGATTGAGCGGTGTCAGATCAACCGCCACCGAACCTGCCGGCAGCCCATCGCGCGGGCCGTGACCGGTCAGCCCCGCCATCAACAAACCGCCTAGCGCGAACACATCCATGCGCGCATCGGCACCGGCATGACCAGCCTGTTCGGGCGCCATCCATGCTGGCGTGCCCATGCCCAGACCGCTCAGGCGCGGATCGGCTTGGCTGTCTGCTGACCGCGTAGCCTCGACAGAAAGTGCGGCCTCGATCGAAACCGCAGTTTTATCGCGGCTTTCGGCTACCATTCCGGCCAGGCCCCAATCAATCACATGCACCGCGCCTAAACTGCCGACGATGATGTTCTCTGGCTTCAAATCACGGTGCACGATGCCGCGGCGATGCGCGTAACCGACTGCATCGGCGATGCGCGTTACGGCTTCGACCAGCCGCGCTGGATCCAATTCGCCGCCTGCGCGCCGGGCCGCGATCAGCTGGCTGAACGGTTCACCATCCAGGCGCTTCATCGCGAAAGCGGGTTCGCCCAGGGGCCCTTCGCCGACGTCGTGCACCGGTACGATCCCGGGATGTTCCAGCTGCGCGGTGACGCGCGCTTCGCGCTGGAATAATTGCACGCGCCGCGCGTATGCAGCCAACGCTTCATCCGGGCGACGTGGCCGGCAACGCTTCACCACCAAATCGCGGCCAAGCGTGCAGTCGTGTACCAGCTCGACGATGCCCATGCCGCCGGCACCGATCGGCGCGATCGGACGGAAGCGCACGGTGTGATCGGTGTCCGGCGCGAAGGTCTGCGACGGTCCGGCGGGCAGCACTAATGTGGTCGAGCCCGCCGCATTGCCGTCGTCCCCCAACAGCCGTTCCTGCACTTCTGCCGGCTGCGCCGCGAGCCACCGGTCAATGCGCTCAAACTCCAACGGCGTCAGGTGCCCGGCGCGATACGCCTGTAATTCAGCGGGAGTGGGCTCGGCGCTCATCGTGGGCGAGGCTACGCGGCGCCGTGTCGCTACCAGATGCGTCACCAGCTGCGTTCAGCCCGCAGCCGTTGGTGCGATGATGAGCGTCACCGATGCCACGTTCGAAACTGCGCCGACGGTATCGCAGCGGAAGCTGAAGAGATCCTGACCGCTGAAGCCGGCCAACGGCACGTAGGTGAAATAGCCGCTGGCGGTGTCGAACACCAACTGCCCATGCAGCGGCGCGCTGATCAGGGTCCACGTGATCGCGTCGCCATCCGCATCGCGGCCCTGGCAGTAACCGGTCGCAGTGCCGTTCTGCACCAGCGCGACTGACTGCGACGCGGCAACCGGGGCCTGATCAGCGACACCGCCACATCCGGTGAGCAACAGGACCATGAGCGCGAGGATGGGGAGGAGTGGGGACATGGATTTTCCTGCTCGGCGCTGTACGCGGGTGCGCTCGAACAAAGGGCGGAGGGCGAAGTACTGGAACAAATGTGCGCGGAGTGCGCTCAGCGGCAGTGGCGGCTGGGCGACAGCGAGACCGACAGCTCGAAACCTGGGCGCCCGCAGCGCGGCGGCGGGCACGGCGCGGGCTGCGTGATGATGACGGAACCATTGCGCTGCCAGTCCGGAGCGCACGCCGGGCGCGTGACGATCACCGGGGCGGGCGCATAGCGCGGCAGCTGCTCATAGCGTGCCGGCTCGACATAGATCACGCGTGGCGCGATGGACTCGACCGTGCGTTCGGTCAACCAGTAGCCGTCCTGATAGACCAGACTGCCGCACGGCGAATGCACCCACTGCGCCGGCACCCAGCGCTGGGTGATGACCACGGTCTGCGGTGCGTCCGCATAGCCAACCGCACCACCGCAGGCGGCCTGAACGGTCGGCGCGCAAGTGAACAACAGCGACAGGACAAACGCGGCAGCAGCGCTAGCGGGATACATAGGGACTCCGTGATGCAGCGGTGGAACGATGCTGAAGGTCTTGGTTTTTTCCGCTGTTCCGATGCGTTCCGCCGACACAGCATGCGCCCATGCGGGTGACGCGAGCGCAGCGATGGTTGGTGTTGTGGGTTGGCGGCAGCATCGCGCTGTGGGCGCATCCGCATGGTTCGCCGGAAGAGATCGCGGCCGCGCGCGCCGTCGCTGACGCGGCGCTGGCCAGCCACGCGCCAACGGATCCGGCGTGGCAGGCACTGGCCCTAAAAGCGGCGTGGTGGGCGAACGCGGCCAGCGATTGGGCCGGGTCGCTGCGGCTGCTTGATGCAGTGCTGGCGCGGGACGCCGCCTGCGGTGAAGCGCATGTGCTGCGGCACGAGGCCGTGGTCGGTCTGGGCGATAATGCTGCGGCCGAGACCGATGGCGTCGCGGCCTTGCGACTGCATGCCGGCACGCCGTGGTTGGCGCTGCAAATGGCGCGCGCGGCTAACACCGCCCATGCCACCGCGCACGCGCGCGAGCTGCTCGATCTGGGCCTGGATCATTTTCCGACGGACGGCGCGTTGCGGCGCGAGTGGCTGCTGTCCGTTGCCACCGCGCCAGCTGCGCACGACGAGCGGTTGTGGTCGCGCTGGGCCGCGTGGTCGGCCGAGGCCGGGGCTGGCGCGACCGCAGTCGAGCTGCTGCGCGCGGTGCTGCCGGCGCGCGGTGACGATCCCGCGCGGTTTAGCACGGGACTGCGCGCGACGCTGGCGCATCTGGATGATGATTTGGAACCGTGGTTGGCGGTGGTGCCCGCGCTGCGCGGCGCGGGTGCCGAGGCCGAGGCGACGGCGATCATCACGGCGGTCTCGGCGCGACTGGCCGCGTTGCCGGCACCAGAGAGCGACAGCAGTCAGGCACTGTCGCAACGCGCGGTGCGCGCCCGGGTGGCCGCGCTGGGCGGACAGTGGGCCGCGGCGCTGGACGATTGCCGGTGGTTGGCCGAGCACGCCGGCGATCCGGTGCCGTGGTGGCAGGCGGCAAGCGTGTGCCTGCGCGCCTTGCACCGCGACGCCGAAGCGGTCGCTCAACAGACGCAGATCAGCGCGTATTTCGCGGCGGCCGGACTCGGCGAACCTGACGCGCCAACGCCATGGCCGTGAACGAACTGCTGCTGATGGCGCTACTGCTGCCCGGGCCACTGCCGGCTCCGCCGGCGCATATCTTCGGCGAACACGCGCTCGATCAGACATTGGACGTGCGCGTCGATGCGGACGCGATTGAGCTGTCGATCACCACCGATCGCGCGGAATTTCCTGGCGCTTTTGCGCGTCAGGCCGCGGACGCGGACGGCGATGGTCGGATCGACGCCATCGAACTGACCCACTGGCAGCGCGCCGCGCTGGCCTTCGCCAGTGCACAGACGCAGCTGGAACTCGACGGCGGGACGGTGGCGTTGCGCCCGGCTGGGCCGGTGGTGATCGACGGCTATGGCTCGTTATTGGTTGGGCCAAAACCGGCGAAAGAAACCGTGCGTCTGCGCGCCAGTTTGCCGGCGACCTGGCACGGCGAGGTGACCGTGCGGACGCGCTTCCGCCCTGAGGTCGCCAGCGGCGCGCGCCAAGGTGGCCTGACCCGGATCTATCTGCACACCGACGCGTGGACGATCAGCGCTCGGGATGATGCGCGTTTCAGCGCTGAAAACCGCGCGGAATTATTGAACGCTGCTGCCAGCAAAAGTGCGCCGCCATGGTTGGTCGACGCACAGCAGTACGAACTGAATGCTCACTGCACGCCGCGCGCTGCGGCGGCAGCGGCGGATTCGCTCACCACGTCGCCCACGCCAGCCGCTCCAATCACGTCGAACGCCGCGCCCTATGCCACGCCGGCGAACCGCCTGGGCGAACGTTTGTTGGACCCGCATGGCGCGGTGGCGTTGTGGCTGGGTTTACTGTTGGCGTTCGGGTATGGCTGCGGCCATGCGTTAACGCCCGGCCACGGCAAGGCGTTGGTCGCGGCCTATCTGTTGGGGCGGCGCAGCACTTGGCGCGACGCGGTGCGCGCGGGCGTGGTCGCGACCATCGCGCATACCACGGTGGTATTCGCGCTGGGGCTGTTGGCGGCGCTGGTCATTAGCAGCACCGGCAGTCTGGCGCGGTTGACCAACGCTTTCGAAACCACGGCCGCCATCGGCGTTTTCGTCACTGGGCTGTGGCTGTTGCACCGCGCTTTGCTGGCGTGGCGCTTTCCGCATTTGACCGCGCACGATCACCACCATGGCCCCGGCGGGCATCATCATCACGGTCACGTTCATCTGTTTGAGCATGCGCACGAGCACGCCGCGGCGCCGGTGCCATTCGTCACGCCGATGCGCGCACTGCCAACGCTGACGCTTAGCGGAACGATCACCCCGCATGCCTCAGCTTCTAAGCCGACCGCGGCTGCTGGCCCGACGGTGATCGGTCTGCTTGCCGGCCTCGCGCCGTGTCCAACCGGCCTGGTCATCATCATGTTCGCCGTGCACCAAGGTCGGCCGTGGTTGGGGCTACTCTATGCGACGGTGTTCAGCGCGGGCATGGGCCTGGTGTTGGTGGCGATCGCGCTCGCGGTTAGCTTCGGCATGCAACTGCTGCGGGTCGAACAGCCGTGGTTCGCGCGTGCGCAGCGGCTGACCGCGGTGCTATCGGCGGTAGTGCTCAGTGTGCTTGGTTTCGTCCTCGTCCTGCAAGCCTCTCGTTCCTGGTGATCACGATGACCATGTCCCGCTGCGGTTTTTTCCTGCTGGCAACACTGGTTTTCACCGTGTTTTTTGCGCCCCTGACGCACGCCGCGACGGCCGCACCAACCGCGGAAGCCACGCAGACCGAATACACGCGGCGAACCAGCGCGCTTAAAGTCGGCGATGCGGCCGGACGCTGGCAGCTGGCGCAGTGGTGCCGCACGCAGGGCCTGACCGCCGAATGGCAGCAGCTGCTCGACGCCATCATCGTCATTGACCCGGATCACGCGGCGGCGCGTAAGGCGCTGGGCTTTGAAAAGATCGCCGGCAAATGGTTGGCCGGTGACGAAGCGGCGAAGGCTAAGGGCTGGGTGAAATTCAACGGCACCTGGATGCCGCCGGAACGCGCGCGACGGATGCAGACGCGGCAGGACAATTTCCGCAAGTTGGCAAAAGTGCGCGCCGACTGGAATAACGCTTGGCAGATCAAGTCGCCGCACTTCACCTTCACCAGCAATTCCGCACCGCGCGTGGTCGAAGAGATCTCTAACGGAATGGAACTGTGCTACCGCGAATTGGTGAAGGTGTTCAACGTCACCAAAGAACTGAAACCGATCCCGGTCGAGGTCTACGCGAACCAAGAACAATTCATGAAAGGCTCGGCCGAAGCCGGCTTCCCGGTGCCGCGCGGCGTGCTTGGCTATTTCTATTACGGCGGCGGTGAAGGCGTCGGCATCCGCTGTTTCTACACCGGCAACATCGATCACACGTTGGCCACGTTGCAGCACGAATGCACTCACCTGATGGTGCATACCATGGTGCCCGACGACCGTGCACCGACCTGGATGAACGAAGGCTTGGCGGTGTATTTCGAAGACGCACAGCGCACCGATACCGGACTCGATCTCAAAAGCATCCCGTTCTACCGCCTGTGGAGCTTGCAAGAGCAGCTCAAAGAGGAGCCGATCTCGCTGAACCTGCTCACCTCATTGCGCGGTTCGCGCCAATATTCCGGCGAGTATTATCCGCAAGGCTGGTCCCTGGTGTATTTCATGCTGTACGGAAAGGACGGAAAATACCGCAAGAATTTCATGAATTTCTACGACCTACTGCGTACCCAGCGCAACCAGGACGATCAGGTTTTGTTCCGTCAGGCCTTCGGCGGCGACGCCGACACCTTCAAGGACGAGTGGCAAGCCTTCGTCACCGGCATCGAACCGACCTCGATCGACGACCTCATCAACGCCGCCACCACCGCCGCCACCATCTACCTCGATTTCAAGCGCGCGTCCGCCTTCGCCGCAGCAGCACTGACCAAGGCGCCGAACGACTGGCGCGCGCAACTGTGCAATGCGCGCCTGCACCTGAATCTGGGGTTGTGGGAACGAAAGGCCGACGAGTTTCCGAAGGCAGCAGTATTCTACGCCAAGGCAATCGAACTGCGCTCGGCCAAGGCAAAGAAGGCCTCGCTGAATCTATCGCAGGTACGGGTCGAATTCGCCCACGCCTGCATCCGCGCTGGCGACTATGACCAAGCCAGCGACATCCTGGAGGCGGTTCTGGCCGATGACGAACTGTGTACCGGCGCGTACTGCGCCTTGGCCTTGCTGCATACCATCGCCACCAATCCGAACGTCCGCGACCTGAAACAGGCGAAGGCCGAACTAGCGATCGCCGACGACCTGGGCCAAGGTCACGAAAATCATTATGTGCGTGCGATGATCGCCCTGGCCGAACAGAAGAAGGATGCCGCCATCAGCGAACTAAAGACCGCCGCCGGCGGCGATACGCTTGGTTTTTCAGGGCATTTCTATCGCCGCCAACTGATGACGCTGACCGGCGCGATCGACGTCGAGGGCGAATGAATAACGCCCTGCGGAAAACCGCAGGGCGTTAACCAAACCCATCAGTGCCGGGTCGCGGCGCGCGAATCAGCGCAGCAGGCCAACTGCCAGCGCCACGCTCGCCATCGCGATGCCCACACCCGCCAGACGCACCGCGCCAACGTTCAGCGCCCGCGCCAATACCACGCCGGTCAGGATGCCGACGGCATGCAGCAAGCCGGTGGCGACAAAGAAGCCGGCGGTGTAACCGCCGAATGACTGCCCCGCGGCAAGTTCAGCGACATGCGCGTGACCGTGCAGCAACGCAAATGCACCGACGATGCCACCGGCCAAGCTCAGACGCGGCTGCGTGTTCAAAGCGATCAGCCCGCCAAACACCAACACCGACAGCGCGATACCCCATTCGACGCCGTTCATCGCGCCGGCCGGCAACTGCACGAACAACGCACTGACGCCGCCCAGCACCATCGCGCTCATGAACGTCGCGGGCAGCAGCCACAGCGCCCGACGATTGGCGGTGGCACAGCGCACCGCCAACACCCCGACCGCCACCATCGCCAGCAGGTGATCCAAACCGCCGAGCGGATGGATGAAACCAACAGCAAAACTGCTTTGATCATGCCCAGGATGCGCGAGCGCGAACGGCGCGGCGGCAATGAGGATGGTGAGGATGCGGATCACGTTAGGCATGGGATTGTTCCTGAAGGTGCGCGCGAGCATGCGTGCGCGAAGTGCGCTGCAATCGCAGCAGTCGGCAGCAGTCCTGGACCAATGATCCAGCGTTCAGACCAGCGAAAAAACCTGATCCAGCCGTGTGATCGCCAATACCTTGCGCACGTCGGCACTAACATTGGTCAGCACGAAATCCTTACCGTGCTTCATCAGGTCTTTGTACAGATCGACCAGCGTTGCCAGATCGCCGGAATGGATCATCGGCACGGCGGCGAGATCGACCTTCACCACCTGATCGGCGGTGGTCATCTGCGCGAGCAGCACCTCGGCGTCGAGGCTCGCCAGCTCATCGCGACTGGCGATGACTAAGCGATAAACGTTGTCAGCGCGGATGACCTGCATGGGAAAACTCCGGAGGCAGAGCTTACCTCACGCCGAGCACTGCTGGCAACTGCGACGCAACTTTACTGCAAAGCACGCCTGCGATGCGGGTCAAAGATCAGTAAAAAGTCGGACGACGGTCGCCACCATAGACCACGATCTGGCCTTGGTCGATGCGACGGCGGTGAAACCAATGGAAAAGCCGGTCAATTTCGACTGATGCCCAGTTCGTCCATGCGCTTTTTGAGCGTAATGCGGTTGATGCCCAGTAATTCCGCGGCGCGTGATTGATTGCCTTCGGTGCGGCTGATGACGTCGCGGATCAGTGCGGTTTCGACTTCGTCTAACAAGCAGCGATGAACCGCGCCGGGGTGCTGATTGACTAAGCGCCCGACGCGCAGCGCGACCGCAGCGGCAAGGCCGGTCGGTGCCGGCGCATCGCCGGCGGCGGGCGGCAGATTCAGATGATCGAGGTCGATCACGCCGCCGGTGGCCAGCACCGCGGCCTCGTCGATAACTTGCCGCAGTTCGCGCACATTGCCCGACCACGGCTGTTTTTTCAGAGCGGCAAGCGCCGCATCGGTCACGGCCAAGTGCCGACCCAAACGCGTCGCGGCGCGGCCCAAAATATGCCGCACCAGCGCCGGCAGATCATCCAGGCGATCGGTCAGCGGCGGCACGGTGATGGTCAGCGCCCGCAGCCGATAGGCGAGGTCCTCTCTGAAAGCGCCAGCCGCAACCAAGCGCGACAAATCCCGATTGGTCGCGGCCAGCACGCGCACGCCCACGGCATGTTCCACGTCGGAACCGACGCGGGCGAAGTGGCCGCTATCCAGAAACCGCAGCAGCCGCACCTGCACCGCCGCCGGCAGTTCGGCGATCTCATCCAAAAATAGCGTGCCGCCAGCCGCGGCGTCGATGCGCCCGAGCCGCGCTGGGCGACCATCGTTCAGATCGAGGCCAAACAGCTCGGCCTCAATCAACGCCTCCGGCAGCGCGCCACAGGTAATGGTGACAAACGGCGCATCACGGCGCGCGCTGAACCGATGCAGCGCGCGCGCGATCAGTTCCTTGCCGCTGCCAGCGGGGCCGGTCAACAACACGCCGACGTCGCTGGTCGCGGCCGCGGCAATGCGGCGATAGACCGCCTGCATCGCTGGGGTCGCGCCGACGATGGCGTGCTCGGCGTCCAACGTGGTCGCGGCCATCTGCGGCGTGGCCGCGACCGCCAGTTCGCGTTCGCCCAATGCGCGTCGCACCACGTCGAGGGTGCGCTCGAGGTCCAGCGGCTTCGGCAGATAATCGAAGGCACCGCGGCCGATCGCCTCGACCGCGGTTTCCATGGTGCCGTGCGCGGTCGAGACCACGACCGGCAGCGTCGGATGCTCGACGCGCAACGTGCTTAAGAGATCCAAGCCGGATTCGCCGGGCATGCGCACATCGGTGAGGACCAAATCTGGCCGTTCGCGCTTAATCGCCCGGCGCGCGGCCGCGGCATCGGCGGCAGTGCGCACGCGATAGCCGCCGCTGATGAGCGCTTGTTCGAGCGCCCAACACACCGCGGCGTCATCATCGACCACTAACACCATTGGTGGGGCTTCGGCAGCGGAACTGAGCGTGCTCATGCGCGCAGTCTGACCTCTCGAATAGGGTCGCCATCACCGGCCGCGGACTGAACGCTGACGCACAAGGCAGCGATTGACACGTCGGTCGGTTCCAGCGTATGTCAGTCATCACCTACAGGAGTCCGTTATGCGCGTAATGTCGACGTTTTCCCAAGCCACTGCGTCGGTGACGCTGGCCATGCTGGCCGCGACCGGATCGTTGGCCGCCAGCGATGCGATTATCGTCGGGCCACGCGCGTTGGGCATGGGCGGCGCCGGCGTCGCCGCGACCGACGATCAGAATGCGCAGTTTTATAATCCGGCCGCGTTCGGATTTATGGGCCGGCGCGATCCCGACGGCGCGCGGCTGCGTGCGGATGGCAATGACCTTGGGCGCAAGCATTGGGGCGCGGGCGTGGATCTTACGCTCGGCCTGACCGCGCATGGCGATCTGATCGCGATCGCCGATCAACTCAGCAAGATCGACTATCAACGCCTTGGCAATCAGGGCGTGCAGAACCAGAACGATGTGAATCAAGCCGTGTCGTTCGCCAATGCGTTGGCAAAGATTGACGATCCCGGGATGGCGATCAGCGCCGAGGCCACGGCCGGACTCAGCGTGCGCGTCGGGCATTGGGCGTTGGGCGTGCGCAGCTCGTTTGACGCCGCCGGTAAGGTCCTGAACACGGACGTGGTGAACGTCGGTATCGGCGTCGGAGGTCTGACGTTGGCGCGGCAGATCAATGACAACGGCGGTCCCAGCGACGGCACCATCAGCGCGCTGAGCACCGCTCAGCGCGACTCACTCTATCAGAACTTGGGCGGCACCGGCGCATTCAATCCCACCTCGGATGCCGGCAGAGCCGTGGCGCGCATCGATTACGAAGCGCGGCAACAGGGTCTGACCCCGGCCGAGATCGCAGAGGTGTTCCCTATCATCAATACGGCGGTCCAGGGCAGCAGCGGCACTTTAGAGAACAACAGCACTACGTTGGTGCTCAACGGCTTCGGCGTGACCGAAATTCCGCTAAGCTACGGCCATGCCCTGAACGATTGGATCAGCGTCGGCGGCAGCGCGAAGCTGCTACTCGGTCGCGTCTATGGCACCACCGTGCTGGTGTTCAAAGACGGCGCGATCGACACGCTAAAGAACACCAAGGACAACTACAAAAAGTCCATCAACGTTGGTTTTGACGTAAGCGTGCTGGCGCGGTCGCGCTGGGTGCAGGGCGGCCTGACCATCCGCAACCTGAATAGCCCGTCGTTCAAGGGTTTCAGCAAAAACGGCGTCACTTACCCCGGTGTGCGCCTGAAACCGAGCGCGACCTTGGGCGTCGCACTGACGCCATTTACCACCTTCACCGTCGCCGCCGATCTGGCTCTGTTGGCGGAAGAGACCGCCTACGCGGGCTACCAACAGCAGCGCGCTGGCGTGGGGGCGGAATGGAATCCATGGCGGATCATCGCCCTACGCGCGGGGGTCAGCCGCAACCTCGCGGAAAAGGATATTCCCATGCTGTTGCACGCCGGCCTCGGTCTGAACCTGTGGGCGCTGCGTATCGACTTGGCCGCGGCTGCGACCACGAAGACGCAGACCGTCGATGGCACCAAGATTCCCACGGAAGCTCGATTCTCGTTCGGCGTAATGAGCGACTTCTAACCGCCGACATTGCTGGGTGGTCTAAGCGGCCGACGCTCGCGCATGCCGATCAGTTCCGTGACTGCCGCCGCTGCGCACGCCTTCCTGGCGCAGGGCGCGTGGGATCGCGAGCAGCTCGCAAAAATTCTGACGTCGGCCGGCAATGATCGACGCTTGGCCGAGCGACTGCGCGCACCGACGGCGGTGGCGGTGGTCACCGGGCAACAGCCGGCGCTCGGCGGCGGGCCGCTGTACACGCTGGTGAAAACCGCGAGTGCGATGGTGCAGTCCGAGCGCTTGGTCGCGGCAGGCATTGATGCGACCGCAGTGTTTTGGTGTGCGAGCGAGGATCATGACCTGGGCGAGGCCAACCACGCCGATCTGCTGCGGCGTGACGGGCGGATTGCGCGCGTTGCCAGTGACCTGGGCGGCGGTCGCGCGAGCTTGCGTTTTCGTCCGGCGCACGCGTGGTTTCCGCTGCTGCTGACCACATTGCACGAAGAGCTGGGTACTGGTCCGGGCGCGGAATTTCTGCGCGCACACCCGCCAATCGCGGACGAAAGCACCGGCGCGTGGTTGGCGCGGCTGATGCGCGCGTTGTTTCCCGGACTGCTGACGATCGAGGCGCATCAGCTGCGGCCGTTAATGATCACTGGCTGGCAGCGAGCGCTATCGGCGTGGCCAGCAATCGAGCTGGCCACGCTGCGCGCGCAGCTGCTGGCCGAGGGTGCGGCCGATGCCTTCGGCGACTTGGCTGCGCCGCCCGCGTTCGTCGATCGTGCAGACGGCCGCGTGGCGCTGAGTGTCGACGCGGCGCGCGCGCTGCTGCTGAGCGATCCGTTAGCATTAAGCGCCGGCGCCGCGTTGCGCCCGGTTTTGCAGCAGCTCGCGCTGCCCGCGTTGGTCTATGTCGGCGGTCCGGGCGAACTCGCCTATCACCGTTTTATCACGCCGTTGTATGCGGCGCTGCATGCGACCCCACCGCAGTTGCTGCCGCGCCAGCGCGTAACCTTGGTGCCGGGGTGGTGCGCACGCGCGGCAGCGGCGTGGGGCCTGACACCGACCGACATCGCCACCGGCGCACAGCCCGCGTCAGCGCCAGCGCGACCCGAGGTGACCGCCTTCGACGCCGCGTTGGACGACTTGGAAACCCACACTGAACTGCGCGGACCGCTGCGCCGACTGCGCCGCGAGCAGCAGCGCCTGCATGCCGCCGTGACGCGCGCACAGCGCCGCCACGCCGGTCTGACACCGATCGGGACGTTGCACGCTTGGCTGCGTCCACGCGAACTGCCGCAAGATCGCGTCATGAGCCTGGCCCAAGCAGTGTGGGAATTCGGGCCCGGCATCGCCGGCGAACTAGTGCGACAACTGCGCGAATTGCCGATGGGCGTGGAGAAATTCATCACTTTGTAACGCGTTGCCGATGAGGCTTCTGTTTGCCGTTCACGCGTGCCGCAGGTATCCTGCCCGGTGACTGTCGCGACCGCATTCGATCCGTTGCTCGGCTTTACCGCTGACGGACTGCGCTTTGAAAGCCTGCTTGGCCGGGGCGGAATGGGCGCGGTCTATCGTGGCATGCAGGTCGGCCTGGAGCGGCCGGTGGCGATCAAAGTGATCGCCGCGCATCTGGCCGCCGATCGCGATTACATCAGCCGCTTTGCGCGCGAGGCGCGCACCTTGGGCCGGCTGGTCCATCCGCATGTGATCTCATGCCATGACTTCGCGGTGCTGACCGGGCCGCAGGGCGAGATGCTGCATGTGATGGTGCTGGAATTCGTTGATGGCTGGAGCCTGGGTACGCTGATGAAAGAGCGGCGGTTGAGCGTACGCCAAGCATTGACGTTGTACGCGCAGGCCGCCGAAGGTTTGGCCGCGGCGCATGCGTTGGGCATCATCCATCGCGACATCAAACCCGACAACCTGATGGTGACGCGTCAGGGTCAGGTGAAATTGGCCGACTTTGGTTTAGCGCGAATGCAGCGTCATGGCTCTGCCGGGGTCGACAGCCGCAATACCACCGAGCTGACCCAGGCGGGGGCGATTATGGGCAGCCCGCTGTTCATGTCGCCAGAAGCCTGCCGCGGCGATGAACCGCTGCCGGCGTCCGATCTGTACAGTTTGGGCTGTTCGATGTTTCAGACCCTGACCGGGGTCGCGCCGTTTCCAGGCACGTCGACGCTGCAAGTTTTGCAACTGCACCTCGGCGCGCCGGTACCCGATATTGCCGACCGGCGGCCTGATCTGGCAATGTTGCAGGCACTGGTCGCGTGGTGCCTGGCGAAGAATCCAGGCAAGCGTCCGCCGGATGCACGCACCTTGGCTAAGGCGCTGCATACCGCGGCCGCCGCGACCGCGATCACGTTGATTGCCGGCAACGGCAACGGCCCTGGCACCACCGCGGCAACAGTCATCAGTAAAGCCCCGGGCGCGTCCGGCCTCGCCAACACGGCGCGCACGCGCGATCCGCGTCGGCGTAGTGATCCCAATCTAGCCGGATCACGCCTGCACGACTCCACCGCCCCGACCATCGCCAGCGTGCCGGTGCCCGCGGTCTCGCGCCGGGTCAAACCGCGGCTCGCAATCCTCGCTGCCGTCGCCGCGGTGGGGGCGTTGACCACCGCGCTGTTGCTGCCGCGATTGACGGCGCAAGGCGCGGCGACGACTGCCGCGGGCGGTCCCCCTATCGCCATCGCGGACCCCGCGATCGCGGTACCGGCCATCGCCGTCCCCCTGCCGGCCGCCGTGCCCACCGTTGCCGTAGCAATACCGGCCACGGCGCGTGCATCTGCGACTCCTCCCGCACGGGTGTCGACCATTGCCTCGTTGCCCGCAGCGGCTCCTGCGCCGTCGATCGCCGACGTCGCGATCGATCAGGCGCTCGACGCCGCTGAAACCGCGCTCTCACTTGGTCAGCTTGAGCCCGCACGCCTTCGCTTGAACGAAGCCACGACCATGATCGAAGCCGCGCAGCATGCCGGCACCGCCATCGCCAACATCGGCCCGCGTCTGCACAGCGACCATGATGAACTGCAATCATTGATTGCCGCTAACAACCAAATCGTTGAGCAGCTGAAAACGGTCAAAGCTGAAATGGAATCCGCGCCGGCAGCAGCACGTGAACGGCTGCTGAACCTGGAGATCGATCCGCGCTTAAAAAGCCTGATCGAGGCGCGCACGCGCATGCTGGCATGGATGGACAGCCAAGCGGCGCCGCCGGCAACAACAGCGGCGCCGCCGTCGACAGCAGCAGCAGCGCCGCCGTCGGCATCAGCTGCCGCGTCCCTGCACGAAGTCGCCATGCAACCACCACGCGCAGCCCAACGACTGACCTCGGCGCAGATGCTGATCCATGCCCACGGCGCGTGGCCGCATCAGGCGCTGCCGATGCCAGTGCCGGTGGGCGCGGATTTTTTCCGCAGTGCCATCGAACTACGCGCGCCACTGGAGCCACGCGCCGCCGGAGAACGTCTCGCACCACGCGGTACCACGCGACAGGTGCTGTCGCTGCGCGCGCCGCCGAACGGCCAAGCCGTCGATGAACACGGCGGCTTTCTGCTGTACGTGCATCCCGGGGCCAAGCGCACTGTCACGATCGAACTCAGCAGCGACGAGCGCGCCCGGCCGACGCGCTTGACCGTGACGCTGCCGAACGCCTGGACGCTGCTGCCCGTGCCGCTTGTGAAGATGCAGACGGGCACCGACGAAACCCCTACCGTCACGCTGAGCGTTGATGGTGACGAAGCTTTCTATTTGGCCGCGGCCGCCTTCGCACCGACCGCGATGCCCACGCCCGCCGATCTGGGCGTGCTGCCCGGCGCGCTGACACCGTTGGCGCTCAGTGATATCGGCGGGTCACCGTCATTGCGGTCGCTGTTGGAAACGGTGGTGCCGCAGGGCGCAGTCAGTCCGCGCTGGAGCGCAACCGCGCTGACGCTGCCAACAACGCTCGCCGCGGCTGATGCCACCGCGCTGACCACGGCGGTTGCCGTCGGTTTGCTGACCAATCCGCGCGTCCATGGCGCAGGCTTTGCGCAACCACTTGATCGGCAGCGGCAATTGCGCTGGAGCGGTGATGGCTTGCCGCAGGCCAGTCGCGTGCCCGCCGACAGCGCGGTGTCGGTGGTGATGTTACCAACCGCAAAAGCACCGCGCGCACGTTTGGTCGAGGATCTTGGCCCGTATGCCGCCTATGTCGCGACCAGCGCCCACATGCTGCCAGTGATCGTGCTGGACGCGCAGGCGAACGGCGAGGTCGCAAAAGCCTGGGCCGCCACCGCGCGCGCGCTGCGCACCGCCTATCCGGCGCTGCCGCTAATCGACCTCACCGACACCGCCGAGCGCGCGGCAGCATTCGGCGTCGACCGCGCCGATCCCGACGCGCTGCGCCGCGCCACTGCGGCTCGGCTTTCCACGGCGCTGACCGAACTGCGGCTGCGGGCTGACGCGCTGCTGGAAGAACGGCCTGAAGTCACCGACGCGGATGACGACATTTCACCCGCAGACGCAGCCCGGAAGGGTCGTCATCCGACCCCGCGGCAACCGGCGCCACGACCGCCGCGCTAAGCAACGACTCGACCTCGAAAACATCAAAGCAGCGAATTCAGCCGAGCGCTTTGCGCTTATCCACCAACGCCTGCACCACCGTCGGGTCAGCCAGGGTGCTGATGTCGCCAAGGTTGTCGGTCTCGAGCGCGGCGACTTTGCGCAGGATGCGGCGCATGATTTTTCCGCTGCGCGTTTTCGGCAATCCAGGCGTAATCAGGATCAGATCCGGGGTGGCGATCGGGCCGATGATTTTGCGCACTTCGTCTTTGAGCGCCTTCAACAGTTCCGGGCTTTCGTGGTGGCCGGTTTTCAAGATCACATAGGCAAAGATGCCGGTGCCTTTGATTTCGTGCGGGTAGCCGACGACGGCGGCTTCGGCGCAGGCTGGATGCGCGACCAGGGCGCTTTCGACTTCGGCGGTGCCCATGCGATGGCCGCTGACATTCATCACGTCATCAACGCGACCGGTGATCCAGTAATAGCCGTCCTCGTCGCGGCGGCAGCCATCGCCGGTGAAGTAGTAGCCGGGGTACGGCGTGAAATAGGTCTGCACAAAACGCGCGTGATCGCCGTAGATGGTGCGCGCGATGCCGGGCCACGAACGCTTGAAGGCGAGAATACCGGTGACGCCATTGCCGCTGATTTCTACGCCTTTTTCATCGAGCACCGCCGATTCGACGCCGAAGAACGGCAGCGTCGCGGAACCCGGTTTCAGCGCGATCGCGCCGGGCAGCGGCGTGATCATGTGGCCGCCGGTTTCGGTCTGCCAGAAAGTGTCGACGATCGCACAGCGCGCTTCGCCCACCACTTCGTAATACCACCGCCACGCCTCGGGATTGATCGGTTCGCCGACGCTGCCCAACACGCGCAGGCTCGATCGATCGTACTTGGCGACCAACGCGTTGCCCTCCTTCGCGATCGCGCGGATCGCGGTGGGCGCGGTGTAGAACGTGGTGATGCGATGACGCTCAACCATGTCCCAATAGCGGCCGGCGTCGGGATAGGTCGGGATGCCTTCGAACATGAAGGTGGTCGCGCCATTGGCGAGCGGACCATACACGACATAGCTGTGCCCGGTCACCCAACCGACATCGGCCATGCAGGCGAAAATGTCGCCCTCGCGATGGTCAAACACGTAGCGATGCGTCAGCGCCGCAAACAGCAGATAGCCGGCAGTCGCATGCGCGACGCCCTTCGGCTTTCCGGTCGAGCCACTGGTGTAAAGCAGGAACAACAAGTCTTCGCTGTCGACGGTCGCGGCCGGACACCACGGCCGTTCCTGCGCCATCGCTTCGTGCAGCCACACATCGCGCGGGGCCATGAACGGCACGTGCTCGCCCGTGCGCTTGAGCACGAACACCGTGTGCACATTCGGGCAGCCCGACACCGCGACATCCGCCGTGCGTTTCAGCGGCACGGTCTTTTTTCCGCGCAGGCCTTCATCGGCGGTGATCAACACGCGGCAGTCAGCGTCGAGAATCCGATCGCGCAGCGATTCGGCGCTGAATCCGCCGAAGACCACGCTGTGCGGCGCGCCCAACCGCGCGCACGCCAACATCGCTACCGCCGCTTCGGGGACCATCGGCAGATAGATCGCCACGCGGTCGCCTTTACGCACCCCGCGCGCCGTCAGCGCATTGGCCAAGCGACAGACATCCGCGTGCAGTTCGCAATAGGTGATGCGCCGCACCTGGCCAGGCTCGTCCGCTTCCCACAGGATCGCGATCTGGTCGCCACGTGTCGCGAGATGGCGATCCAGGCAGTTCTCGCTGACATTCATTTGCCCGCCAATGAACCACGCGTTCAAGCCATCGGCAAAGCGGCTTTCCTGCACCCGCGTGAACGGCCGCTGCCAGGTCAGATGCGTGCGCGCCATCTCACCCCAGAACCCGTCGCTGTCGCTGATGCTGCGCTGATACAGGCGCTGATATTCAGCCAGGCTGGGCACCAACGCGCCGTCGCGCACCCGCGGCAAAGTTTCGTAGCGATCGTGCAGCGGTGCTGGTTCATGCGTGGACATGCGATGGTTCCGGAAATGCGGGTGAGGGCGCGTGATAGCAGCCGACGCACAGCGCGGAAGTCTGTGAGCGGTACTTCACGTCGGCAGTGATTGCACTGCTGAAGCAAGCGGCCCTTGAGAGCCTGCGCGCGCCGCGCACAACCTCGTCGCGATGACCCCCGATCCCGTGCGCGCGTTCGATGTTGAGTGGTCCGTCGCCACCGGCGCGCAGGTGGCGGTGACGTTTCGACCGGCGGGGCCGTTGCCACGGTTGCTGGCGTATTTGCTCGATTTAGCGATTCGAACGTCGGTGCTGGTCGCGGTTGGGATCCTGTTGGCGTTGGCCGGCGCGACTTTCGGCCTGGGGCTGTGGTTGCTGCTGCTGTTCGCGATGGAATGGGCCTACGGCGTGATTTTGGAAGCGCGCTGGCACGGGCGCACGGTGGGCAAACGCGTGTTGGGGCTGCGCGTGATCGGCGCCGATGGGTTGCCGGCGGGCTGGGGACAGTGCGCGCTGCGCAATGTGCTGCGCACGGCGGATTGGCTGCCAGTGGGGTTTGCCGCAGGACTCACAGCGATGCTGCTGTCAGGTGGGTTTCGCCGCTTGGGTGATCTCGCCGCGGGAACGTTGGTGGTGTACGACGATCACGGCGCGGCCGTGGCGCTGCCGCAAATGAAGGACGCCGCGGTGCTGGCGTTGGCGCGCGCGTTGCCGGGGCAGACCGCAAATCTATTGAGTCCGGGCACCGCGCGCGCGCTCAGCGCCTATGCTGCGCGGCGTGAGCAGTTCTCGCTGAAGCGTCGGCAGGAAATGGCGGCGCATCTGGCGCTGCCGTTGGCGCTGCGGTTGGGTCTGACCGAACCGCCAGATTGCGATCGGTTCCTGACCGCGGTGCATCTGCTGCGCTTTCACGGCCGGCCGGCGGCTGCGGGCGCAGCTACTGCCGCGGTCGCTGGCGGGGCGGCCGCGATAACCATGACCAAACGGCGGCAAGAATGGCGCGCTTTGGAAACGCTGCTGAGCGCCAAGCCGAGCGCGCCACGGGCGGTCGAACTCGCGCATGCCTATCGCGCGGTGTGCAGCGATCTGGCGTTGGCCGAATCGCAACATCTGCCGGCCGATGCGGTGCGTTACCTGCACGATCTGGCGGCACGCGCGCATCTGCGTTTTCACCGACGTTTGGGTGAAGGGTGGCGCACTTTAACGCGCACGCTGTTGGTCGAGGCGCCGGCGCGGCTGTTCACCGATCCATGTCTGCGCATCGCGGGCGTCGCATTTTTTGGCGTGTTCGCGTTGGCCACCGTGCTGGCCGCGTGGCGGCACGATCTGGCGGCGGCGTTCCTGGGGCAGGAGTTCCTGGACTCGATGCGCAACATGTACGAGGCCGCGCCGCATGGACGCGAGGCCGACGAGTCCATGCAGATGGCCGGCTATTACGTGCGCAACAATGTCGGCATCGGGCTGGCCTGTTTCGCCACCGGCATCTTCGTCGGTTTGGGCAGTCTGGTGACGCTGGTCTACAACGGCATCGTGTTGGGTTTGGTGCACGGCTATCTGATGACCGTCGACGCCAGCGTGCGCGCACATTTCTTGGAGTTCGTTAGCGCACACGGCGCATTCGAACTCAGCGGCATTGCCTGCGCCGGCGCGGCCGGTCTGCGCATGGGTTGGGGCCTCGTCGATTGCCGCGGCCTGACCCGCAGCGAAAGCCTGCGCCGGGCGGCAAATCGCGCGGTGCCGATGTTGGGCGCGGCGGCGACGTTGATCGCGATGGCGGCGCCGATCGAGGCGTTCGTGTCGCCGTCGTCGCTGCCATTTGCGGCCAAGATCGGCGTCGGCGTGACCTGCGCGCTGTTGGTGGCGCTGTGGCTAATCGGACTGGGTTGGCGCGGCAGCCGGCTGTTGGCGATCGAAGCGGCCGCAAAGGAACACGATCGCGCTGAATCCATCGGTGCCGCATGAAGCTCGAAGCCTGCACCGTTGCGATCCGCGAGCGCAAACGCAGCGAGTTGTTCGACCTGGGTTTCGCGCTCTGTCGTCGGCATGCGGCAGCATTCGCGACGTTGGCGTTGGCGCACGGCCTGCCGATGGCGCTGGCCGCGCACTGGCTGTTAGCACAGCCGGATCCCGACAACTGGAGTCGGATTTATCCGGCGCTGTTGCTGGCCGACCTGATGACGTTGTGGCTGACGACCGCGGTGACGGTGTACCTGGGTCATGCGTTGTTTGAGGTGCGGCCAAGTATGCGCCAAGCCTTGGCGTTGGCGTGGTCGCGCGCGCCAGCGCTGTTGTTAGCGACGCTGATCCGCTTGGTCTGCACGGTGACCGTAATCGGGCTGCTGTTGTGGCCGACGTTCCTGCCCGAATGCCTGCTGTTGGAGCGTCAGCCGTTTCGCGCGGCCTGGAAACGCGCGCGGCAATTGGGCGCGGCCGGCGATGGCCTGACGCACGCGTTGCAGTCGATCGTGGTGGCGCTGTTCGGGCTGATCGCGTTGGTGTGGGCGGCGCGCGAAACGTGGTCGGCGCTGACCTTGGGTTTGGTGTGGGAAGACGCGTGGTGGACGTGGTTGAACCCCGGGCATGCGTTGGCGCCGTGGTTGGCGTTGATCCCGATCGCAACGTACCTGGCGGTCGTGCGCTACCTGGCCTACATCAATGTGCGCACGCAGCGCGAGGGTTGGGAAGTCGAGATCGGTCTGCGTAGTGCTGCCGCGGAATTTCATGTGAGCGGCAGCGAAGTCGCATGAGGTACCGGCGTTCAGCTCTGATTTTTGTGCTGTTTTTTCTGATGTTTACCGGGGCCCGTTCATTCGCCGTCGAAGCCACTCAGCCCGACGATGTGCGCGCGCTGCTGCGCGAGCAGGCGCCGCCGT
>JBBROQ010000021.1:0-24878 GCA_038229115.1 Planctomycetota bacterium | reverse complement strand
TGACTGCGCCGATCGCTGATCACGGTCACGCCCGCAGGCAACGACAGCGCCAACGCTTCGCGCCGGCCCAGGCGCAGCACCGCGCCATCAACCTTGCCCGCGGCTCCAGCCTCACCTGCCACAATCGTGCCGGTGGCGCTGCTGGGAGTCGAGCTCAACGCCGATCGCTTAGTGAAAAACGCCGGGGTCAGTCCGCGTCCACAGCCGGTGAACCGCTATCGCCTGCCGCCCGAAGCCAGTCCCGCGCCGAATGAATTTCAAAGCCGCGACGGCGACATTCTGACGGTTGCCAGCGACGCCGCGCCCTCGGCCCTTGACGATCCCAGCGCCTTCTTGGCCGCGACGCCGAACCTTGAACTCGACGATCCGGATTTACGCGCGTGGGTCGACGGAATCGTCGCCGACGTGAGGGCCGAGCCGCTGACTGCCGCCGAGCGGCTGCGCTTAGCAGTACGCAGCCACATTCAGACCAAGGATCTGGATATCGGCGACGGCACCGCATTGCAGGCCTTCCGCACGCGGCGCGGTGATTGCAGCGAACATGCGGCGCTGCTGTGCGCGGCGCTGCGCATCGCCAACATTCCGGCACGCATCGAAAATGGTCTGATTTTTGTGGCGGAACAAAAAGCCTGGGTCGGTCACGCCTGGAACGCGGCCTGGATCGACGGGCGTTGGCGGCATTTAGACGCGGCGTATCCCGGCGTGACGCGCAGCTGCTATATCGCGCTGTCGGCCAACAACGGCGACGCCTTGGGCGGTGTCAGCACCATGATCGCGAAACTTGGATCGGTGATCGGTAAGACGATCGAGACGCTGGGCGACTGAGCTCAGCGTCGGACGCTTCAAATCCCGAGCTTGCTGACGTCCGGCACGGCCTTGCCGGCGGCCTTCAATTGTGCGACGTACCACTGACCTTCGGCCTTGGCTTTGGCGTGATCCATCGGGTCGTCGTAGGTGGCGTTGACCAGCGCTTCGAGCTTTTGTACCAGCACAGATTCCGTAATGCGATCGGGCTCGACCAGCGCTTCGACCAACACTTTAAGCTCATTTTTCAGCATCTGCGCGACGCCGCCACGAACCACATAGGTGGCGTTCGCAGCGCTGCTGCTTTTGAGTTCGATCCGGCCGGCTTTCAACTGCACCACGATCGGCGCGTGGCCGGTGCGGATGCCCAGTTCGCCCGCCGCGCCAGGCAGCGTGACGTGATCGACCTGGACCGCCGGCAGCGCGCGATCGGGCGTAATGATCTGGACTGTAAACATGGAGAAGTCCTAGCGCGGTATGGGGGCAGCGCCGCAGGCGCGTTGTTGGGGGCAGAGCCCCCAACTGACAGCTACTTTTTCAGCTTTTCGGCCTTCGCGACCGCGTCGTCGATGGTGCCGACATACATGAACGCGGCTTCGGGCAGGGTGTCGTACTGGCCGCTGAGGATCGCTTCGAAGCTGCGAATGGTGTCTTCGAGCTTGAGGAAGATGCCCTTGATGCCGGTGAACTGCTCGGCCACCGAGAACGGTTGCGACATGAAGCGCTCAAGGCGACGCGCGCGCGCGACCAGGCGCTTGTCATCGTCGGACAATTCGTCCACGCCCAGGATGGCGATGATGTCCTGCAAATCTTTGTAGCGCTGCAGGACTTTCTGCACGCCGCGCGCGACCTTGTAATGACGTTCGCCAACGATGTGCGGCTGCAGAATACGCGAGGTCGAGGCCAGTGGATCAACCGCCGGAAAGATGCCTTTTTCAGCGATCGAACGCGCGAGGTTGGTGGTCGCGTCCAAGTGCGCAAAGGTGTTGGCCGGGGCCGGGTCGGTGTAGTCGTCGGCAGGCACGTACACGGCTTGGATCGAGGTGATCGAGCCATTGGTGGTCGAGGTAATGCGTTCCTGCAACGCGCCCATTTCCGTGGCCAAGGTCGGCTGATAACCGACCGCGCTGGGCAGACGGCCGAGCAGCGCGGACACTTCCGAACCGGCCTGGGTGAAGCGGACAATATTGTCGACGAACAGCAGCACGTCCTTGCCCGACTGGTCGCGCAGATGTTCGGCTTGGCTGAGCGCGGACAGCGCCACGCGCAGACGCGCGCCCGGCGGTTCGTTCATTTGGCCGTAGACCAGCGACAGGCGCGATTCGCCCGGTGTCACTTGCGGATAGCCGTTGGCGTCCCATTTGGCGTGGCCGTGCTCATCCTTCTCGACCGCGATGACGCCGGCTTCGATCATCTCATTCCACAGATCGTTGCCTTCGCGGGTGCGTTCGCCGACGCCGGCGAACACCGAATAGCCGCCGTGATTTTTGGCCACGTTGTTGATCAGTTCGAGCAGGATGACGGTCTTGCCGACACCCGCGCCGCCGAACAGGCCGACCTTGCCGCCCTTCACATACGGCGCGAGCAAGTCGACCACTTTGATGCCGGTGGTGAACAGTTCGGTTTCAGGATTGAGCTGATCGAACGACGGCGCGCTTTGATGGATCACGCGGCGCGGGCAATTCGCCGACACCTGCGGGCCGTTATCGACGGTCTGGCCCAGCACGTTGAAAATGCGGCCGAGGGTTTCCTCGCCGACCGGCACGCTGATCGCCGCGCCGGTATCGCGCACCACCGCGCCGCGGGTCAGACCGTCGGTGGACGACATCGCGACGGCACGCACGCGATTGCGGCCAAGGTGCTGCTGCACTTCGCCAACCAACATCGTATCTTTGCCGGTCGCCGGATCGACCACCATAGTTTCGATGGCGTTGTAAATCGCCGGCAGCACGTCGAACTCGGCATCAAACGTCGAACCGATGATCTGAACGACTTTGCCGAAGTTGGTAGCGGTAGCAGTGGAAGTCATGGGGGCGCCTGACATGGGTTCACTTAATGAGAATCGATTGAGCCGCAGCATCGAATTCAAGGTCGTGCGTTTCCCCATCTGCGGCCAGCGCCGAGCAGGTTACGACAAACTTGATGGGGTCACGACCAGACAGCAGGAAAAAAACTTGGCGAAGTGCAATCTGGCCTTGTGTGTTTGTAACGACGAGACGGCGACCGGATACACCGGCCGCAGTGACAAATTCAGCGTTTTCTGCGAGTTTGAAGTCCGGCATGATCTTAGTCATGCCGGCCAAGCACGCTGCTTGATATTGCTCGAGCGTCATCTTCGCCTGTTCGTCGACGATATTAATGTTTGGGGCGAATCCCTGGGCAGGAGCTCCAAATGCGAGGTAGTTCTTCATTCCTGGCATCTCACGGGTCAGCCAGCCTTGCGGCAGTTCAAAGCTAAGTGCACCGTCTGCGGTCGAGAGCCGATTGTTGACGGTATTCGGTTCGCTGGCCTCGAGTGTCATCAGAGCGAGTAAAAGAAGTAAATACCTCATGCCATGGCCTCGACCGCGCCGACGATCTCGGCGATTTCTTGCGTAATCTTGCCCTGACGACCGCGGTTATAGGCGGTGGTGATCGCCTTGACGATGTCGGCGGCGGCGTCGCTAGCGTTTTTCATCGCGATGCGGCGCGCGGCGTGTTCGCTGGCGGTGGTCTGCAATAGCGCGGAATACAGCGCCATTTTCACCGTCTGCGGGATCAATGCGGCGAGCAGCGTCTCGGCGTCGGGCTCATAAATGAAATCGGGGCGTGACGTCGCAACCAACGGGCGGCGTTCGGCCGCGTCCGCGACGGCGGTCGCAGCCGGAAGCAACGTGAACGCAACCGGCGCTTGGCGGGTCGGAGTGAAGAACTGCGAGGAGACGATTTCGAGCAGATCGAAGGAGTGGTCGAGGAAGGCGGCGATTAACGCCTGCGCCACCGGCTCGACGCGCGTGTAGGTGGTCGCGCCAACCAGCTTGCCGTGCGTCTGCTCGACCGTGCGGCCGAAGAAGCCCAGAGTGCTCGCGGCCTTTTTTCCGAGCGCGATGAAGCGCACGCTGCGGCCTTGCGCTTCGTGGTCCTTCGCGCGGGCGATTGCGAGCGCAACCAAGTTGGCATTGAACGCGCCGCACAGTCCGCGATCCGACGTAGCCACCGCAATCATGACGGTTTTCACCGGCCGGATCTGCACCAGCGGATGACTGTTGCCCGAACCCGCGGAAGCGCCGAGGGCCAGCACCAAGTCGCGTAGACCATCGGCGTAGGGCTTGGCGGCGAGCGCGGCGTCCTGCGCTTTGCGCAATTTCGCCGACGACACCAGCTCCATCGTGCGGGTGATCTTGCGGGTATTTTGGGCGCCTTTGCGGCGCTTGCGGAGGTCGCGGAGGTTGGGCACGGCAGGCTACTTGGTGGCGACGTGCTTTTGAGCGAAGTTGTCTTTGAAGCGCTTGATCGCCTCTTTCAGCTTCGTGTCAGTTTCACCAACGATTTCACGCTTTTTTGCGATGTCGTTCCACACTTCGCTGTATTCGCCGTGAATGAAGGCCAGGAATTCTTTTTCAAATGTCAGCACCAAATCAACTGGCACGGCGTCGAGCATACCTTCGCCCGCGCCCTTGATCATCAGCACCTGATCGACCGCATGTAGCGGCGCGGCCTGACCCTGCTTCAACAGTTCGACCATGCGTGCACCGCGGTCGAGCTGCTTTTGCGTGGCGGCGTCGAGTTCAGTGCCCAGTTGTGCGAAAGCTTCGAGTTCGCGGAACGCGGCCAGATCCAAGCGCAAGGTACCGGCGACCTTCTTCATTGCCTTGATTTGCGCCGCGCCGCCGACGCGCGAAACGCTGATGCCGACGTCCACGGCCGGACGTTGGCCGGCGTTGAATAGGTCAGGCTGCAAATAAATCTGACCGTCGGTAATCGAGATCACGTTGGTCGGGATATAGGCTGAAACTTCACCTTCTTGTGTCTCGATCACCGGGAACGCGGTGAGCGAGCCGGCGCCAAGTTTGTCACTGAGTTTCGCCGCGCGTTCAAGCAGGCGCGAGTGCAGATAGAACACGTCGCCCGGATACGCTTCGCGGCCCGGCGGACGACGCAGCAACAGCGACATTTCGCGGTACGCGGCGGCTTGTTTGGTCAGGTCGTCATAGGCGATGAAGGTGGCCATGCCGCGGCCGCCATCGGCCACCGGTTTCTGCACATAGTGGCCGTCACGCAGCACCGGCAGGCTGACACCCAGCGCGTCGGCGGCGTATTCCCAAGTGCCGTACATGAAATATTCGGCCATCGCCGCGCCGGCGTAGGGGGCCAGATATTGCAGCGGCGCGGGCTGCGAGGCGCCGGCGCTGATGACGACGGTGTAGGCCAGCGCGCCGGTTTCTTCGAGCTGTTTGACGATCGCCGAGACGGTCGATTCTTTCTGACCGATGGCGACGTACACGCAGATGACGCCCTTGCCCTTCTGATTGATAATGGTGTCGATGCAGATCGCGGTCTTGCCGGTTTTGCGATCGCCGATCACCAATTCGCGCTGACCGCGGCCGACCGGGATCATCGCGTCGATGGCTTTCAGGCCGGTTTGCAGCGGTTCGTGCACGCTTTTGCGATCGGCCAGACCGGGCGCCGGCGACTCTACCCTACGGCTGGCTTCGGCTTTGATCGGGCCCTTGCCGTCGATCGGCCGACCGAGCGGATCGACCACGCGACCTAGGACCGCCTGACCAACCGGAACTTCCAACACGCGCTTGGTGCGCTTAACCAAGCCGCCTTCCTTGATGCCCAAATATTCGCCCATGATCACCGCACCGACGTTGCCCTCTTCGAGGTTCAGCGCGAGGCCGTAGACACCGTTGTCGAATTCGAGCATTTCGCCGGCCATGCATCCGGCCAAGCCGCTGATGCGGGCGATGCCGTCGCCGACTTGCAGCACGGTGCCGACCTCGTCGATCACCACCGTCGAGCCGTAGCTTTGCAGCTGCTCTTTGATTAGCGCGGTCATCTCATCGGCACGAATTTTCACAGGAGGCTCCTCACAGAAGTCGGAAGTAGAGGGACAACAAAAAGGCTCAAACGTTCGCCCACAGCGAATCCGGCAGCGGCACGTTGGTGATGCTGCGTTTCAGTTCGGCCAAGGTGCGACGCACGCTGCCGTCGACGAACAGGGCCGGGGTGCGCGCGGTCATGCCGCCGATGAGCGCCGGATCATGCGCGAACGATACGTTCAGGTCTCGCTGCGTCCGCGCGGTGATGCTGGCGCGGATGCGCGCGCTGGCGTCGTCGGCCAATGGCTCAGCAGTGGTGATGATCATCGACACCGCGCCGTCGCGTTCATCGGCCAAGCGCACAACTTCGGTCAGCACTGCGTGCGCATCGCTCAGACGATTGCGATCAACCAGCAGTTTCAGCAGATCAACCACGGCGACCTCGATGCGACCGGCCAGAGCCGTGACCAACGTCTGTTTCGCGCTCGCTTTGCCGACTCTGGGATTGTCGAGCAGGGCCACGACGTTGGCAGATAGCGCGCGCTCGGCGATCAAGTCGCGGCACGAGGCGACCACTGCTGCGCGCGTGCTGCTGCTATCCGCGACCGCCAATAGCGCTTCGGCATAAACTCCGGCGACGGTGCCCGCGGCCATGTTAGTGCTCGGCCTTTTGGAAATCGGCCAAGCGCGCGGCATAGGCCGCGTCGAGCGCGGTAGAAACCAGCGCTTCCTGATGACTGGCATCTAGGCGAGAGCGCAGAACTTTTTCCGCCACCGCGATACTGATGTCGGCAATTTCGCTGCGGAGACCCACCAAGGCGGCGTGGCGCGCGCCCTCGATTTCGCGCAGCGCGCGGGTGCGCAGCGCATCGATTTCCATTCGACCCTGTTCGACCAGCTTACCTTTGATCGCTTCCGCATCGCGGCGTCCTTCGGCCATCAATTCAGCGATGCGTGCCTCGGCGGCGCGCATCTTCGCGTCCAGGTCGGCCTGGGTGGCCTTGGCGCGCAGGAAGGTCGCCTCAGCTTCGCCTAGTTCGTGGGCGATCTTCGCCTCACGCGCGTCGACTGCGGCCAGGATGTGTTTGACGCCGAGCTTCAGCAGCAGCAGCACGAACACTACAAATGCGCTTAGCGACCAGAGGAAGCTGGCGATGTTGCTGCTCAGGAATTCTTGGATCTGACTCATGGCCGACCTTTGGGTGATACGTCTTCAGGTGATGAGGAAGCGGGGACCGTGCCCCGCTGCATCACATGATAAAGACGAGCGCGAGGCCGATCAGTGCGAGCACTTCGATGAAGCCCACACCCAGGAACATCACGCCTTGCAGCGCGCCGGCCTGTTCCGGCTGGCGGGCGATGCCAGAAAGCGTCGCGGCGACGACCAAGCCGATGCCCAGGCCTGCGCCAGCAGCGGCGAGACCGTAAGCGAGGCCCTTAGCCAGGGGCTTCAGGTCGGTGCCGGCGGTGGTGACGACTGCATCGGCGGCGGGCACGGCCGCAGTGAGGGCTTGAGCGATGGTGACGAGGTCGGTCATGGGGTGATCCTTGGAACGAGGTCAGAGGAAAAAAGGCAGTGAAAAGCGGTCAGTGTTTCGGATGCGCGCACAGGCCGATGAACACGGCGCTGAGCAAGGTAAAAATGAAGGCCTGCAGTAATGCGATCAGCAGCTCGAAGGCATAGAAGGCGACGGTGAGGAACCAACCGGCGATGCCCATTGCCGTGCCCATGCCAATCTTGTCAGCGCTCGCGGCAACGATGATGAAACCGATAGTTCCGAACACGAGCAACACGATGTGCCCAGCCAGCATGTTGGCGAACAACCGAATCGAGAGCGCAGCCGGACGGATGACCAATTGCAGGACTTCGATCACGAACAGGAAGATCCACAATATCATCGCGAACGGATTCCACGACCACGGCACTGGCACAATACGCACGAAGAACGTGAGCGGGCCGTTTTCCTTGATGCCCATCGCCAACATCAACACGCCAGTGAACAAGGCGAAGCCGGTAGTCACCGCGATATTGCCGGTCGCGGTGCCGAACAGCGGGATCAGGCCGAACAGATTCATGGCCATGATAGCGATGAACAGACTGGCGAAGAACGGCGTCCAAGAATCGGGGTGATGATGGATGTTTGGGCGCACAATGCTGTCGCGCACGAACAGCACCAAAGCTTCCAGCAGATGCTGCACCCGGCCCTGCGGTTTGACTTGGCTTGGACGACGGCGCGCGAACACCAGCAACACCAACGCGGCCAGGATCAGCGCAATGGTGCTCCAAAAAGTCTGATGATTAAAGAACGACAGCGCGCGGGGAAAGGTGCCCAGTACCGATTCATCGGCGGCGACCGTCATGGCCTTGGCCAAGCGCTCGGCGTGGGCGGGCTCGCCGCCATGTCGATAAACGACGTCGTTAGCCCATTCCTGATAGGCCGGCGTGGGCTCGGCGGTGGCGAAAGCCGGCTTAGCGCTGAGCGTTTCCAGATTGCGCTCGGCGTAATCGACAACGTTGAGCACCAACAGCGGCCGGTAACCGTGCACCCACTCCACTGCAGGCGCGGGGAAATTATGACTGTTGTTGAGGGCGTCGAAATTGAAGCCCTGGTGGTGCGCGGTGCCTGCCGCGCCAGGCGCATCCGGTAGCGGCATGGGCGCGGGCGCAGCTTCAACCGAGGCGACGGCAGCGGTGAGGGCAATAGGCTCGTCAGCCACGGACGGGCTCCTGACGCGATGGTGGGCGAGGCTCGGCGCGCAGCGAGAACAGCCACAGCGACATTTCGATCATCAGGCTAGCGAACAGGCAGGCGCAGACGCTCATCAGCACCACGTTGGCGGATGGGCGGCCATACATGGCGATCGCGATCGCCCCGGCACCACCGATGCGCACGAGAAACGAGCCCATCGCGCCAACGATCGCCGCGATCCACAACGGACCAGAGCTCAGAAAAGTGAGCATGCCCGCGAGCAACAACAGCGGCAGTGCGGCGGCGCCGCCAAGCGCGACAGCAGAGCCGGTCGTTCCGCCCAGCACGAGGCCGATCACGATGGCCGCGCCCGCAGGCGCAGTGACCGCTATGAGCGCATAGCCGGTGCGGATCATTTGCGCAGGCGCCGGAAAAGCGGTGCCATGCCGGCGGTCAAAAACAGCAGCACCGAGCCGAGCATGCCCCAAGGCTTGGTGGCCAAAAAGTGGTCGATCAATCCGCCCACGACCAGGCCCACGACTAGCGCTCCCAAGAGCATCCATCCGACCGCCAAACCAGCCATGTCGACGCGCGACGATGGGGTTTTGTGCGGATCGGTCATGACTGCCGCAGTGATCGAAAGGGGGGGATTCATGAGGGTTTTTCAACGGGCGCGGGCACCATATGACACAAGCTTAGGTGTCAAGGCGGCATGACGGAATTGAAGGAATGCATCAAAGAATGATGAAAATTTCTTATGCCGCAGTGCTCTTATGCCGCAGTGCAAGATACAAGACCGTGAGCGGTTTGTTTCTGTCACCTACCATCGTCTCTCCAGGTCCCGAACTCGATCGGGCAGCGAGACTACGCTTGGCGTTGAATCAGATCTGCGCGCTGACAAGGTTTGCGCTTTCTGATCGGCATCTTCGGTTCGTGCAGCGGCCGCTGTTGGTCGTCTCTATCACCACTTGGTCTCTACGCCCATGTCCATCTCCAACTTGTTCCGTCATCTGTCTCTGGCGCTATTGCTGGCGATGGTGCTGCCGACCGCACAGGCGGTCGATGCAGTCATTGTTGGTGACCCACTGAGGATCACAGCAGACACAACCCTAGGCCAACAATTGGACCGCAATCAAGGCGCGACCCTTTTCGTGCAGCAGTACTTCTCGAAGTACTACACCTTTTTGAAGCTGGGCTCGACGGTGTATTCAGGCTTCGGCAACAATCCCTTCATCGCCGTCAGTCAGGCTCAGCCGAATCCATTCACCATCGTCACCACGGTGACGGCGGGGGATTCCGTCACCGTCGTGCACACTCTCACCTACATCAACGGCGACGAGTTCTTTCGGCATGTATGGGTGATCACCAACAACGGCCAGACCAGCTATCCGACCGCGACCCTGCTGTACGGCGGCGACACCTATTTTGCCGGTGATGATCGCGCGAATGGGTTCTTCGACACCACCCTGCGGATGGTCAAGTGTACCAATTCCCTCTATGCCGGTTTGATGGGCCTCTACGGCGGTCCGGATTCGCCGGCCACGCATTATTACGAAGACCAATACGGATCCGTGTGGAGCGCACTCGATGCCGGTAGTCTACCGGACACCGTGAACAGTGAATTCATCGACAACGGTATGGCCCTGCAATGGGACCGCGGCCCATTGGCGCCCGGACAAAGCACGACCGTTACCGCTTATGAAAAGTGGACCGCGTCGGGCACCACGCAGGTGATCGCGCCGACCGTGGCCAACAACAGCGCCCCCGGTCAGACCGCGGATTATACGTTTCGCCTGCAGAATCTTCAGACCAGTCCGACCACGCTGACGCTGAGCGTCAGCACTGACTTGGGTTGGATCACTACCTTGCCCAACGGCAGTAGCGTGACCCTGGTACCGAATTCGTCACAAGACGTCGTGGTGCGGGTGGCCATCCCGGCAAATGCAGCAGGCAGCACTGCGGTGGTGATGCTGACGGCAACCGCCGCGGGCGGGGCGACCATCAGCGACTTCACCCGTGTGACGGTGGTCGAGGCGACCACTGCGGCGGCGTTCACCGCGGCGACCGGCGCCGTAGCTGAAGGCACTGCCGCGGCGGTGCTGGCGACGGTGACCTTGAGCCTCGCGCCGACCGCTACGGTGTCGGTACCTTTCACCATCAACGGGCAGAGTGAGACCAGTCTGCCGAGCAGCACCTACACGTTGCTCACTGCATCGCCCCTCACGTTCGCCCCAGGCGAACTGACCAAGACCATCACTGCAAACGTGGTCGACAATGGCACCATCAATTCTGACCGCTTTATTACCATTACACTGGGCACGCCCACCGGTGCGCCGCTGGGCGCGCCCAGTTCCACCGTGGTCAAAGTGGTCGACGTTGACCGGCCCATGCGCTTGTTGGTCGATGGCGCGCCGCCGCCGGAGGTGCTGACGGTTGGCGCTGGCTCAATGCATACTTTCACGTTGTTCCAGGGCCGTCCGCCCTACGTGCTGCCGGTCATTGCCGGTGTGCGTTTCATCGCTGGACCGCTGCGCTATGTCGACCTCGATAACGATGGCGTGGCCGATCCGGTGCAGGACGTGTTGGTGATCGCACAGCAGGCGGTGATCAGCATGCCAATCGCCTTCACCGATTCGGCCAAGCCGCCGGCCACCACGCCGTCCGTGCCGTTCGCCGCCACGCCGTTGACCGGCACCGCCGCGGTGGCCTCGCCCACGGTTGCGCTGTCGATTCCAGACGCGGTGTACACGCCACTGTGCCCCAGCACCGACGCCGGCCGCGCAAACTTTCTGGCTGCGGTCACCGGCAAACCCGACAGCGAGTTGCGGGCCTTCGTGTGGGACGCGCAGGTGCAGCAGTACGTGCAACTGCCGACCATGCCCACTGGCGGATTGCAGACCAACCATGGCGTGTTCATTGCCTCACGCAGCGCGCTGTCCTTGGATTTCTCTGGCACGCCGGCGGCGTTCTATGACGAAACGCGGCTGTATCCGGGCTGGAATTTGCGCGGCATCCGCCCGCTAAGTGACGGCACCACCATTGTCACCAGCCACGCCTGGGACCGCCTAGCATTGTTCCCGACCGGCACCGGTGTGAGCCAGATCGAAGGCGCGGCGCGCAGCGCAGCGATCGGCACTGGCGCGTATCTGTGGACCGGCAGCGCCTATCAGATCGCGACCACGCTGATCAGCGGCAAGGCCTACTGGATCAAGAACAACACCGCGGCCGAATTGGTCTTGATGCGAGTGCCTGACACCGCCACCAACAGCGGTTTGTCACGCGCCTTGGCCGAGCCTTCGGTAGCTTCGACGCTGTTGGCCACCGCGGCCGAACGCGGCACGCCACCGACGCCGCCGGGCGCGGCGGCTGCCAACGTCAGTTCGTCGAATAGCGGCGGTTGCGGCTTCGGTTCCGGCTTCGGCGTGCTGCTGCTCGGGCTCAGTCTAGCGTTCTGGCGCTGGCGCCGGATGGACGGGTGAGCACGCCGCCGCCGCCGCCCTCTGGCGACACTCAGGATGGCCTGCCGACGATTGCTGAGCGCGTGCCGGTCGATCCGGCCGCGACCGTGGCCGCAGATTTAAATGCCGCGGCCGAACTGATGACGCAGGTCGCGAACCTGAATCAGACCCCAGTACCAATCGACACGCAGGATTTGCGCCCAACGCAATTGGCCGAGACCATGGCCGCGCCGGCGCTCACCGGCGGCTTTTCGGCGACCGCAGCGACGCGCCTGAGCGCCCCGGGTGACATCACCCCGGTTGGCGGCAGCACCTTCGGCGAAGCGCAGACCTTGGCCGTGCCGTCGCCGTCTACCGGCGGTTTGGCTGGCGACACCGGCAATTCCCAGTTGCTCAGCCGTTCCGGCAGCTTCACCCGCCAAGGCCGCACGCGACTGAATCTGAATTTGCCCGCCGATGCACAGCAGCTTGATCTGAAATTGCAGTCGTCCCGCACCTCGGTGCTGGCTGACATGGCCACCACCCGCTTTCAAACCAACAGCGCGCTGCCGCCGAACATCATCAAATTGATCGAGCAGCAGGGTACCGAAGGCCGCTATTCGATCGACAGGCCATTGGCCGCTGGCGGCATGGGCGCGGTGCTGTCGATTGACGACCACGACTTCCGCCGCAGCGCGGCGATGAAGATCATCAAAGCGCAATACTCGACAAATCCTGAGGCTTTGGAGCGTTTTCTGGCCGAGGCGCAGGTTACCGCGCAGCTGGAACATCCGAACATCGTGCCAATCCATGACCTGGGCGTCATGGATGACGGCACCATGTATTTCACCATGAAACTGATCGAAGGCGCCAGCCTCGGCACGGTGGTGAAGCAGCTGCGCAGCGAAGACGCAAGCGATCCCGCCAGCGTCGCCGCGAAGGCGCATTGGACGGAAGAAGAAAAATTGCTGACCTTTTTGAAGGTCCTCGATGGCGTCGGCTTTGCGCATGCGCGCGGCGTGGTCCATCGCGACATCAAGCCGGACAACATCATGTTGGGTGCGCACGGCGAAGTGTTGGTAGTCGATTGGGGCATCGCGAAAGTGTTGGCCGGCGCCGACCTCAACAGCGACATAGCGCAGCGCGTCAGCGACATCCGCAAACGCGTCGAGTCGATCCGCGGCGCGGATTCGCTCAGTGCGACCATGGACGGCTCGGCCATGGGCACGGTATTTTACATGCCGCCCGAACAGTGTCGTGGTGACTTGGCCGCGATTGATGGGCGCAGCGATATTTATGCCCTGGGCGCGACGCTGTACGAACTGCTGGCGTTACGGCGCTCGGTCGAAGGCGAAAGTGGTCCGATCATCATGTCGAAAGTGGTGCGCGGCGATTTCACGCCGCTGGATCATGTCTGCCCGAATCTGAATCCGGATTTGGTCGCGATCATCCATCGCTCGATGGCGCTAACGCCCGAACGCCGTTATCCGACCTGCGCCGCCTTCGCCGATGATTTGCGTCGCTATCTGGCCGGACAAGCGGTGCAGGCGCGCACGCGCGGTATTGTCGAGCTGATTCGCGCATGGATCGCGCAGCATCGCCGGCAATTGCTGATCGGTGGCGGCGCGACTGCGTTGGTAATCGTAGTCGCCAGCGGGACGTTGTGGTATGCGGGAACGCAGAAACGCGCGCAGGCGCAGGGCTTGGTCGAGACTGCCGGGCAACGCTACGCGGTGCTCGGTCCCAATGCCTCGGTCGACGATCTTGCCGAGATGAAGACCGCGCTGGGTACGGCGCTGAATCTCGACGGCGGCAACGCCGAGGCGAAACAACTCACCAGTGTGGTCGGTGACGCCCTGGTCCGCGCTAAGCTTAAACGCGAGGCAGACGCCGAGCGCTTAGCCAAGAAGAAAAGCGCGCAGGCGCAATTCGACGACGCCACGCATCTGCGTGAGCAGGGCAAGTTTGAAGAGGCGCTGGCGCTGCTGACCCTCGCGGTGGCGTTTGACCCGGAAAACACCGCGATTTTAGACGCGCGCGAACAGGTGAAGCGCACTGTCGATGACGCCAGCAAACGCCAACGCACCCAGGCCGCCGCGGCGCAGGTCGCGGGCGCGAAGACGCTTCTCGATCGCGCTGAGACCACTGACGCTACCAGCGCCGAGTTCGCGCAAGCGCTCGACGCTGCGAAAGAAGCGTTGGTGCGCGCGCAGCAGGATCCGCAGATTCCTGCGATCGGCGCGCAGGCGCAGGCAGACCGGGTGAAAGACTTGAAACTTAAGCGCGACGCCGCGCTGAGTGCCCAGGCCGATCGCACTCGCGCCGAGCAACTGACGCAGCAAGCGCAGACCGCGTTGAGCGCGAACCAGCTCGACGATGCCTATCGCGCGATCACCCAGGCGATTGGTTTTTTCGGCAAGCCCGCAGCCGGCGCCGACGATCCCGTGCGCGACAGCGCTTTGACCATGCAGCGGCAAGTGCTGACTGCGATCGACACACGCGACCGCGCTGTGGCGCAGGCGCAGCGCCGCACCACGGCCGAAACCAAAGCCGCAGAATTGCTCAAAAGCGCGCACGCCGACGCCGAGCAGATCCGTGGTTTGGAAACGCAGCAGCAACGCCTGAGCTCCGATATTGCCGCCTTGCGCGCAACCGTGGTCGACACCGGCGCCAAAGCACGCCAGCCGCTGTTCGCCAAGCAGGCCGAACTCGACACGGTCGCGCGCGAATTGACCGAACGGTGGGCCGGTGCCGAAGGTTTGGCCGCGCAAGCCGCGGTTGCGGTGGTGGAATTTGCCGGCGCCCCAGGCGCAGAGGCTGCTGCGGGACGGGCGAAGGATCTGTACGCCGATGCTAAACGCTTGCAGGCCGACTTGTATTTTAGCCGCCTGAGCGCTGCGCGCCGCAGCGGGCAACTGAACGAAGTGCAGGCGTATACCAACCTGCTCGCCCGTGCTGATGAAGCCGGGCGTTACGCTGCGGTGCTAGCCAATCGCGCGACGGTGACGGTCTCCGCTAACGTCAGCGCACAGCCGTTGGTGGTGGGCAGCGACGGGCGCTTGGTGCCGGATGCGACGGTGAAACCGCTGACGCTGACCGCCGGCACCCCGACCACTTTGGCGCCGGCGGGCGCGTGGCAGTTGAGTGCTGGCGCGGTGACGCTGGCGGTGGTGATCGAATCGGCACCTACGCCGCTGACGATTCCCTGGCCGACCAAGCTGCCGAGCGTGCCGGGCCATCCGCTGAAGTATGTTCCGGCCAGCGACGCCGGCCCGGCGTTCCTGCTTGGCGAAAGCGAAGTGACGCTCGCGCAGTATTTGGAGTTCATCAACGATCCGACGGTATTTGCCGAGATTCGCGCGAAATATGCGGACCTAGTGCGCGCCGAGGCGATCGTGGCGCAGCAAGGGCCAGAAGCCGTCGACCTCAACAGCATCACCTATCCGTTCGTGCCCAGAGGGCAGGACCGGCGCACGCCCGCAGCGTTGATCGATTTCAGTACCAAAGAGAGCGCCCCAGAAGTCATCAAAGCCATCGTGATCGGCGCTGATGCGAAAGCCGATCAGCCCGTCAGTGGCATCAGCCGCGATGACGCCGCAGCGTATTGTGCCTGGCTGGCGAAGCGCAGCGGCCCACGCGTGCGCCTGCCGCGCCGGGCCGAATGGCAGTTCGCGGCCAACGGCAATGACCCGCAGCGCGTGTATCCGTGGGGCCCGCGCTTCGACGACGCGTTCAGCGTCAACGCTGCGCTGCAGCAGCCGCAGCCGGTGCGCTCGCTCGCCACCGACGTTGGACCGTTCGGCCACGCTGATCTTGCCGGCAATGTGCGCGAATGGTTGGGCGACGTGAACACCAAGGCTGCCCCACGTGCCGCGGGCGTGTTTGGGGCGCTGATCGCAGGCGGCGCTTTCAACGACGACGGCGAGCGGTATGCCCGCGCCGACCAAATCGACTCGGTGACCAAGGACGTGACCAATCCTGCCATCGGCTTCCGCATTTTGGTCGAGCTGCAGTAAGTCTTCGCGTCCGCATCTTTTTGTTTCTGGAGCACCCGTGCCTCACTTTCGCGTTTGCGCTTGTCCATCCGTGCTGACCCCGGCCTCACGCCTGCCGCTGGCCTTGGCGACGCTCGCCGGCATGGCGATGCTGTCGTCCGTGGCGCAGGCCGAAGACGCGGTCAACGCGGCCATCGCACCGGGGGCAGCCGCGCCGGTGGCGAAACCGCCGGCGGTTCCGCCGGCCACTGGCGGCAAGCCAGACTGGTTCGGTTTGTCGGCGGTGTTCGCCGCCGGCTACGACTCCAACGTGTTGCTCGAACCTGACAGCAATGCCAACGCCACCGGCAAAGACAGCGCCGCGCTGACCGCCGATCTGAAGGCGACCTTCCGGCTGTACCGTGATCAGGCCTTGGGTCGCAAAGCGAGTCTTGCCATCGACGGCGCCTATAACCGCTATCCGTCAGCGCAGGAAGGCGATCTCGGCCGCTTCGGCGCAACCATCACCGGCGGTTGGCGCTTGGCCGGTATCGACCCGGGCGTAGCCATTGGCGTGCATCGCTATTGGCTGGATGGCGGCAGCGCGGCTGACGCAGCCGGCATTGCCACCTGGGTAGCGAAGACCTACACCAAAAATGTCGCCATCTTGGCCTTGGCCGCCAATCATCTCAGCTACGAAGACAACGCGCAGCGTGACGGCTGGATGCTCAGCGCCGAATACCGGCACTGGTTCCTGCCCACCGCCCGCGTGGTGAACCGGCGCATTGAGGCCGGCGTGCGCGGTACCGATTACGCGGCAGTGGTGGCGCGCGAAACTTACTTGGCGGCGACGCCGTTCGTCGGCGCGTTCTGGCGCGCTGGCGACAAACTGGCCCTGGGCACGATCGATTATGCCGCCCGCGCGCAGTACGAATTCCGCGCCTACAACGCGGTTGAGCATCAGCGCATCGCCAATCTGACCGCCAGTGCCGATGCATGGTTGTGTACGAATGCGAGCGCTGGTGCCTATGTCGCGTACACCAAGCGCGACAGCAATGTCGACGTCAATGACTACAAACGTTGGCAGCTTGGCGTGCGCGCTGGGATGGCGTGGTGAGTCCGCGCTGCGCTTTGCTTTTGCCGCTGTTTTTCCCGTCACTTTCATTGAAAGGATCACATATGGTCCGCACGTTACTTTCCTCCTTGGTGCTGCTCATCGTCATTGTCGCCGCTGGCATTGCTGCTGAGCCGGTGCCGGTGGTAGTTGTCGCGGAGCCCGCTCCGGTGGCAGCGGCAGCCCCGATTGCGCAGCTCGCCTCGGGCGTGCCGGTCGCCGCCGGCGAAGCGGTCATGGCTGGTGCCGAACCACTGATTCTCTCAATCACCGGCGCGCCGGGCAGCACGTTGAAGCTATCCCCTGGTGGCACCCTGCGCGTCGGCACTGCGGAGGTTGCTGGCGGCACGGCCGCGCTGGTGCAACTGGATGCCGGTGCAGTCGAAGTCGACCTGCCCAACAAAGGCGTCTATCACGAACTGCATGTTCTGGGCGAATTCAGCGACACGCGCGTCACCGGAACCTTGTTCGTGGTCGAGCGCCGTGCCCAGCGCGGCGACTACACCGCACTCATCAGTGGCCGCCTGAACGTGAAGCTTCGTAGTCAAGTCGCTGAACGTCTGGGCGGTAGTAATGACGGTGTCGACTTGGTGTCGCGTCAGGGCGTAGGAGCGGACGCCAGCGGCCTGGGTGCGATTGACAAGCTCTTGGCTCGGCCGTCGGTCGCGGCCAGCGCGACGGTGAAGGAACAAGCCACTGACGCGGCCGCCAACGGTATTCCGTTCGACACTGTTTCGGACGCAGTCGCCGGCACCGTCGTGGCGCAAGATGTGGATGACAATGTTGCCGCGAGCGTCAGCACGTCGGTCGAAAGCGCGGTCAACGACAGCATTGTCGACGCCGTGACGGCGGCGGTCATCACCAGTACTCTTGGTGGCGCGCCCGCCCCCAGCGGCCCCAGCGCGCTGGCTGGTCCGCCGGCGCCGCCCACTTCGCCGTGAGCGCTGAGCACTGCGCCGTTAGCGTTCAGCCTTGAGTTCTGTGACCACGCTGCCGTTTCCGCACACCGCGTTTCTGTTGTTGGCGGTCGCGGTTGGAGCAGTCGTCAGCGTGCTGCTGCGCGGGCGTTGGCGTTGGCCGGCGGCGATCGCAGCTGGGTTGGCGGCGGCCAGCGGTGCGGCGACGTTGGGGTGGGTGCCGTGGTTCGGGCAACTCCATTTCGCTGCATATGGTCTGTTGATGCTCGGCGGCTTCATTGCCGGATTCTTGATGATCGCCCCGCGAATGAAGCACATCGGCGTGCCCGAACGCTGGATCATCGATTTGTTCATCATCGCGGTGCTCGCCGGGCTGGCGGGCGCACGCGCGCGCTATGTGTATGAGCGGCCGCAGTTGTTCCTGAACGACGCCGCCGGCCATCCGATGCCGTGGTCGACAGCCCTGGCCAGCATGGCCGACTTCGACAGCGGCGGCATGGTTTGGTACGGCGGCGCGCTGTTAGCGACGGTGTTGTGCGTGGCGTATGGCTGGTGGCGGCGCCTGCCGATTTTGGCCTGCACGGACATCATCGTGCCGGGGCTGTTGTTGGGCCTGGGCGTCGGGCGCATCGGCTGTTTTCTGAATGGCTGCTGTTTCGGCCACCCGACTACAATGCCGTGGGGCGTGACCTGCGCCGCGTTTCCGAGTCAGCACGTGCATCCGACGCAGCTGTACGAAACCGTCGTGTGCGGACTGTTGGCGATCATGCTGTTCGTTGGCTGGCGGTGGCGTCGCTTCGATGGGCAGATCACATTGATCGGGGTGTTGGGTTACTCGGCGTGGCGATTCACTAACGAAGCTCTGCGCGGCGATACCCTGGCCACGCACTGGTGGGGCCTGTTGCCGATGAGCACCAGCCAAGCGACCAGCATTGATCTAGCCTTGGCGGCGCTGGTGGTCGCGGCCGTGGTGTGGTGGCGTCGTCGCCGCGATCCGCTGGCGGCCGCGGCCGCTCGGCGCGTGCCCGGCAGTCGGTATGCGGGCGCGGCAACGCCACAACATTGACAAGCCGCCCGCTTTTCTATGGTTCGCGACCCGCCTAACGTTGGCGGAAAAGCGAAAAGCGAGCAGTTCATGGACATCCTCAAAGCCGTTTCTCAGAAGCATCTGCGTCAGACCCCGCTGGGCGAGTTCGCGGTCGGCGACACCGTCGACGTGCACACTCGCATCAAAGAAGGCGACAAAGAACGCATCCAGGTGTTCAACGGCACCGTGATCGCCAAGTTCCGCGGCCAGGGCCCGATCAATGCGACCTTCGTGGTCCGCCGGGTAGTCGCCGGTGAAGGCGTCGAGCGTACCTTCCCGGTGCACAGCCCGCGCATCACCAAAGTTGAAGTCACCCGCCGCGGCCGCGTCCGTCGCGCCAAGCTGTACTACCTGCGCGACCGCGTGGGCAAGGCGACCAAGGTTAAAGAACTACTAGGCGAGACCGTCGCCACCGCCGCCAAGAGCTGAAACAGTCTCTACGCCGCGCGCAGCGGTTTTTACCGATTTTTAGCGTACGTTTCGTACAGACGCCAAGCCCTTCGGTTTGGCGTCTGGCGTTGTTGGATCCGTCTCTCAACGTGCGCGCATGCATGAGTTCGCACCGGAGTTGACGGCGCGTCCGGATCGGCGGACGCAGGGCGCACGCGCTGAGCGTCGTGCTACCTGGCATCTGCGTCTGCGCGGCTGGTACGTGGTCGCACGCAATTGGCATGGCGGCGGCGGCGAATTGGACGTGGTTGCGGCACGGTGGCGAACACTGTTGATCGTCGAAGTCCGCAGCCGCCCGACCCTGGCCGAAGCCTTCGCCTCGGTCGACGACGCCAAGCTGACCCGGACCCAAACCGCCGCGCAGGAACTCATCCGCCGACACGGTCTCGAACGCTATCGCCTGCGCTACGACGTCATCGCCATCGACGCCCGCGGTCGCTTCGAACGTCGTCGTGACGTGAAGTTCGGTGGGCGGATCTGAGCCTTCGTTCGTCCGCCTAAAAAACATATCAGCGTATACACCGGTCGGAGCCACGGCAGGTGCGGGTCCAGGGCCGGCGAGGCCCCTGGCTGGGCGTAGCGGGACAGCGTCCCACAAACAGCAATCCCCCGAGGCGCCTGCAGCGCCGAGCGGGGACGGGGCTTGGCGGCGCGTAGCGACGCATCGGCGACAGCCGCGTACGACACGGTCCGGAGAGCGCCGCCGTCGCGACCGCGCGCAGCGCGGATAGGACTGGGGCGCAAGCCCCGCCTAACTAACGAATTTCTAAGCGATATTTTAAGCGTGGTCCGCCAAGCGTTTCCGGTTCCAGGTCTGCCAGTTTCATCACCGCGCCTTCGTGCGCGACCACGTTGACGGTGATGCGGGCACCGGCGTTGTCGCCCTTGTTGCCCAGGTCAGTGGCCATCTGCCGGCTGCGCATCAGTTCCAACCGGGACTGTTCGGCCGCCACGCGCAGGCGTTCTTGTTCTTGGCGCAGGCGTTCGAGGCGGGCCTGGTTGGTGGCCAGCGCCGCGTCGCGAGCGAAGCCTTTGGCGCCCATGCGTTGGGCGCGGCCGTCGGACGCGGCGACTTCGCTTTCGATTATGCGGCAATCGGCTAACAGGCGCGAGCGCTCGGCTTCGACGCGGCGCTCGGCCAGTTTCGCCAGTTTCGCCTGCTGTGCATAGGTCAGGTGATGGCCGGCCCACAGTTCGGTGGTGGTGCCGTCCTTGTCGCCAACCACGTCGGCCTGCACGTCGCCGCCGGCGGTCAGTTGTCCGCCGATCACGCGCCCGACCCGGATGGCACCAGTCGCTTGAATCTGACCGTTTTTGACCGTGCCAGAGATCCTTACCTCGCCGGCCATCACCGTGCGCACGCCCAATGACCCGGCCTGCACGGTGCCGGCGACGGCCAGTTCTTGATCGCCACTGCGGATCTCGCCGGAAATTGATAACGAGCCGCCGGCGTTGATCTGCGCGTCTTCCAAATCACCCATCACCACGATGTCGCTCGATGACGTGATCGACGCACCGGCCTTCACCGTGCCGCGCACCACGACCAAATCATCGGTGTCGATCGGCGGATGATCGGGGCCTAAATCGCCTGGAATTTCTAGGATTCCGACCACCCGCACGGCGCCATCAAGCTGCTGTTGGCAGCAGCCGGTGCGGGTCGCGCGCAACACCATGCGGCCGTCGCGGTCGCGGCCGAGTTCGGTGCCTTCGCCGGCGCATTCTTCCGGCGTGCGTGGTTCGGGCGGACGCGGTTTCACCTCGCGGCCCAGAACATCCATGCCGGCTTTGCCCGGCTGCCCTGGTGACCACACGGCCAAGACCGTGCCCGGGGTCACTGGTTTGAACTGCAAATTGGCAGCGGCTTCGGCGTTCGCGGCGTCGACCGACAGAGCGAAATGTTCGCCCAAAATCGGCTGCATGGCACGCCCGCGTGCGACCACCGCCCGCCCGTCGCCAAACGCTGGGCCTTCAACTAAGCGGCGCAGCGTGGCCTGCTCTAGGCCATAGCGCAGACCGGCCAGTTTCACTTCGCGCTCGACCTCAGTTGGCGGACACAGTTGGTTCGGCAGACAGTAGCCGATCGCGGACATGCCATCTTCGCTGATGCGGATCACCAACGCCTGCGCCAAGGGTTCAATGCGCTCGCCCAGCACCGAGCGGCCGGGCACGCCGGGTGATGGTTCATCGCTCTTGGCCAGGACGATGCGCCGCGGCACCGACGATGGCCGGGTCGCCTCGGTCAGCGCGTTGGGCAATAGGCCATGCACGATGCCGGCGGACTCAAGAATTTTTTCCAGCAAGAAACGCGGAAAATTCGCGCCTGGAGCAAGAATCAGCGCGGCTTTGCTGCCGTCCTTCTCAATCACGATGCGCTTCACCAACGCGCCCATTTGCGCGTCGTTGAGGCCGATCGGCGCGCTTGGTGGGCGTGGCGTCGTGATCGGGGTCGGACGATTTTTTGCGATCGCACTGGGCGCGGGAACCGGGCTGTTGCTGGGCGTGGCCGCGCGCGGGGTCAGCGTTGGCGTGGGTCGCGCCGGCGTGGGCACCGCGACGTCGTTTGGGCGCGGCGTGCGCTGCGGGGTGGGCCCGGCGGCGGGCGTCAGCAGGCCTTCCAGCTCGGTGCGCGCGGCATGCGCCGACGCCGGGCGTGCATTCGGCGACTTGGCCATCAGACGCTGAACGAAGGCCGCCAGCGGCGCGGAAACCTCAGCGTTTAACGCGCGCGGATCTGGCACCGGTTCGTTGATGACCTTCATCAAGGTCGCGACCGGATTGTCGGCGTGGAACGGCGGGCGACCGGTTAGCAGGTGATAAAGCGTCGCGCCTAACGCATACAAATCAGCGCGGATATCCAGGTCGTTGGCGCCCTGCGCTTGTTCCGGCGGCATGTACGCCGGCGTACCCATAATCATGCCGGCCTGGGTGGTGCGATCGTCGCCAGACTGCGGCCGCGCGAGCCCGAGGTCAGCAAGTTTCGCCTGACCGCGATCGGTTAAAAAAATATTTGCCGGTTTCAAATCGCGATGGATCAGTCCGCCGGCCTCGACCGCCTCCAGGCCGTGGAAGGCATCGCGCAAGAGCGTCAACGCCAAGGTCGCATCCAGCTTGCCGCCGCGTCGCGCCAACAGCCCCAACAGGTCGCCGCCGGTGACCAATTCCAACGCCATGTACAGCAGTCCGTCTTGCGCGCCGGCGTCATAGCAGGTCACCACATGCGGATGATTGATGCGCGCCGACAACTGCGCTTCTCGCAGGAAACGCGCGCGAAAACCAGGGTCCGCAGCGAATTGCGGCGACACCACTTTGAGCGCGACTTCGCGGTCCAGCGCCAACTGTGTCGCGCGGTAGACCGTCGCCATGCCGCCCGCGCCCAACCGCGTGCCGACACGATACGGCCCGATCATGGTCGGGATGGACGTTGAACCGACGGCTGGCATCCGGCGAGTATACCCCGGCTTTGTGCGGCTGAGGCTTATGCCTTAGTTGGTTCCGGCCTGCTCATAGCTCTCGATCGGCGGGCAGGTGCAGATCAGGTGCCGATCGCCGAAAGCGTTGTCGATGCGCCCGACGCTCGGCCAGAATTTGCGCGCGTGCACCCACGGCGCGGGGAACGCGGCCTGCGCGCGTGAATACGCATGCGACCAAGCGTCTGCCGTGACCGCGGCGGCGGTGTGCGGCGCGTGTTTCAGCGGATTATCGGCGCGATCGCTGCGGCCCTCGGCAACCGCGCGGATCTCGTCGCGGATGCGGCGCATGGCGTCGATGAAGCGGTCGAGTTCGGGCAGCGGTTCGCTTTCGGTCGGTTCGATCATCAGCGTGCCCGGAACGGGAAAGCTCATGGTTGGCGCGTGAAAACCGTAATCCATCAGGCGCTTCGCCACGTCTTCGACTTCGATGCCATCGGCTTTGAACGGCCGCAGATCCAGGATGCATTCGTGCGCGACCAGGCCGCGCGCGCCGCGATACAGCACCGGATAGGCGTCACTCAAGCGCTTGGCGATGTAGTTGGCGCTCAGGATCGCGACGCGGGTCGCGTCGGTTAGGCCGGTCGGCCCCATCAGTGCGATGTAAGCCCAGGAAATAATCAGGATGCTGGCGCTGCCCCACGGTGCGGCCGAAACCGCGCCGACGCCGTCACGCGGATCGCCGGGCAAAAACGGCGCCAGATGCGCGGCCACGCCGATCGGGCCCATGCCCGGCCCGCCGCCGCCGTGCGGAATGCAGAACGTTTTGTGCAGATTCAGATGGCAGACGTCCGCGCCGATCAGGCCGGGGCTGGTCAGGCCGACCTGCGCGTTCAGGTTCGCGCCGTCCATGTACACCTGCCCGCCGGCGGCGTGGACCAACGCCGCGATCTCGCGGATCGACTCTTCGAACACGCCATGGGTCGACGGATAGGTCACCATCAAGCAGCTGACTTTATCGGTGTGCGCCGCGATTTTTGCGCGCAGATCAGTGAGGTCGACATTGCCCTGCGCGTCGCACGCGACCGTCACCACGCGCAGGCCGACCATCGCCGCGCTGGCCGGATTGGTGCCGTGCGCCGAGGTCGGGATCAGGCACACATCGCGATGCGCTTGGCCACGGCTGGCGTGCCAGCGGCGGACCGCGAGCAGTCCGGCATATTCGCCCTGCGAGCCCGCATTGGGTTGCAGCGACACCGCGGCAAAACCGGTGATGTCGGCCAACCACGCTTCCAACTGCGCGAACAAGACGGCGTAGCCCGCGGCCTGCGCCGGCGGCGCGAACGGATGCAGGCGATTAAATTCCGGCCACGACAGCGCCGCCATTTCGACCGTCGCGTTCAGCTTCATCGTGCACGAACCGAGCGGGATCATGCTGTGGCACAGCGACAGATCCTTCGCCTCTAAGCTGCGCAAATACCGCAGCATTGCGGTTTCGCTGTGATGGCTGTTGAACACCGGATGAGTCAGGAACGGCGCGGTGCGCGCGAGCGTTTCCGGCAACGCCGCGAGGGGAGCGGGCAACGCAGTCGTGCGATCGCCGAGGAGCGTCAGCAGCTCGACGACATCGGCCTCGGTCACGGTTTCATCCAGCGCGATCACGATTTCGTTCGCACTGAGCGCACGCAGATTGATCTGCTGTTCGGCGGCGCGCGCGACCACGTTCGCGGCGGTGCTGCCGTTTAAGCGCAGGCGCACCGTGTCAAAAAAATGTGCGTGGATCAGGGCATGGCCGAGGTTCTTCGCACCGGCCGCCAACGTCGCTGCGGCGTGATGAACGCGCGCCGCGATCGCGCGCAGGCGCACCGGCCCGTGATAGATCGCATACGCGACAGCCATGTTGGCGAGCAGCGCCTGCGCGGTGCAAATGTTGGAGGTCGCTTTTTCGCGGCGGATGTGCTGCTCGCGCGTTTG
>JBBROQ010000020.1:0-26025 GCA_038229115.1 Planctomycetota bacterium | reverse complement strand
GGTGCCGTCGTAGAGCATCGCCATCATGCCGATGTGCACGAGTTCGGTCGCCTGTTCGCCGACCACATGCACGCCCAACAGTCGGCGATCGTCGCGATGAAAGATCAGCTTCAGCAAGCCATGTCGATCGCCGACGATGCGCCCGCGCGGATTGTGGCGGTAGGTGGCGCGGCCGACGACATACGGCGTGCCGGCGGTCTTTAGTTGTTCTTCCGTGGCACCGATCATTGCGGCTTCGGGAATGGTGTAGATGCCGGTGGGCAGCAGCGTCGGCAGTTCTTTTTTCATCAGGCCGAACGCATGGCAGACCGCGACTCGCGCCTGTTCCATGCTGGTCGCGGCCAGGGCCGGCGCGCCGACCACGTCACCGGCGGCATAGATGTGCGACACCGTGGTCTGATACCAAGCATTCACCGGCACCAGGCCGCGCTTGCCCAGTGCAACCCCGGCGTTTTCCAGGCCCAGGCCGTCGGTGTTGCTGCTGCGGCCGGCGGCGACCAGTACGTCGGTGACTTCGAGTTTTGCGCCGGAGGACAACGCCAGCGTGATCGGCCCGCCGTCCATTGGCGTGCACGACACGACGCGCTCGTTCCAGTGAAAGCGGACACCGGACTGCACCATGCCGTCGTGAATGGCGTTGGCGATGTCGCGATCCAGAAACGGCATCAGCGCGTCGCGGCCATCGATCAAATGCACCTCGACGCCCAACGTCGCGAAAGTACCGGCATATTCCGCGCCGATCACGCCCGCGCCGATCACGGCCAAACTGCGCGGTAGCTCGGCAATTTCCAAGATTTCATTCGAGTCATGCACGCGCGGGTGGGCGAACTGAAATTCCGGTGGCCGCACCGGCGACGAGCCGGTGGCGATGATGATCACGTTGCCGCGCAGCTGCACCGGCGCGACCGTGTCGGTTCCCGTGCTCGTCACTTCGATGGTGTGCGCATCAACAAACCGCGCGCGGCCGTGCAGCACCGTCACCGCGCGTTGACGCAGTCGCGCGTCCCATTCGTGGCGCATGCCCAACTCGACGCTGTTTACCTGCGCGGTCAGCGCGGTCAGGGTCAGTTGCGGTTTCACCTGTAGTTCGATACAGGCCAACGCCCGCGCCCGCGCGCCAGCAATCACCAAGGCATTTTCGCGCAGCGTTTTGCTGGGGATGGTGCCGGTGTTGATGCCGGCCCCGCCGACATGCGCCGCGAGTTCGATCATCGCCACGCGCTTGCCAAATGCTGCGGCGGTCAGCGCCGCACTGCTGCCGGCGGGGCCGCCGCCGATGACGACGAGATCGAAAGGGGCAGCATTCATGACGAATCCTTAGTGCAGTGCGTCGGCTTGGCCGCGGCACCGTAGCCCAGCACTATCGCGCGCCAGCGAGCGAAACGGCCTAGCGCCCGGCGCGAAACGCGCGCGGCGAGCGCCCGACCACGCGGTGGAATTGCGCGGAAAAAATGAACGGATTGGCATAGCCCAACTGCGCCGCGATGGCGGCGATCGGACGTTCATCAGCGCGCAGAAGTTCGCGCGCGCGGTCGATACGGCGGCGGATGCGATAGTCGCCGGGCGACACGCCCACACGGGCCCGGAACAGTTTGCGGAAGCGTTCGTAGCTGAGCCCGTGCGCGGCCTCTCCGGCCTCCGCCAACACCTCGGCCAGGACGTCGCGGCGGTCAGCGGAGTTGGCCAACTGCGCGCACGCGCTCTCGATCAGCGCCGCATACGGATCTGGTGCGCCGGCGCTCAATAGCTCGATCGCCAGTGCAAAGAGCTCACCCAAACAGCGTGGCAACGCAGCTTCCGGCGCGTTGGCCAAACGCGTGGTCAGCAGTGCCAGACGCTCGAGCACGGCGAGGTCGATGCCGGTGGTGAACACTGGGCGGCGCGGATCGCTGAGCCCGCTGGCGATCAGCGCCCGGGCGTGCGCTGGGCCAAGCAACACATACGCCTCGGCCCAGCCGCTGTCCGGATCAAGTATGGTGCTGTGTCGATGGCCGGGATGACGCTGAAACAGCACGCCCGGCGCGAGCGCAAAGCGGCGGCCATCGCCGGCGACATATTCACCACTCCCGCGCAGCACCAACGCCGCTGACCACCACGGTGGCTCCACGTCGCGTTGATCGTCGCGCACGCCGTCTTTGCGCATGAAGCCGACGCTAAGCGTGCTGTCGGCATGGTTCGCGCCGATGCTGGCCAGACTGCGCCAGGTCACCTGCGGGCGCAGAAAACGCGCGGGAATCGCGGTCTTTAGCGCGTTTTCGGCGCGGCTCATCAGCGCAGGTCGCGCCACCACGCGGCGATCACGGCGTCGTCCTGACGGAACCAACACGCCAAACGCAGCAGCCGGCGGCGCAACGCGTCAGCGGTCACCGGACGTTCTTCCGGCGCCTTTGCCAGCAACTGGCCGATCAGCTCGACAAAGTCTGGATCGCAGTGTGTCGCCAAGCGCTCTAGCGGTGGCGGCGTGCTGCAATGGCGCACGCATTCCTCTTCTAAATCCGGCGCGTCATCAAACACCAAACGCCCAGTCAGCAGCCACCACGCCAAACAGCCGAGCGCATACAGATCGGCGCGATGATCGGGCGCACGATTGCCCAGCAGCACCTCCGGCGCCATGTAGCCCGGCGTGCCCACGGCTTGGCTGAGTCCGCGCATGCCCGGCGCCAATTGCACACTGTCATCGGTCTCAACCGCCGACGTCAGCACCTGCACCAAACCGAAGTCGAGCACCTTCACCACGTCGATCTCATCGCCCAAGCGACACAACATCACATTGCCCGGCTTCAAGTCGCGATGCACCAGGCCCTGCTGATGCGCTTCGCTTAATGACCGACAGGCCTGGGCCAAAATCCGCGCCACCCGCCAATCGGACAACGGGCCGTGGCGTTCCACTGCCTGCTGTAGATCGATGCCATCCAACAGCTCCATCACGTAATACCATTCGCCCTGATCGGAGACGCCGAAGTCGTACAGCGTCACCGTGTTCACCGCCGACAGGCGCGAGATCGCCGCGGCCTCGGCCTCAAACTGTCGGGTCAGCCGCGCGCGGTCCTGGTTACCGCTTTTTTTCGGCTGCCGGATGAACTTGATCGCCGCCGCCCGCGGCAGCAGCCGATGCCGCGCCAGCCACACTTCGCCCATGCCGCCGGCGCCCAAACGCCGCTCTAAATGATAGCGCCCGAGTTCGCGCACCTGCTGCCGTGCGTCGTCCAATGCCGCGCGATAGCGATGGATGCTGAACGCGGCCGCGGTGGCTAAACCAGCGCAAAAATACAGCGGTAGCAGCCATTCGATCAGCTGCGCCAGTGGCAGCGCCGGCAGTCCATTCATGCGACTGAGGCCATATGCGACCAGGACGCTGGAGGCGCAACCCGTCGCGACCAAGGCCGCCGCGCGCGGCCCGAACGGATACACCAACGGCACCAATACGATCCAGATGCCGATGCCCGAAACGCCCCAACGCGGCACGCCCACTACCGGGGTCAGTTCTTGCTCGGTCATGGCCATGCACAGCGCGGTCGCGATCGCATACGCCGCGGTCAACGCATCCAGCACCGCCGGCGGCCAGGCGCGGCGCAGCGCCCACAGCATCGCACCCGAAGCGAGCACCATCTTCAGCGCCAACGCGCTCATGCCCTGGATCACCGCCGGCTGCGCGCGCGGCTCGGCGAACGACGCCAGCACCGCGATCAGCCCGATAATGGCGAAGGCGACCAGGGTCACCGTCGCCAAGATGCGCAGCCGACTGGCGGCATCGCTGGCCCCGGCGTTGGTCAGTTCGGCCGCCGGCAGCAACCCGGCGAGCGAGCGCAGCCGCGGCGATTCCGGCATCGAGGTCGGCACCTGCATGCACAGAGCGTAGAACCGGCCCTGCACCCGACAACGCGGGCGCGTGGCGCCGTCGCGTCACTTCGGCATTAATTTTTTCGCGGTGCCGTCGTCGAGCACCACTTTGCCCGCGACCAGTTGCACCCGGCCATCCAATCCGGCACGCGCGAGATCTTTCGCGGGCGACGCCGGACCATCGGCAATCACTGTTAAAGCCGTGACGATCGCTGCGTCCTGGTTGCTTTGAATACGCTGCACATGCAACGCCGCCGCCAATTGCGCCAGCGCCGCCGACCGGTCTTTGGCCGAGCGTTTTGCTTCCGTCAGCACGCCGATGAGCGCGTTCTGCGCTGCGGTTTCTTGGAAGTTCGCGCGCAGACCAAGCGCCGTGATCGCCGCGTCGCGCACGCTGTCGTTCGGGTCGTCAATCAACGGCACCAACGCTGTGGTCACGTCCGGGCCGAACAGCCGCCCAACGCAGACGCGCGCGCTACCGGCACGCACTGCGGGATCTTTCGCGCTCAGGCCCAATGCCAACAGCGCGTCGACATCGGCGCCGGCCAGCTCAAGCAAGCGCGCGAACGGTTTCGCTAAGGTGCTGATTTTACCGTCAACTTTTCTGTCCTGCAGGGCCTTGGTCGCATTCTCGATCAGCAATGCATCTGCTGGCGCGCGGGGCGTCTGCCGATTGCGCAGCGCCTGCATCCAGCGCGCTACATCCGGCATCAGCACTGCGGTGATCGGATCCTTGAAGCCATGCACGCCGCCGGCGACCTCGCGATAGATCACGGGATAACCCGCCGCGCGCAGTGCCGCCGCCGCGTCGCGACCGTTGCTGACCGGCACCACCGGATCGGCGTCGCCATGCATCACGTACCACGGCAAGTCCTGCGCCGCGTTACCCGGATTCGCCGGCAAGTCGGTGATATTGCCGCTAACCTGCACTACGCCTGCGAACAACAGCGCATGCCGCGGGGCGAACCGACCCAAACACATCGCGCCCTTGGATTCGCCCCAACCGATTACGCGGCTGCTATCGACCGGGAACTGCGTCAGCGCCCAGGCGATGGTCGCCTCAATCGCTGTGTGGTCGTCGTCTTCCCAGCCATAGCCCTTCGACTTCAGCCCCAGCACCACATATTCGTCGCTGAGCCCGGCGAAATTCAGGCCGCGGTTGATCAGATAAAACGTAGCCTTTTCCGCCGCACCGTTGCCATGCAGCCCGACGATCAGACCCAAGCGTTTGCCGGCCGGCACCGCCGGAATCTGCACCGCGTAATGCATGATCACCCGGCCATCCGGCGTCGCGCGGTAGTCGGCAACGGTAGTCGCGGGCTTGGTCTTAGCCGGCGCGACTTCGGCCGCCGCGCCAATGCTGGCGGCTACGCACCACGCGAAGAGCAGCAATCGCACCGCGATCATCTGGCTCTGCTTACCGCACCCGGATCAGTTTCACCCGCATGCTGCCGCTGTTGTCGCTGAAATCCTTCTGGTCGTTGGGGCCCAGATACAGCCGACCGGTGCCTTCGATGAACGGTCCACTCGTAACGGTTTCGTTGAGCTTGAAGTTCAGACGCATAGCGCCCTCCTTCGTCCCCCGCCAGTCGACCCCGCCCATGCCACCACCGGCGGCCCATTTGTCATCGGGATTGGGCACCACCAACCACAGCTCGCCGGGTTCAACCTTGGTCTTGGCATCGGTCCATTCGGCCTTGGCCTCAATCGTGAGCATGGTGCCGGTCAGCGCGTCCCAATCTGCGGCGCTGTAGCTTCCGCGCTCCAGCGCTCCGGCGATCTCCTTCGCGCGCATGAACGTCTCGTCCTTCAATTCGGTGACCTCGCGCTTCCACAGCGAAAGATAAGACTCAAGCGGTTCGACCAGGGGCGAGTTCTTCTTCTTCTTTTCCTGGGTCAGCAGCTTCTCCATTTCCTTCACGCCAACTTCCTTGGCCTTGGCTTGCGCCAGATGGAAGTCGCGCTTGGCCACCTCGTTCGCGGCATCGGCCTTGGCCAGGATCGAGCGCAATTCCGCCGGCTGTTCAGCCGCGGCCAGCGATAGAGAAAGGGACGACACCAACAGCACGGTTGACATGAATCGCATAAACGCTCCGCGTTCTTGGGGAAGAGCGCAGAAAACCCCGTTTACGCGTACGGGCAAGCTTTCATCGACCAGACGCCGCCGGAGTGTGCCGCAGCATCGGTGCGATGACGGCCCAGGTGCCGCGGTCGGGTTCAGGCCTTATCGTCGGACGACTCTTCCAGCTTATCGGTCTGATAGCGGATGAAGACCACGTGGTCCATTTCGCTGCCCGGCTCATTCTCGTCGGTGACATAATCGCGCTCGATCGCGCGCAGCTCGACTTCCTCGATCTGCTCAGCACCGATCTGACGCAGGGTGCGGTTGGCGAGGGTCTCCAATTGTTCGAAGCTGTTGGCCGCCTCTTCAAGCAGCGAGATGATGCGGATCTGCACGTGGTTGGCCATAGTCGCGGGATGCTAGACCGCACCCGCGCGCGGCAAGGGCGCCGCGAAAAGACGCTGCGAAAAATCCGCGCGGATTTCCGCGCCCGGACGCGATGCCCCCTAGCGCCTCCGGGCGCGTTGCTGATGCCGACGTGCTCACTAGGGTGCGCCGCCGCTACGGAGCCAGCCCATGCTTAATGTCTCAGGCCTCACGCACAATTTCGGCAAAAAAGTCCTGTTCGAAAATGTCAGCCTGAAGGTCACGGCCGGTAACTGTTACGGCCTGATCGGCGCCAACGGCACCGGCAAATCCACTTTCCTGAAGATCATTTCGAAAGAGATCGAATCGACCACCGGCACCTTCGTGCTGGATCCGGGCAAGCGTATGGGCGTGCTGCGGCAGGAAATTTTCGGCTATGAGGATGACCGCGTGTTGGACGTGGTGGTGATGGGCCATCCGGAAATCTGGGCGATCCAAGCCGAAATGAATCGGCTAACCGACAAGGCCGATTTCACCGACGCCGACGGCGCACGCCTGGGCGAATTGCAGGAAAAATTCGGCGAATATGACGGCTATTCACAAGAAACCGCCGCCGCCGAAGTGCTGACCGATTTGGGCGTGCCGCCGGCCATGCACGAAAAGAAGATGAAAGAAATCGACACCGCGCTGAAAGTGCGCGTGTTGTTGGCGCAGGCGATTTTCTCCAAACCCGACTTGCTGCTGTTGGACGAACCGACCAATAATCTCGACATCCCGGCGATTGTGTGGCTGGAAAAATATCTCGCTGATTACGACGGCTGCATCGTGGTGGTCAGCCACGATCGGCATTTTTTGAATCGCGTCTGCACGCACACGTTGGACGTCGACTACAAAACCATCCGTGCGTTTTCCGGGCCTTACGACATCTACATGGCGCAGGAACAGCTCGCGCGCGCGCAGCGCAGCAAAGAAGCTTCGCGCGTCGAACGTCAGGTCGCGAAACTGAAACTGTTCGTCGAGCGCTTCAAATCCAACGCCGCGCGTTCAAAGCAGGCGACCAGCCGCGAGAAACAGATCGAAGCGCTGGGGAACAACAAAGTCGTGCCGAGCTCGCGCGTCGCGCCGCGCTTATTCTTCAAACTGGGCAAGCCCAGCGGCCAGGACGTGATCGATCTGAAAGATGTGACTTTCGCGCATCCCGGCGGCAAACCGCTGATCAACAAGCTCACGACCCGCATCGACCGCGGCGACCGTTTGGGCATCGTCGGCCGCAACGGTATTGGCAAGACCACGCTGATTCGCTTGCTGTTGGGCGAGCTAACGCCGACCCCGGGGCCGGACGGCAAAACCGGCAAGATCACCTGGGGCGGCACGACTACTCGCGCGTATTTTCCGCAGGACGGATCCGGGCTGTTTGATCGCAAAGAGCTGTCGATCATGGATTGGATCAAGCAGTACACCGAGAACCAAGACATCAATAATATGCGTTCGATGTTGGGCCGCATGTTGTTCAGCGGCGACGATGTGAAGAAACAAGTCGGCGTGCTTTCGGGTGGTGAGAAAGTGCGCTGTCTGCTGTCGATGGTAATGTTGCAGGAAGCAAATGTGTTGGTTCTCGACGAACCGACCGGACATCTGGACATGGAATCGATCGAGGCGCTGCAGGAAGGTTTGGAAGAATACAAAGGCACGCTGATTTTCGTCAGCCACGACCGCGAATTCATCGACGCCCTCAGCACCCGCACCATGGTCATGGACGAACACGGCCTGACCGATTGGAAGGGCAACTACCTCGATTACCGCAAAGCGCGCGAGCTGGAATAATCCCGACGCTTGCGCGATGTACTGACATGGAGGAACGGAGAAACGGAGGCGAAAATGCTGACTCGACTCCGGTCCTCCTGTCCTCCATGTAAATCCTAAGTTCGTTCATTCAGGCGATATATATACGGGCCTGAACAAAGTGCCGGAAGGAAGCCTACCTCAGACTTCTTTCATGCGCGAGGATGTTTCGGTTTTTACCGATGTTTCGCCTGCATCCGCATCAAATCTTCATCGTCGAATCATCCACTCTTCACGGTGGACGTGCATGATCCATGCATGGAACCCGGACGGCTTACATCTTTGCTGCAGTTTTCCGCGCTGCGCTTGCCGTTCTCCGCGCTGCGGCAGTGGGAATCGGCGGCGTGCCGGCGCGTGAATGCGCTTAATCGGAGACCGCTGCTGAGTTCGTTGTTTGGTGCCGCCAGCCGCCTCGGAAATGGTTGGGTTTGGTATGCACTGATGTTCGCGCTGCCGTTTGTTGATGGCCGGCGCGGTGCCGCGGTTGCCGGCGTGATTGCGATCAACGGCCTATTGTGCACCTGGGCGTACAAATGGCTGAAGCGCACCACGCATCGCCCGCGCCCGCATCAGGTATTCGCCAGCATCTATGTCACGGAACAACCGCTCGACCACTTCAGCTTTCCGTCCGGCCACACCCTGCACGCGGTCGCCTTCACCATTATCGCCTGCGCCTATTACCCAGCCCTCGCTTGGGTGCTGGTGCCATTCACGGCCTTAGTCGCGGTGTCGCGGCCGGTGCTCGGTTTGCATTATCCCAGTGATGTCATCGCCGGCGCCTGCATCGGCGCCGCCACTTCGTGGACGGCCCTGTGGTGCGTCGCGTGGTGCGGCATTCCTCACCTCACCTGAAGGACGGCAATGATCCAGCTCCGCCACGCCACCGACGCCCATGACGCCGGGGTGCGGCAACGAGCAACGGATCTGCGCCGCGACCGCCGAATTACGACCAGCGCGCGCTTGCGCGCGCACACGTCAGCGCACATCGACGATCAGCGTCGTGACGTGGACCTAGTGGTGATCTCTGACGTGCATTTGGGTTCGCGCGCGTGTCGCGCCGAAGCGCTGCTGGAATATCTGCGCTCGATCCGGCCGCGGCAGTTGGTGCTTAATGGCGACATCGTGGATGGCTGGGTATTTCGGCGCGGTTATTGGCCGGCCAGCCATCACGCGGTCTTGGCCGCGCTGTGCGATTTCCTGCGCGACGGCACCGACGTGACCTATGTCACTGGCAACCACGACGACGTGCTGCGTCGCTATTCGCTGCTGCAACTGGCCGGATTGAAACTCGTCGACGACCTTGAACTCGACCTTGCCGGTCGGCGTACCTGGATTCTGCACGGCGATCGTTTCGACGACCGCTGCACCACCCCGCGTTGGCTGGCGGCGGTTGGCAGTGTGGCCTACGACGCGACGGTGCTGCTCGACAATGTCGCCAATCCGGTGCGTCGGCGTTTGGGTATGCGTGCACAGGCCAGCGCAGCCTATTTCAAGCGCGCTCTACCCAGCGTCATCGCGCACATTCGCGCGTATGAGGACACCTGCGCTGCCGCTGCCGCCGAACGCGGTTTCGATGCGGTAATCACCGGCCATATCCATCAGCCGAATGTGCGTTCAATCGCTGGCGTGTCGTATCTGAATTGCGGCGATTGGGTCGAGAACTGCTCGGCGTTAGAATTCCACGACGAGCGTTGGCGCGTGGTCGGCGCGGAACTGGCGGAAGCACCGACGCCAGTATTGGCCTGCGAGCCGGAGATGCAGATCGCTTAAATCGACGTGGTTTTCATCGGTACGAAAACCACAGCAAGCCAACCGCGATCACCAAAAAGCGCAGGTAATCTACCGGCACGCCAAACAGCCAAACTTTGTGCCACGGCACATGCGCCGGTCTGAAGCGGCTCAGGCCATAAGCCGGGTTCATCACGAACCACAAGAAATCTTCGAAGATCCAGAACCACATCAGGCTGGCCAACACGCGGCATTCCAACACCCACGACCACGGCACCAACAGCGCCGCAAAATGAAAAACCAGCGCACTGAAACTCAGCGCCCAAGCGTGATAGCCGGTCATCGGCCGACCGCCGAAAAACACGTCCAGCAACCAATGCTTGTCGATGCGCCAGGTCGGCAGATTCGCCGCCCAGCCCGCTTCGCCCTCGATGTTGATCTCCAGCTTCGCGAACACGAATGCCAGCAAGCTGACGCCGCTGATCAGCAGTGTCAGTTCTTGCCAGATCGGCAGGCCCAGGCTCATTGCCGCCCGCGCAGCATGAAAAAGTCGCTCAGCACGGGCACGATGCTGTGCGGATGCAGCGGGAAACCGCGTGAAGTTTGGGTGAAGCGCTGGCTGCCCCCTACGTCCATCCGTCTTGCCTGCGCCGTGGTCGTCCTAGCATCCGCCGCCCATGCCCCGGTTTGCGCACTTTTTTTTGCGGCGCGTGCATTTTTGTTGGTGGCCACTTTTTTATTGGTGCCAAAAAGCGCCGCTGCGCGCGCTGTTTTCGCGTGGTGGCATCGCGGTGCTGGCGCTACTGCTGTCGGCCGCGGGTGGCGTGCGTTTCGGATTAGATCGGCTGCTGCGCGAGGACGGCCACGCCAAAGCGCATGACTTGGCGGTCGTGCAACCGTTGGATGTCGATCAGCATCCCGCGGCGGCGTTAGAGCCGACGGCGACTCCGGTGCTGTTGTTGACGCGCGTGCTTAGCGGCGCGCTGGAACCGCTGGTACCGATCTCGCGCGTGGTGCCGTGTGCCGGCTTGCTGCTGGGCTCGGCCCGCGGCCCGCGCGCGCCCTGACCAACGCACCGCGCGCGCTGTTGCGTACCGCCGCACGTCATGCCGGCGTTCGGTATTCCCCCTCCCAAATCTCTCGACGGATACACTGGCAAACGAGCCAGATCCGCAATTTTACCACGGAAAATACATGAAACGCTTTGTCATCCTATTGGCCGCTACACCCTTTGCGGCGTTCGCCGAAAACACCAGCCCCGCCACCGTGCAGCAGGCAGCGACCGTTGAAGGTCAGCCCGCACCGGGCGGCAACGGTGGACAGCCGCACCAAGGCCCGCCGCCCGGGAACAGCAATTTCATTCTATTCATGCTGCCGCTCTTCCTGCTGCTGATGTGGTTCATGATCATCCGGCCGCAGAAAAAGGCTGAAAAGGAAAAGAAGGTTCTTTTGGAATCGACCAAGCGCGGCGACAAGGTCATCACCATCGGCGGCGCGCATGGCGAAGTGATCGCGGTCGGCGAGACCACGCTCGATCTGAAACTGGGCCAGGGCAGCGACGGCGCGGTGGTGACTTTCAGCAAGGCTGCGGTCGCCAGCAACCTGACCCAACAAGCCGCGGTCGACGCGGCGAAAGTGACGAAATAAGATGCTGCGCCGTCTGATCACCATCGCGGTGGTATTTGCCCTCGCGTTCATCCTGTTGGCTTTGAACAACAAAGTATTCGTCGGAACGCAGGAATTGCAGGCGTTTGTCGCCGAAGTTCCGGGCAAGGACCACACTTTCGAAGTGGTGTTCAAGGACGTCGCCGGCAATCGCGTCGCGCCGAACGCCGACGAACAGGCGGCGGTGCAACGTCGCCTGGAAAAGACTCCCGACCGGGAACTGATCAAGACCACCGCAATGGTTCCGGCCAGCGCCGATCACGGCCTGTTGCTGACGCTCGACCCGAAAGAAAGCGTCGAGGCGCTGCGCGGCCGCCTGCAAGGTCGCCCGTTTCAGCGCGCCAATCCCACGCGCGATTTGTTTCACATCACCAAAGGCATCGATCTGCGCGGCGGCGTCGAGTTCGTCTGCCGGCTCTACAACGATGACGGCAAGTCCGTGTCGGCCGACGAGGAAACCATCGGCATTCTGCGCAATCGTCTGGATGAACGCGGCCTGACCGAACCTCAAGTCCTGCGCCTGTCTAATGGCGATGTGCAGGTGGTGATCCCCGGCGGCACCACCGCTGATGCCGCGCGCACCCGGCGCGTGTTGGAAACCACCGGGCGGTTAGAATTCCGCGAAGTCATGCCCGTGGGCACCGGCCGCAACGGCGCCTACGACGTGTACCTGACGGTGCCCGATCTCAATGCCGCGGATTCACCGGTGATCCGCACCGCGACCGGCGCGTTCAAATGGGTGCCCGGCCATCCGCAGACCGCCTCGTTCCAGCGCGGCGAAATCGTCGCCCCGGAAAAAGTCAGTCCGGGCGAACCGCAGACGCGCTTCTTCCGCTTGGGGCCGGTTGCGCTCTCGGGCAAAGATGTCGCCGATGCGCATACCGGTTTGTCCCGCGGCCAGTCTGCCGTCGACATCACCTTCACCGCCATCGGCGCGGGCAAGAACGAAGAGTTCACCAAGCGCGTGAAGGCGAAAGGTGACAGCCGCGCCGGTACCGGACAGCTGGCGATCCTGTTCGACAACGTGGTGCAGACATCGCCAACGGTGCATGAGGCGTCGAGCGGCAGCTGCCAGATCACCGGTGCCTTCACCGATGAGGAGGCCGCGGCCCTGCGCACGGTGCTCAAAGGCGGTTCGCTAGCCGTGACGCCGGTGGTGCTGTCGCAGCGCACCGTGGGCGCGAGTTTGGGTGAACAGGCCGTCTCGCAGTCGATGCTGACTATGGGTCTGTCGGCGCTGGCGATCGTGGTGTTCATGGTCCTGTACTATCGCCGCTTGGGCGTGGTCGCGAATCTGTGCTTGGCCGTCACCGGCGTGCTGATCGTTGCCACGTTGTCGGTGTTCAGCGCCACGCTGACGCTGCCCGGCTTGGCCGGATTGGTGCTGACCATCGGCATGGCAGTCGACACCAACATTCTGATTTTTGAGCGCATCCGCGAAGAACTGCGCGACGACAAAGGCCTCAAAGCTGCGATCGCCGCCGGGTATGACCGGGCGTTCTGGACCATCTTCGACGCGCATTTGACCACGTTGTTGGCGGCGCTGATTCTGTATTGGATCGGCACCGGTCCGGTGAAGGGTTTCGGTCTGACCCTGATCATCGGCATCGTGATCAATCTGTTCTCGGGCGTGTATGTCGGCCGCATGTTCACCGATTGGCTGTGCCGCCGCGAGACGTCGCTGAGCATGGCCAATTGGATCGGTGAAGTGAAGTTGCCGTACGTCGAATGGCGTTGGTATGGCTATGTGCTGTCGGTCGTCACCGGCGTGCTGGCCTTCGGATATTTCTCGTTTGGCCATCTGCTCAGCGGCGGTTCGTTCGAGCGCAACTTCGATATCGATTTCACCGGCGGCAACATGGCGCAGGTGATCTTCAGCGAACCATTGGACGGCAAGGCCGTGGACGCCGCCATCGTCAGCGCGCACGCCGGCGATCCGCAGGGGTTGGCGCTGATCGCGCCGAACGAACTGCGCAAACAGGCGTATTTCGGCGGCCCAAATCTGGCTGGCGGTGCCAGCCGCGAATGGGTGTTCCGCGCCCGTGACGAGGGCGGTGGCCAGTTGGAAAACCAGCGCTCTGAACTAGACCGCCAACGCGTGACCATGGAACGCAGCCTAAACAAACTGCGCGACGCCGCGCCGGAAGGCACGCGCACGCCCGAGATGAAAGACGTGCAGGCGAAGATCGACGCGCTGATTCCGCAGATCGCTGAGTTGCAGCATCAAATCGGCAACCGCGCCGAAGAATTTAAGCGTCAGGTCGCCAAAGCTTTCCCCGGCAAAATCGCCGCCGAAGGCGATGAACTGCGCGCCGCCGCGTGGGACGGCGCGACCTTGCGCCTGGAACTAGCGACGCTCAGCGCGCCGGAATCCGGCCAAGCCGCCGACATCGCGCAGCGGCTTGGTGCATCCACCAAGCTGCCGGGCCTGGTGTCGGCCGACGCGAAACCGTTGGCCACCGGCAATGGTTTGGCCCTGACGCTGACCTGGCGCGAACCGCCGGCGCCGCGCGCCGAAGCGGAAACCATCGATCCGTTAGTCGGACGCTTGGCCACGCTGTTGAAGACCGACGGCATCGAACCACAGGCGCTCAACGCGCGTGTGGCGCGGGCCCTGGAAGCCTACAACGCCACGGTGAATGCCGCGGCGGCGGCGAAGGTGACGGTCGCGAAACCATTCCCCGCGACCGAGCATTTTTCCGGTCAAGTCGCCGGACAGATGAAGGCGCGCGCGGTTGCGGCGGTGCTGTTGGCGCTGCTGGCGATCCTGGCCTATGTCGCGATGCGGTTCGAATTTCGCTTCGGCATCGGCGCGGTGGTGGCGCTGTTCCACGACGTGTTGCTGACCATCGGCTTGATCTCGGTGTTGGGCATCCGCATTGATCTGAATGTGATCGCGGCGCTGCTGACCATCATCGGCTATTCGATCAACGACACGATCGTGACCTTCGACCGAATCCGGGAAAACCTGGGCAAGTTGACGAAACCGTTGGCGGAAATCATCGACCTGTCGATCGCGCAGACCATGCCGCGAACGGTGCTGACCACCGGCACCGTGGTGCTGACCGTGCTGATGCTGGTGCTGTTCGGCGGCGAAGCCCTGCACGCGTTCGCCGCCACGTTGTTGATCGGCCTGATCGCTGGCACGTATTCGTCGGTGTTCGTCGCCGCGCCGCTGCTGTTGTCGTTCAAGGGCAAGCTGCTGCCGCCACCGCCAACCGATGGCGCGGCCGACGGCAGCGTAATCCCGGCGCCGGCCACCGCGGCCTAAACGCGGCGCGAACACGACAGCGCGACGCGACCACCACGCTGCGCGACGGCAGTTCACCCTGTCGTCGCGCAGCGCTTGTGCCGCTGGGCGGTTTCGCCACGCTCCGCCGTCGCGCCTTTCTCCCCCCTTTGGGGCGCATCACCCTGGAGTTTCCATTTGCTCGGACGTCGCCGCTCTCGCATCCCTCTGCCTCCGCCCGAACACGCGAATCGGGCCCGCGCCAATGACAAGATCCGCTCGCCGCAGGTGCGGTTGATCGACGATAAGGGCGAACAGCTCGGCGTCGTGACGGTCGACGACGCCCGCGCCCGCGCCACTGCGGCCGGTTTCGATCTGGTCGAAGTCGCACCCGAAGCGAAGCCGCCGGTGTGCCGGATCATGGACTTCAGCAAATACGTGTTCGAGCTGCAAAAGAAGGAACGCCAGGCCAAGGCCAAGGCGCACAAGTCCGAGACCAAAGAAGTACGTCTGCGTCCCGGCACCGGCGACGGCGATTTGGACATCAAGGCTAAGCACGCGCGCGAATTTTTGGAAGAGGGCCACAAGGTCGGCATCCAGCTGCAATTCCGCGGCCGCGAAATGAGCCATCGTGAACTGGGCATCGAAATGATCCGCAAGTTCACCGCCATGCTGGATGACTGCGCCAAGATGGAGCAGGAACCGCGCATGGAGGGCCGGCGCATGAACGCGCTGTTGGCTCCGACGAAAAAAGGCTGAGTCGCAGCGCTCTGCTGTGGGCTGCGGAACCTGCGGGAATCACCGCAGGTTTTTTCGTTTATATTTTTCTTCCGCAGCGCGCGCGCGACGCGCAGCGACGATCGCCACGACGGCCACAATCGGCACCTGCATCAGAATCGCCGGCAGCAAAACATGCGCGTCACCTGGATGAGCGCGCGCTGCAACCGCGATGCCCAAACCGTTGTTCATGAACACCGCGGTGGCCAGGAAGGCCGCGCGCTGCGCCCACGCCAAGCGACCGCTCATCCGCCAACACACCGCCACCGTCAGCGCGGTCGCGATCACGGTCAGCACCAACGGCCACGCCAGCGCGCTCACATTCCATCCGGCCCAAGCATCGCGATGCGCGGCGGTGCTGAAAAATACTAGGATGCACGAACACGCGATCGCCGCGCGGTTCCACCAGCCGTCACCGCGTGCGACCAGCGATGGCACGGTCGCGCGCGTCAGCTGCGCCAACGCAAACGGCGTGAACAGCATCGCGGCGATGAAGCCCGCGCGCGCCACCATCACCTGTGCTGCGGCGCCGGCCGCGCCCGGTTCGATCAACGCCTGCAGCAGCGGCACGGTCAGCGGCGCGGCCAGGCTGCTGACGGTTACCAACAGCAGCGCCAACACCCGATCGCCGCCCAGCAAATCGGCGATCGCAACGCTCGACAGCCCGGCCGGCATCGCGCACACCAACATCACGCCGGGCAACCACGTCGGCGCGATCGCCCAGGTCAGCGCGCCGACGCACAGCGGGATCAACAGCAGCTTCACCGCCGTCATCCACCCCACCTGCTTCAGCCGCGTCCGATCACGCAGCGCCGCACCGAGTTCGTCCAGACGAATGCGCAGGCCGCTGAAATACAGAATGCCGCCCAGAAACAGCGGCACGCCCCAACTGACGCCGCGATAATCGCCGGGTAGGAATAACCCTAACGCGAGTGCCACATACGCCGGAAGCCAGAAATGCCGGCCGAGCAGTTCTACTGAAAAAGCCGTGAAAAAACCGCGCATCACGACGGCGTCGACGGCGGCGGGCGCGGCTGCCGGCGGGCGTCCCACCACTCCAGTCGCTTCGCGATGTCCTTCTCGAAGCCGAAGCTTCCGGGCCGATAGAACACACTGCCAAGCAGTTCGTCCGGCAAACATTGCTGACCGGCGAAATGATCCGGGGCGCTGTGGTCGTACTGATAGCCGTCGCCGTAGCCGACGTCCTTCATCAGCGCGGTCGGCGCGTTGCGCAGGAACATCGGCACCTGCGCGCCGGGGTGCTCTTTCACCGCTTTCGCCGCGGCAAAATAACTTTTGGCGCTGTTGGATTTCGGCGCGGTGGCCAGATACAGCGTCGCTTGGGTCAGCGGATACAGCGCCTCGGGCATGCCGATATTCGCGCTCGCGCTCAGCGCTGCGCTGGCGATCACCAACGCCTGCGGATCGGCGAGGCCGACGTCTTCCGACGCGAAGATCACCAAGCGCCGAGCCACGAACATCGGCTCTTCGCCCGATTCCAATTGCCGCGCGAGATAAAACAGCGCCGCCTGCGGATCGCTGGCGCGCATGCTTTTGATGAACGCGCTGGCGACGTCGTAATGGCTCTCGCCGGCGCGATCGTGCGCGGGCGCGGCGCGTTGCGCGACGCTGTGCACAACCGCCGACGTGATCGGCTGCGGCTGCGTCAGCGCCCACGCGGCTTCGACCAGTAGCAACAAGCGCCGGCCGTCGCCGCCGCACAGTCGCAACAGCGGATCGTACGCGTCCTCGGCCAACGTCAGTCCCGGCAAGCCAAGCGCATGCGTCTGCGCGCGTGCGATCAGGGCGCGCAGTCCGTCCGCATCCAGACCTTGCAATGGGAACACCCGCAATCGCGACAACAGCGCGCGATTGACGGAAAAACTGGGGTTTTCGGTGGTTGCGCCGACCAACACCACGGTCCCGGCTTCGACGTGCGGTAGCAGCGCGTCCTGCTGCGATTTGTTAAAGCGGTGCAGCTCGTCGATGAACAACAGCGTGCCGCCGACGCCGTCTTGGAAGCTGCTGAACGTGCGTGCGGCCTGTGCCTCGGCCAACGCCGCGCGCAATTCCGGCACACCGTTCAGAACCGCGCTGAACGCGACAAAGCGCAAGTCGACCGCCGCCGCCAACAACCGCGCGATGGTGGTCTTGCCGCATCCGGGCGGGCCCCACAAAACCAGACTGGGCACCTGCCCGGCAGCGATGAACCGCGTCAGCAAACCATCCGGCGCCAACAACTGCGGCTGCCCGACGACCTCCGCCAACGTGGTCGGTCGAATACGTTCGGGTAGCGGCGTCGCGCTCGCGTTCATGCGTGCGGGGATGCGCTCAGCAGCTTGAACAAACCGGTACCGATGATCCACAACGCGCCGAGCGTGACGCCGATACTCAGCAAGCCGAGCGCTGCCCACAGCGTGGTGCCCAGCACCATCGGCAACGCCCATACCACGCTGTTTCCATGCAGGTAGTGCCAGCGCGGCCACGCATAAAGCCAACGCGCCAGCGGATACAGCAGCCAGCCGCTGATCGCGATCGCGGCGCTGCATACCGCTACCGTCACGATCACGGTCAAACGACTGCGATCGAGATCCGCGCGCAGATGCGGCCCGCCCTTCCAATCGATCAGCACCAACGCCAGCACGATCATCGGCAACACGTTCAACAGCAGCAGCGTGCCCAGCAGACGCAGAAAATGGAATTGCAGGCGCGGTGCTTGGCTGCTGCCCTTGCCGCTGTCGGCCGGAGGTTTTTTTCTGGTCGAGCGCTTTCCGTCCGCCGATTTTTTCGTGGTCGTCATGGCGTTCAGCGCAGTCCCGCGAACACCCGCGCCGCAGCGCGCAGCGTGTGTCGGACTTCGCGCTCGCCGTGCGCCGACGACCAGAACGCGGCCTCAAACGGGCTTGGCGCGAGATAGACCCCCTCACGAATCATGCCAGTGGTGAAACGCGTCCAGGTGTCGAGATCGCTGGCCGCGGCACTGGTGAAATCTGTCACCGACTGATCCCCAAAAAAGAATCCCCACATCGTGCCAGCCTGCGCGAACTGCACCGAAACCCCGTGTTTTACCGCGGCCAAGCGCAGGCCGTCGATGAGCGCGGTCAGCTTGTCTGCCTGCTGTGCGTAAAATTTCGGTTTCGCCGCGAGCGCGAGATTCGCTCGGCCGGCCGCAACCGCGACCGGATTGCCGCTGAGCGTGCCGGCCTGATAGCACGGGCCTTCCGGCGCGAGTTGCCGCATCACATCGGCGCGCCCGCCGTACGCCGCCAGCGGCAGTCCGCCGCCCACCACTTTGCCCAAACACGTGAGGTCCGGCGTCACGCCGCACACGCGCTGGAAGCCACCCCATGCGGTGCGGAAACCAGTCATCACTTCGTCGAACACCAACAGCGCACCGTCAGCCGAACACAGCTCGCGCAGCACCTGCAGATAGCCCGGCCGCGGCAGCACCAAACCCATGTTGCCGGCCACCGGCTCGATGATTACCGCGGCGATGCGGCCGCGATGCTTTTTGAAAACCTGCGCCATCGCCGCGGCGTCGTTGAACGGCACCGACAACGTGCGTTCGGCAAACGCCGCCGGCACCCCGGCGGAATCCGGCGTGTTTAACGTCGCGCAACCACTGCCAGCCGCGACCAGCAGATAATCGGCGTGGCCGTGATAACAGCCGTCGCATTTCACGATCAGTTCGCGCCCGGTGGCGGCGCGCGCGACGCGTAAGGCGCTCATGCAGGCTTCGGTGCCGGAATTCACCAAGCGCACGCGCTCGATGCTGGGCAGCGCGCCGATGATGACTTCCGCGAGCTTGGTTTCGGCGCCGGTCGGCGCGCCGAAGCTGGTGCCTTTTTTCGCCGCCGTGGTGATCGCCGCGACCACGCGTGGATGCGCGTGGCCGTGCAGCAACGGCCCCCAACTTAAAACATAATCGACATAACGCCGACCATCGGCGTCGGTCAGCCATGCGCCGTTGCCATTCGCAATCATCAACGGCGCGCCGCCCAAACGCTTCCACGCCCGCACCGGCGAGTTTACGCCGCCGGGAATGACCTTTTGCGCGGCACGGAATAACGCGCGCGATTGGGTGCCTACGAGCGATGCAGCGGCGGTTTTCACAGGCGTCCTTGTCGCTTGGCGAGCGTCGGGGTAGGCTACCGGCGTGATCTACCTTGCCAGCCAGAGTCCGCAGCGCGCGATGCTGCTGCAACGCGCCAATTTGCCGTTCACCGTGGTGACGAGCGCCGCGGACGAAGAGCAGATAACGCATCCGGCGCCGCAGGTGCTGGCGATTGAACGCGCGCGCGTGAAGGCTCGGGGCGCGCTCATTCCCGCGGGCGCCCCCGACGGCATGGCGCTAGGCGCCGACACCGTGGTCGCGCTGGGTTCAACCGTGTTCGGCAAGCCCACCGATCGCGCCGACGCGGTGCGCATTCTGAGTCAACTTTCCGGCACCACGCATTCGGTCTGCACCGGTCATTGCTGCGTGCGTATCGACGCCGCGGGCCGACCGGCCGGCGAAGCAGTCGCCTTGACCGTCGCCAAAGTCACGATGCGGCTGCTGAGTGCCGCGGAAATCCAGACATATGTCGATTCCGGTGAGAGCGACGGCCGCGCCGGCGCGTATGCGATCCAGGAACATGGCGACCGTTTTGTTGTCGATGTGCAGGGTGCGTGGGACACCGTCGTCGGCCTGTCGGTGGCCACGGTGATGAAGCTGTACCGCGAACTCACCGACCGCTCGCTGGCTGTCCGGACCCTCCCGTGATTGCGATCGTTTCCGACCTGCACGCCAATTGGGAAGCGACCGAAGCGGTGCTGGCGGTGTGCGACAAACTTAAAGTGACGAAGTTTCTGTGCCTGGGCGATGTGATCGGCTACGGCCCGGATCCGGTGCGCGTTGGCCGCTTCGCGCGCGAGCACTTCAACGTCAGCCTGATGGGCAATCACGAAGAGGCGCTGGTGACCAGACGCCATCGCTTCAATCCGCATGCAGCGCAGGCGATCGATTGGACCCGCATGCGCATCACCGACGAGGATCCCGAGCTGCTGAACTGGTTCAAAGACCGCACGACGTTTGCGCTTAAAGGCAATCTGCTGTTGGTGCATGGCTCGATCTATGACCCGGTGCACGACTATGTCGACGAGCCCGAGAATCCGATCGAAGCGAATCAGATGATCGAGACCCTCAACCGAGATTTCAGCGGTTTCGACCTGTGTTTTGCCGGTCATAACCACACCCCGTTTTTGGCCACCACGCTCGGCACCATGGTGCCGCACGATGGCCACCGCACGTTTCATCTGCCCAAAGGCCACAAGGCCTACATCTGCGTCGGCAGCGTCGGTCAGCCGCGCGATCGCGACACGCGCGCGAGTTTCGCCACTTTCGACGGCGAGGCGCTGACCTTCCATCGCGTGGCATACGATGTCGCTACCACCCAGCGCAAGATCCGCGCCGCGGGCTTAAACGCGTTCCTGGCCGAACGGTTAGGCGAAGGCGTCTAACAGGATTGCGCCGCCAACCACCTGCGGGAGCATCCGCCCGCGCAGGAGTCGGCATGGAACGGTGCGCGCTCGGTCTGATTGGTTGGGGCACAGTGGGTGGCGGCGTGGTCGAGCTGCTGACGCGCGAGGCCGAACTGTTTCGCGAACGCTGCGGCTTGGATCTGGCGCTGACCACCGTCGTCACCCGCGCGCCTGAACGCGTGCGCGAACAGGCGCTGCCCCGCAACGTAACGCTCAGCAACCGCATCGAGACCATCACCAACGACGCCAACATCGGCACTGTCATACATGTTGTCGGCGGCACCACGGTCGCGAAAGACTTGCTGATCGCTTGCCTGAAGGCCGGCAAAAACGTCGTCACCACCAACAAGGCGCTGCTGGCCGAACACGGCGACGAGCTATTTGCGCTTGCCGCCAAACACGGCCGCGCCATCGCTTTTGAAGCCGCGGTCGCCGGCGGCGTGCCGGTGATCGCGGCGCTGCGCGATGGCTTGGTCGCCAACCGCATCGACGCCATTCACGCGATCCTCAACGGCACCTGCAATTTCATCCTGACCCGGATGGAGCAGGACGGCATGGGCTATGACGAGGCTCTCGGTGCCGCGCAGAAGCTCGGCTATGCCGAAGCTGATCCGACCCTGGACGTCGATGGCACCGACACGGCGCATAAGCTGGCGCTGCTGGCGCGCATTGCTTTCAACGCCCGCATCCCGGCCAGCGCGGTGCGGGTCGAAGGCATCCAGAACCTCACCTTTCAGGACATCGCCAGCGCCCGCACCATGGGCTGCCGGATCAAGCTGATCGCCTGTGCGCGTCGCCTGGCCGACGGCCTGGACCTGCATGTCGCGCCGACGCTGGTGGCGCTCGACCATCCGCTGGCGGCGGTGAATCAGAATTACAACGGCATTCACATTCACGGCAGTGCCGCCGGCCCGACTTTGTTGGTCGGCCAAGGCGCCGGCCCCCTGCCCACTGCCAGTGCGGTACTGGCGGACGTGGTCGACATGGTCACCGGTCGGTATGCCGCTACGGCGGTGCGCTTCGCTTTTTTCCGCAGCACTACGGTCATTCCATTCTTGAGCGCAAGGCAAGAGCAAACAGGCTACTATGCCCGCTTTATAACGGCAGATCGTCCCGGGGTTTTGGCGGGTATTACGTCGATACTCAGCCGCCACGGCGCAAGCGTACAAAGCATTCATCAAGGCAATGCGGATGCCGCTGGCCGAGCAACTATTGAAGTCATCACGCATCCGCTACTAGGTGGTTCGTTTAATGCTGCCGTGACGGAAATTGACGCCGCCGGATTGACAACTTGCCCATCAACCACCCTGCGGCGACTTTAAGTTCCACGTGGAACATCTAGCGCCCGGATATCGGTTCCACGTGGAACCTCGCCCATGATAGTCGCGATTTCCAACCAAAAAGGCGGCGTCGGCAAAACCACAACCGTCATTAACTGTGCAGCTTACGCGGCGTTAACTGGACGCAAAACTTTGGTGGTCGACAACGATCCTCAAGGAAATGCGTCCAGCGTATTGGTCAATAAGGGTATTCATGGCTGTGTTTATGGTTCTGGTGCTGAAGCGAAGCCGCTGGAAACCACAGTCAAAAATCTTTGGGTTATTCCTGGAGGCGCAGATTTACTGGATGCCGAACGCCGCTTAGCCTTGCAATCACAGGGGCAATTTGCGCTGCGCACGATTCTCAGCCCCCTGCGTCAAAGCTTCGATCTCATCTTAATCGACTGCCCACCAAGCCTTTCCCTGCTGCCATCCAATGGATTATTGGCTGCGGATGCCTTGTTGCTGCCGCTGCAGTGTGAATACTTTGCACTTGAAGGACTGACTCAGTTGCTTGCCTACGTTGAGGATTTGCGTGAATCGGTCGATGCGCAGATCGCCTTAGTCGGCGTGCTGTTGACCATGTTCGATCGTGAAAAGGCGCTATCACGAGAAATTGAGCGCGAGGTCCGCCATCATTTCGGCCCGCTCGCGTTTCAGAGCATGATTCCGAGTGACTTGGCCCTGGCTGCGGCGCCAAGTCATGGCCAAAGCATTGCCGCCTATGACCCATTGAGTCCGGGCGGCATTGCCTATCTTGCCGCCACCAAGGAGCTGCTCGATGGCCTTAAGCGACTCCAGCCTGGGGCGTAGCCTCAGCGACGTATTTAGTAAAACCGCTCGTCGTGAACCGACTCGTGGTTATCTCGAAATCGATGTTGGTCTAATCGCGCCGCCCAGTTCCAACCCGCGTACCGATTTCGATTCTGCTGCACTGGATCAACTCGCCGGAAGCTTGCGCCAACACGGCATGCTCCAACCTATCGTGGTAATGAAGCGAGAGGTGGGCTACGAGATCGTGTCGGGCGAACGACGGTTTCGCGCAGCGAAACTCGCTGATTTTACTAAGGTGCCAGTAGTTGTCCGAGATGATGACAATCCACAGCACATTGCTGAACTGCGACTGATTGAAAATATCCAACGCGAAAATCTTAACGCGATGGAACTAGCCCGCGCATATCAATCGCTGCTGAGCGAGCACCATCTAACCCACGAGGAGCTGGCCGATAGGGTTAATAAAGACCGCAGCAGCATCAGTAATGCGCTCCGGCTGCTGACCCTGCCGATCGGCATTCAGCTGCAGCTGGAAGGGGGCTCATTAAGTATGGGCCACGCCAAGGCGCTGCTGTCGATCACCGACGCCACCTGGCAGCAGCAACTGGCTCAACGCGCCATCGACGAAGGTTTGTCGGTGCGCGAAGTTGAGCGCTTGTCGAAATCGGGCCCGCAGGCGAAGTCAGTGACAAAAAAGGCCGCCGCCAAAGAGCCGCACCTGCGCGAGCTCGAGACCAATCTCTTCCATCTTTTCGGCACTCGCGTGGACGTGACCGAGAAGGGGGGCAAAGGTGCGCTGACCCTCCATTTCGACAGCAAAGAGCACTTCCAGCGCATCGTCGCGATCATGGATCGGTTCGTGAAGCAGTCGAAGACCTGAGTCAGTTCCGGCTGTCAGCGCCTGCAAACGAAGCACCCCAGCCGCTTGGCTGGGGTGCTTCGTTTGCTTCTCTGCTAATGCGGATCGGCTTAGCGACCGCGAGCAGCCAATGCCTTTTTGGCCGGAGCCTTTTTAGCGGCCGCTTTCGGCGCAGCCGCTTTCTTCGCCACCGGCTTGGCCTTGGCGGCCTTGCTGGAGCTGCCGTACTTCAAGGCCGCTTGAGCCGCGGCCAAACGTGCCACCGGCACGCGGAACGGCGAGCAGCTAACGTAGGTCAGACCGATGCGGTGGCAGAATTCTACCGATGACGGTTCGCCACCGTGCTCACCGCAGATGCCGAGCTTGATGTCGGGACGAGTCGCACGGCCGCCTTCGATCGCAACCTTCATCAACTTGCCCACGCCGCCCTGGTCGATCGCGGCGAAGGGGTTGGCCTTCACGATGCCGATCTTTTGATAGTGCGGCAGGAACTTGCCGGCGTCGTCGCGCGACATGCCCAAGGTGGTCTGGGTCAGGTCGTTGGTACCGAACGAGAAGAACTGCGCTTCGTGTGCGATCTCGTCGGCGGTCAGGGCGGCGCGCGGGATCTCGATCATGGTGCCGACCAAATAGGTGATCTTGGTCTTGGCCGCGGCCATCTCGGCCTTCGCCACCGCGTGGACGATGTCGAGCTGCTGCTTCAGTTCGGCGACATAGCCCACCAGCGGGATCATGATTTCCGGCACGACTTTTTTGCCGGTCTTCTTCTGCACCGCGATCGCCGCGCGGATCACCGCGCGGGTCTGCATCTCGCTGATTTCGGGATAGACGATGCCCAAACGGCAGCCGCGATGGCCCAGCATCGGATTCGATTCGTGCAGGCTGTGGCCAAGGTCAGCGATGCGCTGGAACGGTACGTTCAGTTTCTTCGCCAGCGCGTCGATCTGGTCGTGGCCCTGCGGTAGGAACTCATGCAGCGGCGGATCCAGGTAACGAATGGTGACCGGGCGCGCGCCCATCACTTCGAACAGGCCTTCGAAATCCTTTTGCTGCATCGGCAACAATTTCGCCAAAGCACCGTTAAAATGGCTGATCGCTTGGCTGTGTTGGTTCTTGAGGTGCTTGAGCTTTTCTTCATCGCCCTTGGCCTCGGCGGCCTCGTCCTTGTACTTGGCGAAGTCTTCGCTGAAGAGAATCATCTCGCGCACCGAATCGATGCGGTCGCCTTCGAAGAACATGTGCTCGGTCCGACACAGGCCGATGCCTTCGGCGCCGAACGCGATCGCATTCGCCGACTGGTCAGGCTGGTCGGCGTTGGTGCGAATGCCCAGGGTGCGGAACTTGTCGGCCAGCTTCATCACAAAGTCGTAGGCCTGGACCAGCGTGCTGTCCTGCGGCTTCATGGTCTTGCCGATCAGCACCTGCTTCAATTCGCTGTCGCTGGTCTTGACCTTGCGGCCGTAGACCGCGCCGGTGGTGCCGTTGATGGCGATGAAGTCGCCTTCTTTGAGCGTGAACGCGCCGCACACCAACGTGCCGGCTTCGTAATCGATGGCGATCGCGCCGGCGCCGGCGACGCACACTTTGCCCATCTGCCGGGCGACCAATGCCGCGTGCGAGGACACACCACCGCGCGCGGTCAGAATGCCGTCGGCGGCGATCATGCCGCGCAGGTCTTCGGGCGAGGTTTCAACGCGGCACAACACCACTTTCGCGCCCTGGGCGGCGAGCGATTCGGCCTTGTGCGCGGTGAATGCGACCAAGCCGCAGGCGGCGCCCGGGCCGGCCGGCAGGCCGGTGGTCAGGTACGAACTCTTGAGTGCGGCCTTCTCATCGGTGCTGTCGAAAATTGGGGCCAGCAATTGGTCGAGCGCCTGCGGATCGCCGCTGGCGACCGCGTGTTCGGCGGTCATCAGTTTCTGCTTCACCATGTCGTGCGCGATTTTGACGTAGGCCTGCGCGGTGCGCTTGCCGTGTCGCGTTTGCAGCATGTACAGCTGGCGCTCTTCGATGGTGAACTCGAAGTCCTGCACGTCGCCGAATT
>JBBROQ010000019.1:0-26334 GCA_038229115.1 Planctomycetota bacterium | reverse complement strand
TCGCGCGCGCCGATCATCAATGGCACAATGTAGTTCGCGAAACCTATGAAACCGGGGATGATGGTGAAGAAAATCATCACCGAGGCATGCATCGTCACCATCTGATTATAGAGATGATAATCGCTGAACAGGGTGGCAATCGGCTGGCCATGCAACTGCGCATCGGCCAACCATTCCAGCACTGCGCCAGGCATGGCCAGTTGGAAACGGATCGCGCCGGCAAAGGCACCGCCGACCAATCCCATCACCACCACGAACCAGAAATACATCAGACCGATCTTCTTATGATCGATGGTGGTAAGCCAATCCATCACGCCGGTGTAACGATGGATCTGTGGCATGGGCAGAGTGGGCACTGTCGCGTTCATGCGATTCCCTTTATCAATTTTCTATTTCGCGGTCAGTTGCGCACGGTCACTGCGGGCGCAGTGGCGGTGACTTGAGCCAGCATCGACTCGAAATGGGCCCGTCGCGTTTCGGCCTGCTGCTTGAATTCGGTTGCTGCAAGCGCGCCCTGCGGTTTGCGTTCGAGCGAAGCGTAGTTCGACGCCACCCAATAGCGCAGCGAGAGTCGGCGCAGATCGCCGCGATCATTAGCAAAATATCCATCCAGCGTCGATTTTATTTTGGTCTCGTCTAACTCCTGGCCGATGGGCGGCTGCAACGCATTCCAGACTTTCGCCGCATCGTTGCGATTGCGCTGGAAGGCGGTGTAGAGCGTGAATTCATCCGGCCGCACCACCACAGCAGTAATGATCATCAAACCGTGGCTAGTGCCACAAAGCTCGGCACACTGGCCTTTAAAGAACCCTTCCTGCTTAGGCGTAAACCACTGATTAGTGGAACGCCCGGCAATACAGTCGCGTTTCACGCCAAATGCCGGAATCCACCACGCATGATTGACGTCGTTGCTGGTCATCGCCATTACAACAGGACGATTTTTCACGATCACCAGCGGCTCTTGCGCACCGGTTAGATCTTGGCCGATCTCGATCTGTTCATGTTTGTATTTGTAGTCCCAGGCGAACTTCTTTCCGTAGACATTAACCAGCGTCGCTTGCATTGGATCGGAAGTATCAATGCCTTCCGGCGGCAGCTCCATCTTATCGAGAACCTTCCAAACCGGCACCGCCACGATCAGCAGCGCCAAACATGGAATCGCAGTCCAGATGATTTCGAGCTTATGATTACCTACGAATGTCGCCGATTTGCGGCCATCTTTACGGTCACGGAACTTAAAGATCACCACCACGAGCAGCACCTGCGGTAGAATCAGGAATGGAAAGAACACCAGCAGGTTGAACCAGTTGTTCCAGGCCACATCAGCAGCAATATCGCTCGCCGCCTCGCGCGGGAAGAACGGATAGCCGAGCGCATTGGACATGCCGTGTACCGGCTGCCGCGTGGCATCGAGCGCGTTCACATTCGGATTGAAGCGTTCAACCAGCGCGTCGACTTCGGTCGCCGACAGTGAGGCAGTGGGTTCAGCGGCAAGCGCGGGCGCCGAAAGACGCAGCACAAATACCAATGCGCACAGGATGAAGGCGCGAACCATTGCGATTCCCTTCATTTGGAAACTCCTTCGCCAGTTGCCGGTTGCTGTGCCGCAGTCGCGGCACGCAGGAAATGATCAGCCAGCGCTTCGAGTGTTTCGGCTGGCAGCAATCTTATGTCAGCTTCAGCAAGACTGGTGCTGTTGGGAGCGAGTAGCCGCTGAATGAATGTCTTAGCATCATTCGCGCCATAAAGACCAAGACCCATCGCAGGTTGCCGACGCACCAGGACGTGAACACGGGCGATTGGAGCAGTCAGTTGACCATTATAAAGTTTCGGCTGCTCGGCCTGCAGGCGCACACTGGCGCGCAGCCAATCGTCAAGCGCCGCGACTTCGGCCTGGCCACCCTTGGCCATCGCAGCCATGAGCGGCTGCAATACTGGCGGAGTCGTCACTGCCAGTGGATCAATAGCCTTCTCTTCGCTACCACCGCCGCTGCCAGGCTTAGGAATGTTCTCTTGAATCGCCGGCGCATCGTGCTCGACATAATGAGCTTTGTTTTCGGTCTTGACCCAGGTCTCGCGGATGAAATGCGCCACGGCATAACGATCTTCAGACGACAGTCCACCGATCGCTGACATGTTTCCGTAGCCCTTTATCGTCACCTGGTACAAACCATATGGTCCCCCACCACATTCATTCTTAAAGGCTTCGGTGTGGAAGTTGCGCGCCGGTGGATTGGAATTGGCGGCATTTTGATTGCCGTTGGCGCCATGACACGTCGCGCAATTCTTACCATAAACGATCTGGCCACGATCGAGCACGTCCGGTCCGCGATTCGCCGCTAATTTTGCATGATCCGGTTCACCTGGGCCGCCACTTTCAACGCGGATCGGGGCCAAATCGCGGCCATGATTGCGGCCGACGCTCAAAAAATGAAAGAAGCCATAAGCAACCACCGCAACAATCAGCACCAATCCCGCGAACCACACTATCGGATGGGTGAATTCCCGCGGTTCGGGAGCGGTATGGTCATGGGTATCGGGGCTGGTCACGATGGCGCTCAGTGCAGGTGCGCGCCGCTGATCGCGGTCGCAAGTTTAGGATCGCCCACCGCCACCAGTCCGTGGCGGCGCCAGAAGCGAAGAGCCAGCAGCAGGAAGCCGCCGACGAAACCAGCGCTCACCAGCAGCTCAGGCAGATGATTCCAGCGAAAGACATTCAGCGAGAAGGCCGGCATGATGATCCAGCTTAGGTCAAGCCAGCTGCCGACCAGGATTGATACCGCCGCGACCGCCTGCATGCGCAAATCGGAGCGGAAACGCTGGCTAAGCAGCAGTAAGAATGGAACCGGGAAGCGAAGCACGGCTTCGATCAACATCTGCTGACCATATCCATGCTGTGAACGAACTAGAAAGAAGTATGCCTCTTCGTTCAAGTTGGCAAAATACATCACGACATACTGCGCGAAGGTAATGTAGGCCCATATGGACGAGAACCCCACCAGCCACGTCCCGAGATCCTGGGTCAAATGTGGTTTGATAACATCTTTTAGCGGCCCGCCGCGCAGCCACAGCAACGTGAGCGCCAGCACCGCCAAAAAAGTCTGCAAGGCGCTGGTAAAGCACCAAATACCCCACATCGCCGAAACCACGGTGACATGCAGCGACAACAGAAGATCCCAGGTAAACAGCGTGAAAGTGAAACCGAACACAATCATGAAAATGACGCTCCAACGCAAATGCCGTGCGCGAATGTCAGCACGCGCATCCTGTTCGATGCTTAAGCGCACCAGGATATGTCGCAGTGCCATCCAGATCACCACGATCGCCAGCGTGGTGATGATCCAACGATGCGGCATCATCCAAGCGCTTTTGCTGCCGTTACTGACGTGAAACAACGCGGCGCGTGCAGTTGGGTCAGTGAGATTCGCCCATTCGTACAAATATGGCAGACCTGCGAAAGCAATCGCGATGCAGCCAATTAAAGTCAGTGGTAGACCCGAGCTCAAACCTTCCATGACCCGACGTAATGGCACGGTCCACGCCGCATTGCCGATGCTGTGCAAGGCGATGAACACTAACGCGCCTAGGCTGATCCAGGTCGGAATCATCACCCCCTGCAGAATCGCTGACCATGCCCGCGGCAGATCAGCGATAAATAAATAGAGCAGACCGGTGACGCCCAGCGTAATCAGCAACCCGGCGGCGGCTTTGACTTTCGGTGCCTCGAATGGCACGGCTGCCGGGCTGACAGGAACCGCCGACGCGGAGGAATTGACGCTCACGGCTTAGCCCCATCGGTCGAAGACGGCAGAGGTGGGAAAGTCCGCGGCAGATATTCCGGAATAGCCGGGCGCGCTGGTGCAAATGCCGCGGCTTCGGCGTCGCTAATCGTCAGTACCGTCCGTAGGTCGCTGGCGCGTTGTGCCTGCACCGCCTTAGCGGTGACCAGAGCGGACTTGCATTTATCATCATTGGGATTTGCCGCGACTTCCTTCTCAATCGCTGCGACATCAGCGTCCATGTCTTTGAGCGCCAGCGCGGCGCGATTGAGTGCGCGCACATACAGCACCACGCTCCAACGCTGTTCGCTGGGTAATTGCGCGCGGAAGTGCGTCATGCGGCCGCGACCGACGGTGATGATGTGATAGATCTCGCCATCTGCGAGATTTGGAATCGACGTACCATTGAGTGACGGCACGCCTGCAAACCATTTGAACACATTCGCATTCGCTGCATTGCCGTCGCGTCCGTGGCAGGTGGCGCAGATCGCATTGAAACGGCCTTGGCCGTCCTTTAGCACCGCCGGCGTGGGCAAGAGCGGATTCTGCAATTGCCGTGCACCTTGCCAATCATTGTCGGCCAATTGGTAAGGAAGAACCTCGCGTGATATGGTGCCTGCGACCGGTTCCTGCATAGTGGGATACTGATGTTCAATCGTGACCTTACCGTCGGCGCTGATCACCTGCTGCACGCCACCAGTTTGGCTTTTAAACGCCGGGGTATGATACATATCCGGCAGTAATTCCAGGCCGCGTTCCTTCTTTTCGCCATCGCCGCACGACGACAGCAACAATATAACAAGCGCGAACATAGCACACTTATGCATGAGCATGCTCCTCGCCAACCGACGCCGCGGCCGGGCTTGGTTTCGACCGCTGCACCTCGACCGCATCGGCGCCATGGGCTTTGAGCCAGCTTAGCAACGATTCCTCGTCGCGATCCCCACCGGCAGTCAGCGCGATACCGAAACGATCGTCGCTATGACGCGGACTAACTATCGCCGGCGTGGGGTTCGGAAATAGACGGCAGGCATGGAAGCAGGCGAGCAAGTTGGTCACCGCGCCCAGCAACAATCCGGTTTCCAACGTCACCACCACCCACAATTGCCAAGTGAAGTATGGTTTGCCGGAATAGATCACCGGCCAATCAACCACTTGCAGGCCATATTGCATGCCGAAGGCAGCGGCGCAGCCGAACGCAATCGCGCCCAGCACCGGCCGACCGATCAAACTGCGCTCAAGGCCCAATGCCGCTTCGATGCCATGCACTGGCCAGGGCAGATAATATTCACCGTGCAAACCGGCTTCTTTTGAGGCCTTGGCCGCAGCAACGAAACCGGCCTCGGTGGCGAAATGGCCGATAACCGTAGCGGTCACGACCGGTGCGGGCGACACGGCATCACTCATGATGAGCCTCCGCGCGCAGCAGGTTGGCCTTAGTCTCGGCGATCGACACCACCGGCGCGACCCGACAAAACAGTAGGAACTGCGTGAAGAACATACCGAAGGATCCGGTCAGCAAAATCGCATCCCATAAGGTGAATGAATAATAGGTCCAATTCGCTGGTAGATGATCGTGCTCGAGTGACAGGACGATGATATTGAACCGCTCGAACCACATTCCTACATTTACCAGCAAGCCGACCAACATCAGGACCGCTAAATTCCGACGTAGGGCCTTGAACCAGAACAGTTGCAGTATCACCACGTTACAGAACACCATCAACCAGAACGACCACGCATGTGCACCACAGATGCGATACATAAACTGATCGCGCTCGAAGGTCGATTCTGAATACCACGCGACGAAGAATTCCATCACATAGACATAAAACACGATCATGCCGACGCCCAGCATAATCTTGGCCAAGTTTTCGAGATGATCGACGGTGATGAAGCGTTGTAGCTTCAGCATGCTGCGGATCGGCACCAACAGCACCAACGCCATCGCTAGACCGCCGTAGATCGCACCACTAACGAAATAAGGTGGAAACACGGTGGCGTGCCAACCGGGAACATGCGACACCGCCAACAAGGTGGCGATGGTCGAATGCATACCGATCACGAGCGGCGTCGCGACCCAAGCGAACTGCGTGTACGCGCGCTCATAGTGACGCCAATCCGAGGCCGTGCCCTTCCAGCCCATTGCCAACATCCCATACACCAGTTTCTGGATCGGATGCTTCGCGCGGTCGCGCACGGTAGCAAAATCCGGAATCAGGCCGAAGTAGAAGAACAATACCGACGTGGTCGCATAGCCGGTTATGGCGAACACGTCCCAAATGATTGGGGATTTGAACTGCGGAAACAGGTTCAGGTCGTTCGGATACGGTATCAGCCAGAAATCAACCCACGGCCGACCGGTATGAATGAGTGGATAGATGCCGGCGATATTGATCGCGAACACCGTCATCGCCTCGGTGGCTCGATTAATACCGGTGCGCCAACGCTGACGGAACAGGAACAATACTGAACTAACCAGGGTGCCGGCGACCGCGATACCGATCCAGAAGATGTAACTGGCGATGTCATTCGCCCAGTTGACCACCGGGCCAGCACCGAAGATGCCATAGCCCTCGATGATATACATGGCCACGCCCAGAAACAGCAGACCGGCCATGCCGGCGACCGTTAAGAATGCCATGAACCACGGTATCGCGGCACGCGAGAAGAACGGCCGAAAGATCGGCGCAAGAATTTCGTCGGTGATTTGGGTCGCGGTTACTGGCGGCACGTGCGGGTCGTTCATCATCCGTGACCTTTATCGCTATCCGCTGCAGTCGCGGGCCGTTGGCGAGTACGCTTCAGATATGTCACCGTCGGCCGAGTATTCAATTCAGCGTCAAGCAGTTTGTAGGCCCCCGCGGTCTGCGAAATCTGCACCACTTCACTGTGTTCATCATTGAGATCGCCAAACACCAGCGCCTTGGTCGGGCACGTTTGCGCGCACGCAGTGGTGATTTCGCCGTCAGCAATGCGTTTGCCGGAAAGCTTTTCGCGCCCACGCACCTCGCGCGTGCGCTGCACGCAGAAATTGCATTTTTCCATCACGCCGCGCGAACGCACCGTGACTTCGGGATTAAGCAACATCGCCAACGGCGCGTGTGTCAATTCAGCTTGACTGGACGTGGCGTGGTCGGTTTTCAGATTCTTCGCGATGCGCAGGAACGGATCACTGGAACCAACCGGGCCAGCGCGATAGGCGCTATATTCATACCAATTGAAGCGGCGCACTTTGTATGGGCAATTGTTGGCGCAGTACCGGGTGCCGATACACCGATTATAAACCTGGATGCTGATGCCTTCGTTATTGTGCATCGTCGCATTGGCCGGACACACCGCTTCGCACGGCGCGTTTTCGCACTGTTGGCACATCAACGGCTGATGCACAACTTCGACATCAAGATGATCATGATCGTCGGCATTGGCCGAATAATAGCGGTCGATGCGCATCCAATGCATCTGGCGTTGTTTGCGCACTTCGTCGCGGCCGACTACTGGAATATTGTTTTCAGCTTGGCAGGCGACGATGCAGGCATTGCAACCGGTGCAGGTATTGAGATCGACACTCATGCCCCAGCGATGGCCGGGATATTCGTGCGTGGTCGACCACATCGAAATGTTGCCGCCGGCTTTGCCGTCGGTACCGCGCTCCCACAGTTCGGCTTTCGCCTTCTCGCCTGACTCGCCGGCGATTTGGTCGAGGGCGATCTCGCGCCCTTCCTGCCAGTCGTGACCCTGCATGTCGGCCAGTTTGTACTGTGCGCCGGTTTTGGTCAGCGTAGCCGTCAGCACCGTATTGACGGCAGGCAGCCGGCCGACGAGCGGGAACAAATCGACGCTGAACGAACCGTCCGGCGCATGGTCGCGGGCCAAACTTGCAACGCGGCCGGCGCGGGTGCGACCCCAACCCAGAAACACTTCGATCACGCCGGGCTGCGTGCCTTCTTGCACATGCACCGGCAGCGCGATGGCAGGCGTGGCGCCGACCGCGATGGCGACCACATCATTCTGGGCCCAACCCTGCGCCTTAGCGTCGACCGGCGACACCGCGACATACGTGTCCCAGGTAATGCGCGACACCGGATCGGGGATCTCTTGCAGCCAAGCGTTATTCAAAAGCGCGCCGTCGCCCATGATGCGCGAGGCGCTGACGACCACCTGCATTCCGCCTGTGCTCCAGGGCGAAAGCGCGGGGATTTCAGCGTTTTTGAGTGCTTGGCGCTCGACATTCGCGGCGATCTCAATCACGCCGCGCGATAATGCGCTCAGCCAGAACGTGCGCTCATCGGCGATCGCGCCGGTATGCGGTTTAATCGCCGCCAACCACGTCGTGCGCACATATTGCTGCCATGTAATTACGCCGGCGACGGCCGGCTGCCACAGTTGCTGACGGCCGACCACGCTGAGTACTTTCGGATCAGCCTTGACCCGATCCTGCACAAACTTTTCCGGCGCGACGCCGGCGGCGACCGCGAACGCGAGCAGGCTTTCCTGCCACGGCCGACTGTCCCACAACGGCAGAATCGCTGGTTGTTGCAGGCTGACGATTCCGGGCCGCGCTTCCGCATCGCCCCAGCTTTCCAGGCCATGCGCGGTTGGCGCGACCAAGGTCGCCAGCGCCGCGCTTTCATCTAAGCGGTCGCTAAGCGCGACGATGGTTTTGGCCTTTTCGAGCGCCCCAGCCAACGCCGGCGCGCTGTAAACGGGATTCACGCCAGCGAGGATCACCGTGCCCACGTCACCAGCAGCGAGCGCCTGATCGAATGCGCCGTTATCGACCAGCGGCGCGCGTTCATGCACGACCACGCTGATGCCTTCGTTGCCGAGCACCGCGTTCAGCCACACCGCAGCGAGATGCAGATGACGTTGAGCGCGATTCGAGGTGGCCACGCCGCCGGCATAAATAAGGCTGTTTTTACCGGCGTTTTTCGTCGCTATCAGACGATCGGCAATGAAGCGCAATGCCGGAACTGCACCATCGGCGGTCGGCACTGCGCGCAGGCCAAGGCTTTCACCAAGGCTGGCGCCGCGCGCTTGGTCCAAGCTATTTTGGATCGCAGTCGGCAGCGCGACGTTCAGCACCTTGCCGACCAGTTCGGCCACGCCCCACGCTGCCCAAGCAGCGCGATCGGGCGCGACACGCACGCGCACGTCGGCGCAGGTGCCCACCTGCGACAGCGTCGGTTCGACCGCGATCACTTGGCCGCCAGCGCGACGAAGGTCGCCGAATTCGACCTGTTCGGCCAAGCCGGTGTGGCCGCCGCCCAAGAAATCGCCGAACGCCAACAAGACCGCCGCGCGATCGGCGCGGTACACCGGCAAGCGTGCGTCGCCCAACAGCGCCGAGCGCGCCTCAGCCTCGACCGTGCGCGGGAAGGCGGAATACGCGGCATGGGTAAAGCGCGCGCCGAAAGCTTTGCCGAGGTCCGCAATCAGTGCGAGATCGGCCGGGCCATCCAGTGGCGGCGTGACCAGCAGCACTTTGCCGGTTTTGAGCGCGGCACCGACCTCGGTGTCAAGCTTGCTCCAACCGCCGATTGGTTGAAATTCTCCGGTTTTTCCAGCGGTTTTCGTCAGCGGACCGTCTTGTAGCCGATCCGGATCGTACAAGTTCAACAGCGCTGCCTGCGTGCGCGCATCAGCGCGGCCGCGGGACAGCGGATGATCGGGGTTGCCGTCAAGTTTGATCGGGCGGCCGTCGTAGGTCTTCACCACCACTGCGACCGGATGACCGCTATCGCGTAGGGTCGAACTGTAATGCAGGGCGTTGCCGAGCGTGGTGCCTTCGGGCTGATTGGCGTAGGGAACCAACGTATCGGGATGCTTTTCAGCGCAGGCAGCCAGCCCGAATACCGCGGCGGCGCCAGTAATTTGAAGGAATCCACGGCGACTAAGACCGGGAACTGCCTCGCGCAATTGTTCGCGCAGCGCATCGAGTTCGGCCGGCGTGTTGCCGGCCGGAGTGCACGAAACATTGCTAACGCCGCCGTCGCGCCGGACTTCGGCCAGCACCTTGGCGACCTCTGGGCTGAACTCGTCGCCCGCTGACGCTGCGCGAGTCAGCTCAGTGGCATTTTTCCAGGTTCGGCGCATCGGCATCGGATTTGTGCTAGTGGTCATGTCGCTCACTGATGGCAGGTGCTGCACTGGGTGGGCGCGTTCATGAAGTCGGCGCGGCTTTGGTAATAAGGACGATGCGATTCAGGCAGCTGCGGCACGCCGCCTTCCGGTGCGGGCAAAGCCGCCAGACGCCAGGCCGGGAGATCTTTCCATTCCGGATGGTCGGCCAGCAATGCAGCCGTTTGCGCAGCGACGGTTATTTGCGTTTGCTGCGCCGGCGCCGCATCAGCGACTGGCGTGCGATGTTTGGCTTCGGTGTCGATGGCCGGCGCGGGCGCACCCCGGGTCTGACGCTGAGCGAATTCGACCACCGGGTCGGGTTGTTCGCGCGCGCGGTCGAGCGCATAGCCCGGCGCACCGACGGCGAGGGTCGACGGATCTTTCGCATCATAGCCAGGGCCTCCGACATAGTTGTTTTTGCGATGACATTCCAGGCACCAGCTCATGGTCAGGGTGGCGAACTGGCGCACGCGACCCATTTCCTGCACTGGACCATGGCAGGTCTGGCAGGCGACACCCGCGCGCTGATGCCACTGATGGTTGAAATAGACGTGGTCAGGCAGGCGATGCACGCGCGCCCAATGCACCACACCACCGTCATGAATCACGCCGTCGGCATCGGTATAGGTGCCGTCATCGGCGACCTTCAGCAGCTTCGCAATTTCAGCCTGATCCACTGGATCTTTCACCTCGACATTGCGATGACAGCCAAGGCACACCGACATCGGCGGCACGCCGGCATGCTTACCGCGCAGCGCGTTGAAGTGACAGAACGTACAATCGATCTTCATTTCTCCGGCGTGCTTTTCGTGGCTGAAGGCGATGTATTGTTCCGGCGCATAACCGCGATCGTGAAACGCGTTCTTAAACCAATAGGCGGCGTACACGACCACAACCAATAAAAGCAGGCCAGGCAGCCAGAAACGGGCAAGTACCTGAAGCGGAATCGGCGTCGCTGCAGAAGACTGATCGGACACAGAAGCTCCCGCTTGGGCAAGGTGGCGACGGCAGGTCGGAAGCTAGGAACGCCAACCGAACTGACAAGGCCACAGAGATGACGACTCTACCTCATGCACGCCCCGATTGGCAACGCATGCGTGTCGCAGGCGGAAAATCACCGCTCTTTCACCGGCTCTGTAGTCAAAACTTCACGGCCCGTCGCGGCCAACCGCAGCCTGCGTGCGAAAGCGGTGCAGGAGCGTCGTGATGAGCTCGGGGCCAAACGGCGCCTCTAATTTCGCTCGGCGTGCCAGCTCGTTGACGGTGTCGGCAATGCGCTCGAGCAACCGCGGCAGTTCCTCCACCGCTTCGGGCAACGTGCCGACGCGCATCGGCGCGGACGTCTCGCGTTCCAGTTCCCAACCGCATTTGACTAACAACACGCGTTTCTTCGTCGCATCGGGCAATTCGTCGGGCGCCGCTGCCGCAAGAGCCGCTGCCTCAAGAGCCACCACCGCGCTCGCTTCCAACACCAACAGCGAAAAATGCGTAGTCGTTACTTCCTCGGCGTCGTCAAAAATTGCCGTATAGCGCAGGTCGAAATCGACGTGCTCGCCATACATGGCCAATTCCTGCGGACGCATGGTGATGCCATACAGACGATCGGCGACGATGCGGGCGGTCACGTTCATGCGGGCGATGACAGCATCCGCGCCCTTCGGCACAAGCCGACAAACCCCAGCAAGAACAGCCCAACGCGCCAGCATTGCGGCCACGCGACGTGCGCGAACACTCGCGCCCATGTCCGAACCGGCCGCCGATTCCGCGATCCTCGCCAGCGTCACCGCGATTTTACGCACCGAGGCCGCCGCGGTCAGCGAACTGGCCGCGTTCGCAACTCGCGAAGCCGCTACCGTCACCGCTGTCTGCACGCTCATCCGCGACACCTGCGTCAGCGGCCAACCCGGGCGCTTGGTCGTGACCGGCGTGGGCAAGGCCGGAATCATCGGCCGCAAACTCGCCGCGACCTTCGCCAGCACCGGCACGCCGAGTTTGTTCCTGCATCCGGCCGAAGCCCGCCACGGCGATTTGGGTATGGTGCAGGCCGCCGACGTGGTGTTAGCGCTGTCGAATTCCGGCAGCAGCGAAGAACTCACCGCACTACTTCCAAGCCTCAAACATATCGGCTGCCGCCTTATCGCTCTGGTCGGCCGCGCCGGTTCGCCATTGGCCATGCATGCTGATTTGGCGCTGTGTTTCGGCCCGGTGGTTGAGGCCTGCCCGCTCGGCCTCGCGCCGTCGACCAGCACTACGGTGATGCTGGCGCTCGGCGATGCCTTGGCATTGACGGTGCAGCGACTGCGCGCATTCACCCCGGAACAATACGGCAGATTTCATCCGGGCGGCGCGCTCGGGCGCAAACTGATGACCTGCCGCGAAGCCATGCGTGCCGGCGCGCGCGTGCCCGCGGTAAGCCCAACCACCAGTGTGGTCGACTGCCTACGCGCCATCACCAGCGCCCGCGCCGGCAGCGTGGTGTTGATCGATACCCAAAACCGTCTGTTGGGAATTTTCACCGACGGCGATTTGCGCCGCGTGTTAACCAAACATAGCGACGCCGCCGCAGTGCTGAATCACAGCGTAAACGCCTACGCGACCATGCCCTGCCGCAGCGTTCGTGGCGATGAACTTCTGCAAAGCGCGCTGCATGTGTGCGCCGAGAAAAAAATTAACGAACTGCCGGTGGTCGACGACGATGGCGCGCTAATCGGCCTGCTTGATCTTCAGGATTTGGTCGAACGCGGCTTCACCGCGAATTAAATCTGCGCTCAAAACCGCCAGCCGGCAAATACACCCGTGGTGTAATCCGAGCTAGTTACCTTCATGGTGTTGCCAGCAACCGTGAAGTCCGCACGTTGCTTCAACCACCCGACGCGCGCACCGATCACGATATGCAGAATCGAACCGCTCAGGCCCAAACTTGCGCCATATTCATCCACCGAGCCCGAATCTTCGCCGCCCGGCGCGCGCAGCTTCGAAGTGCCACGGCCGGCCAAGCCCAGCAATTCCAAACGCACCGGACCCAACGATAAATACGGCCCCACCTGCGCATGTCCGATGGTACTGATCTGGTCGTAGCCCGACCCCGAACGCTTGTCGTAGGTCGCGCCGACGCCATAGGCGACGCCGAATAGAAGCAGACTGTTGCCGACCAGTAAATCAGCGCTGTAGCGCTGCGGGCTGCTCCATTTCAACTTCGAGATCGAGCCACCGCTCTCAACCTCTGCATTCTTGCCCATCGTTTCGGCACCAACGCGCAGATCAGCGAAGGCGAACAGATCCATCGCCGCAGCACGGGCAGGACCGAGAGTGAAGCTGAGAACAAGCACAGGAACGATCAGGAGGTTGCGCATAGCGCGCACGCTAAAGGCGCCGCGTGTCAGCGCCACCCACGCCCCAAATGCCAGTCGATTCCCATTAGTTTTGGCAGCCGCACCGTGCGCTATTTGCATCGACGGTTCGTGCCACAAGGCGCCGGGCATGAAACCCGCGTTCGCACGTATTACCGCCGCATTGTTCACGCTCCTCAGTTGATGACGAAACTGATCCCGAACAAACCCAACCCAGCAAACCATCAGCCGCTCGGCCGCCCCTTCAACATTCGTGAATACAGCACCGCCTGAGAAGTCGCCGCACATACTGCACGCGATCTGCAACAAACGCTCATCACGACCGAATCACTGTTATTTTCGTCCACCCTTAGAGCGCGGCTGAAACACAACAATAACGCTGCACACGGCCTGATCACGCTCATCGCTTTTTGGATGATTGCGGTGATCGTTATCGCCTGCGCCGGCGTGGTGGTCACGTTTGCTACGCCGCTGATCGAATCACCACCAACGCGTGGACTATCACGCAGCCAACGACGGTGAACGTTCTTTGCGCACCGTGACCCATATTACCAGCATTAACAACACTCCGCCCAGAACCGCCGACGAACCAATCGTACCTAAATTCAATCCGCCGCGCTCATGCGTTTTGGTCAACACATCACCCATCGTCGCGCCAAAGGGCCTAGTCAGCACGAATGCGGCCCAGAACAGGAATACTCGCGAAATAGTGGTGAAATACATCGCGCCAAGGACCACTATCAGCAATCCGCCAATCAATGTAGCACCGCCGGCAAAACCCAACCCGGAGTCGTCTGCCAAGAAATCGCCAAGCGCCGTACCCAGCGTATTCGAAACCAGAATCGCCAGCCAATACAGCATCTCGGCGCGAAAGGTCTTAATCTTATCAACCGCCAATGATCCAGTGGCGATCCGCCAGACCGCAAAGATGACGCACAGCGTGATCAGCAGAATAGTTGAGCCCATGGCGTATCCAAACTGCAACGTCCGATCCATATAATCGGACATGGTCGTACCGGCGGTGCTGGTGGACAGAATCACCAACCAATACAGCACCGGAATATACCGCTTCACCGCCAATTGCATGACCAGCGTCACGACAAAGAAGCTCATCAGGATGATCGTACTTATTGCATATCCAACATTCATGGTCATCGACAGCAGATCGCCGGCAGTTTCGCCCAAAGTCGTGGCGCATATTTTCATCACCCAAAACGAGAAGACGATCGGCGGGACTTTATTCATGCTCACGCGGGTATCCCATTTTCCGGCCGACCTGGCCGCATCCTTGCTCAGGATGCTAGGTATGCCGGCCGCACCCGTAAATCACTGGTACTTTAATACCATCGATCCCATCCGGCAGCCGGCCTGAACATTCAGGACCGCGCATCAGCGCCGCTGCTCTAAACATGCACCTTTTTTTGTTTTTCTACTTCGTTTGCGATCCCCGTGATGAGGGCGACGAAGTCCTCATCTTCGCCTTCAAGCAATTGCGGTAACAACACACGGAAGTCGTCGCGCCGGCACCACTCGCGCATGTAATCTTCCCAGGATGACCACAGGCGCTGCGTCTGACGATTCATGTGCGTGTCATAAACCAGCAAATACGAACGCTCGAACAACGAGATCAGAATTTCGAGCAGTACCAATTTTCGTTCGCGTTGCTCGGCATTGAGCACCGGTCCATCGCCGGTCTTGCGCATCAATTGCAGATCAGCATGTCTCAGAACCAGACTAAGAAACTCGGTATATTCATCGGATAGACGTTGATAGATCTCTTCGGCTTCGTTCTGCCGTTCGCGCCGCTGTTCATACATGAACACCACGATCGCCAAAGGCAGGCCAATGACTGTAACGACATAGCTTGCCGTCTCCCACCATTCTCGATCAAACATCTCTAGCACCACCGTTCTCGACTAAGTGCTTATCGACCTACTGTTTTTTCAGCTTCAGCGCTTTTCCAAACGCGTCGACGCATATGCGCATGACCGTCAAGCGCGCCAAGCGCTTATCGTTGGCTGGCACCACGTGCCACGGGGCATGCGGCAGATGGGTTTTTGCCATCATCTCGTCGGTAGCTGTGACGTACGGGTTCCATTTGCGCCGGTTTCGCCAGTCCTCGTCGGTAAGTTTCCATGCTTTTAACGGATCCTGTGCGCGGCTTTCGAAGCGGCGCTTTTGTTCATCCTTCGAAATATGCATGAAAAATTTCAAGATCAGATGCCCGTCGTCCGAAAGCTGACGTTCAAACTCGTTGATTTCATCATAGCTTCGACGCCATTCGCGTTCAGCCGCGAACCTTTCGATGCGCTCGACTAAAACACGGCCGTACCAACTGCGATCAAACACCGCGATTTTGCCACGTTCCGGCAGGCGCGTCCAGAATCGCCAAAGATAATGATGCGCGAGTTCATCGGCGGTTGGGGCGGCGGTTGAATGCACGCGATAGGCGCGCGGATCGATATGTTCAAGCAGCCGGCGGATGCTTCCGCCCTTGCCCGCGGCATCCCAGCCTTCAAACACCAACACCACCGGAACTTTCGCATGGAACAAATCCAACTGCGTCCGCACCAGTTCCGACTGCAAATAATCTTTGGTTTCCTTGTAGGTCTTCTTCGGCAACTCGGCTTTGAGGTCAGCATCGGCAAGACGGGGCACGCGGCGTATAGTCATGGTGCCGAATTTCTAGAGCACCCACCGCGATGCGCCAGACGCCGCCGCGAAACGCTCAAACAGCGCCGATTGATTAAACGCAACGACGCATCATCGCAACGACCCGCGCTACCAGAAATATCGCAGCGTCAGATCCAAGGTGTACGCCTGCCAACGACCACCATTGAAATGGCTGTCATATCCGCCGCCTTCGGCGTAGTGCAGACGATCGCTGCCCGGGCCTAAATATCGCGCTTCGGCGCCGCCGCCGCAGGCAACCTCCACCCCATCGCTCCACAGCATCGATACCTGCCCGTGCAGTCGCCAGCCGATGAACTGCGCATGTTGCGAGAAACTGTTTGGATGTGCGAGATCGACACGCTTATCCAGGTCGCCGGCACTTTGATAAACGCCGATCAGACCACGGGCATCGGCGTCGAAGGCGAGATTCTCGACCATCTGCCAGCGTGCCTTGGCGCCCACGATGAGTCCGGTCCAATGTGAGCGGTAATTGCTATGCAAATCCTCGATCGGGCTGGCGGTCGGCAGCAATTGGTAACTATCGTAAATAAGCAGCCGTTGATGACTAGTCATCAGTCCAATTTCTGGCGTTACCGCACTGTCTTCGTCGTAAAAGTGGCGGCCAACGGCGACCTCTAGTTCGGCCGACTGCCCGTCATCGGAACGACCTTTAGCCAGGAAACTTTGCTGCGTGCGGTTATCACCCAGATATTCCGCCTGCTCGTTATTGCCAGAGATGATGCGACCGTAACTGCCGGCCAATCGCCAAGTCCAACCTGCGTCGGTGACATGACCAAACTCGCCACGCAGGCCGATTATTTGCAGGCTCTGCCATTTATATTCACTGAACACATTCGGATTGCCGCCACCAGCGTCGCCGGCGATATTCCACCGGAACGACGCGTTCGTTACTTCAGGCGAAATGGTCAACCATGTGGATGGAGCCAGAGGATTGGTGTCGACCAACCTGTCGAGCTCCGCCGCAAAGCCGCCCGCAGGCAGCATCAAGGCCGGCAACACAGTCGATAGCCAGCGCTGCGGTCGAAGCTGCCAAAAGTGTCGAGGCTGGCAAAAGTGTCGCGGCGCTGCGTCGGGCATGGCGATCCTTCACCACACCATACCGCACGCTGCGCGCGTATCGCAACATCCGCTTCCGGGCGCGGCGCGCGCAACAGTTGCGCCTGTTCTTGCCAAGACCTTGCTTGGATCAGCCTCCGCCCGTTGGGACTGGCACCACGTCGATCAGGACTTCCTGGTAATCACCGCCGCCCGAGACCGTGTCGACGACCACCACCCGCACGCGCACATGACTGCCGCCAGGCGTTGCGCGCGGCCAGTTCACACGCGCGGTGGTGTCACCAGTCGGCGCGATGGTCATGCCCGCCGGCGCACCGGTGCCCAATGTATAGACGAGGTGCATCGGCATGGCCGTGGTGCGATGAGTGCGCGGATCCTCGCGTAGTCCGCGGATGTCTGCAGAGACATCATAGGTCCAGGCATCGCCCGCGGTGACCACCAGTTCGGCTTCACTGACGATGCGCGGCCAAGTGGACCGGGCGAAAAATGTAGTGCCAGAGCTGATGATCGCGGCGGCGCTGTTTCCGGCCACGTCGGTCATGGTGATGCTGAGGTCATAGACCGAGCCCGGCACCAAGCGCGGCGCATTGGTCAACGCACTTGGCCCATGGCTACCGGCGGTAAGTTCCGACCCGGTCAGCACCGCAGTATGCACCGCAGGATCGGCCGCGCCGGCAACGCGGGTCCAGCGCATCGTGCCGCTGACCAAGCGTTCGTTCAGGGTGTATCCCAGCTGCGTGTCAGCGACAAAACTGCCGCTGGGCGGGGCGACCTGCGACACCACCGGCGCGACTCGATCGGTGGCAACCACACTGCGCGCAATTGCCGGGACACTGGCCAGATCGACTAAAATACCCGGCGCATATGCGACGGACGGCGCTGCATCACCGGGCAAGCCCGCGGTGGTTAACGTCGCATAGAAACTACCCGGCGCCGCGGCTTGGCCGCCGTAATTGCCAGTAACACCGCCAATGCTGGCGCCGGTGGCGGTGAAATCCTGCGCCCGCAGCGTGCCCAACGCCAGCGGCTCGCTGAAGCGCAGCAGCAGCGCGTGGGCTCGGCCATCGCCGACGCCGTCGACGGTCTGCGCCGCCAGCAGCACCGGCTCGGCAGCGTCGATGGCAGTGACGCGGTGCGCATCGCCCATCTCCCACAACGAATTCGTCGACGCGACCATCGCGCCGGTGCCAGTGTGATAGGTGATGTCGAATGTCGCATCGGTGTCCGCCATCGCCCCGGCACCAGGTTCAACGTCAGCTGCCACAGATTTGCGCCGGCGTAATTGCCCGGCCCGATCACACGTCCGTTACTGAGCGTCATGCACCCGATGCCGTCGCCTGCGCCACCCGGATCGGTGATCGTCACCGGGACCGAAAAATCGATCACCACGGCATCGATGCGGCCGTCGTGATCGCGGTCGGCGGTGCGTGCTGCGGTCATCAATGGCTGGCCGCCGGGATCGGCGATGGTCACGGTCATGGCCACGTCAACTACCACGGCCGACAACGCCTGACCGCTCGCGAGCAACAGCGTCGCGAGCAACCAGAAGAACGACCAGTGACCAGGCCTGGGCATGGGGCGGAAATCCTGGTGAAGGATGACTCAGAAGACGCGGCTACGCAAGTTTGTGCAGATTCTCAACACCCGGTTTTTCCCGTGCGAAACGTGCTACTTCAGTTTCCGACCAGACCTGCGGCTAAGCGTCCGGACAAACGTGCAGCCAAGCGGATCGCCGCGACCAAACTGCGGTGCTCGGCCACCCCCTGCCAGGCGATGTCGAAGGCGGTGCCGTGGTCGACCGAGGTGCGCACGATCGGCAGGCCCAGGGTGACGTTAACCCCCTCGTCGAAGGCCAGAGCCTTGAACGGGATCAGGCCCTGATCGTGGTACTGGCACACCCACCCGTCGAAGCGTTGGCGCGCGGCCGGAGTGAACGCGGTGTCGGGCGGCAACGGCCCGGTGACATCGATCCCGGCGGCCCGCAACGCAACCACAGCCGGAGCGACCAGCGTGCGGTCCTCGTCACCAAACAATCCACCTTCACCGGCATGCGGATTGAAACCAAGCACCGCCAACCTCGGCGCGCGCCCGCGAAGTTGTGAGAGCCCCGCCGCCAACAGCAGCGCCGCGCGCACGATGCGCTCCGGCGTCAGGCTGGCGGGCACGCTGGCCAAGGACTGGTGGCAGGTGGTCAGCACCACCGCCAAGCGCCGGTGATACATCATCATCACTTCGCCGCTGACGCCGGTTTTCGCCGCCAGCCATTCGGTGTGACCGGGAAAAGGATAGCCGGCCGCGTGGATAGCTTCTTTGTGAATCGGTGCGGTGACCAAGGCCGCATATTCACCGCGCAACGTGCCGCTGATCGCGGCGTCAATGCAACGACCGGCCAGCGCGCCGCAGCGCGCGTCGATCCGGCCAGGCATGATCGTGAACGCCGGCACGTCGCCGGTGGGATCCTCGATCCGCGTTGGCAGCGGCAGCGACAACCGCGTCGCCACACGTTTAAGTACCGACCGCCGCGCGATCGCCACCGGCACACAACAGCGAGCCACGGCCGGATCGGCGCACGCCTTCAACAGCACTTCCGGCCCGATGCCGGCAGGATCGCCCATGGTGATGGCGATGGACGGCAGCGCACGACGCATGGATTCCCTCGTTTTTTTCAGAGTTTCAGTCGAGCTTACTCCGCCAACGTTCCTCATTGCCCGACCACGAACACCTCGTCAAGCGTCCACCGCACCTCGGTCGCACTCACTTGCACTAGACTGCCCGCGGGCAACTGCACGCCCGCAACCGTGGCCACCACGCGGCCAGCATATTCGACCGTCACCGTGCCGGCCACGGCGTGCAGGCGCAGGCGCGCGCGCGCGGACGGCGCATGGCTGTCGCGAGTTTCTTCCCAACCGTGTTGACCATGTACGCGCACCGTCACATGGTCGCTGGCAAACTGCACCGCTACCGGCAAGTCATCGCCACTGAGTAAACCCAACGTCAGCACCCCGTCGTCATGACCGGTTGCCGCTTGGTATCCCAGCACTGCCGCGATCTCCCAATCGCCGCCGCGCAGCGGCACCGCGATACTCAGTGTGGTCGCTTCCGGACCGCCGCTGAGCAGCCCATCGGACATATGCGGCTCACCGGCAGTGATGTCGATAGCCTGCAAGTCAGCCGCGTCGCTGAAGGCCAGCACGGCGGCGCTGCGTCCAAACAATGCTTCTCGACGCGCGACATTGCGCCCGGTGGCCAGTATCGGATCCGCCAGCACGGTGCGCGCCGCGTCGGCTTCGTCAGCCAGCAACAACGCCGCGCCGGCGGCCAACGCCCGCTCGCCCGTCGCGCTGAGCAACTGCGCGCGCATGGCCGGCCACGTCGATGCGCCCGCCAAGCCCGCGCCATGAGCCGCGTCTGCCAACTCGCCAACCGCTTGTAGTTGGGCCAGCAGCGGTGCCGCCATGCCGGCCACCGGTGTTGCGCGTACGCTCTGGATCAAGGTCGCGGCCAAGACCGGCAACCGCTCGAAACGCCCTGTTTGCACCGCACTGCGCGCTTGGTTGCGGATGCCGGCCACGGCTTGGCTCAGCAAGGTCAAGGTCTCTTGATAACGCGCTTCAGCATCGCCGCGCTCGACCCGGCCGCTGACATCGCGCAGTCGCTCCAACGCCTGCAAGCGCGCTGCCAACTGCGGCGCGGCTTCATCGCCGGGCAGCGCGGCCAGTTGCGTCCGATACCACGCCACCGCATCCAATCGCAGTTGTTGCGCGCGTGAGTCCGCGGTCGCGCGCCAGGGTGTTCCAGCAGTCAGTGAATTGGCAAAAGTTTCCATTTCGCGTTCGGCCGCGCCCCAGTCGTCGGCCGCCGTCAACGCTGACAAGCGCGTCTGCAATGCGGCCCAACGCGCCGTCAGCGGATCGGAAACTGCCGCAGCCGTCGCCGCCGCCGGCGGCACCTGTACGAAAACTACCGGCGCTACGTCAGCCGCGTAGGGCGACGCGGACTGCGCGGTGATTGGCGCAGCGGCGGCAGCCTGCGACGCCGATCGCCACGACGACGACCACGCCAACGCGCCCGCGATGATCAGCACCAGCACGGCGACGACTGCCGCCAGGCGCAGTGGCCTGCCGGCCGCAAGCGCCCGCCGCCGACCGCTGATTTCTGCCGCGGCGCGATTCACCGCCACCACCGACGGCGCCGGCATGCCCGCCGCCGGAGTCAGAACCGAACGCACGGATTTCAACGCGTCCGCGACCTCTTCCATACTGGCGAAACGCCAGTCCGCGCGCTTTGCCAGCATCGCTGACACGGTTTCGTCCAACGCCGCGGGCAGGGTCGGATGGCGCCCGCGCAGGCTGGGGATCGCGGTGCCTTCGTGCGCCGCGATGACCGCATCAACGTCGTCGCCAGCAAACGGCGGCGCGCCGGTAAGCAGCTGCGCCAGCACGCAACCAAGCGCATATACGTCGCCGGCCGGCGTCGCTGCCCCACCGCGTGCGCGTTCCGGCGCCAACGTCAGGGCCTGGGTCGCGTTTAACCGCGTCATCGCTTCAGCGCCCTCGCGCCCAGACCAACCGACCAAACCCAGATCCAAGATCTGCACCCGGCCATGTGCGGTCAGCATGATGGTCTGCACGCGTATATCGCCGTGGGCAAAGCCGCCCGCATGCGCCACCGCCAACGCCCGTGCCGCGCGCTCGACCACCAACAACGCAGTCGCCGGATCCATGCGCCCATCGCGTTCGAGTAACCGTTCCAGGGTGTCGCCCTGCGCCAGTTCCATGCTGTACCACAGCATCGTTTCGCCGTCTTCGGCGGTGTGCTGTCCGCATTCGTGCAGCTTCACCAGACCATCGTGACTGATCGCGGCGGCGCGATTAACCGCGGTCAAAAACTGTTCGGCAAACGCCGGGTCGTCCTTGCCAAAACGCGGGTCCAACACCTTAAACGCGACATCACGATCAAGCGTCAACTGCCGCGCGCGATACACCGCGCCAACCAAACCCTGGCCGATCAGCGCCTCAATGCGGTAGGCGCCGATGCGTTCACCGATGCGATCGACGCGCCGACCGGTGCCGCTGAAAACCAGCTCAGCCTTGCCGATGGCGATGCGGTCACCGTGTTTAAGCGGCCCACGACCGCGCACGCGTTCGCCATTGACACGGGTGCCGTTGGCTGAACCGAGATCGACCAACCACGCCCCTTCAGCGTCGATCTCAACGCGCGCATGCTGTCGACTGGCCGCCGCGTCGCGGACCTGAATGTCGCAGGTGCGCTCGCGCCCAAGCGTGCAAACGCGCTCGATCTGGTGCAACGCAGTGCCGTAGGCGATCGCAGGCATGGTCGCGATACTAGGCCGACAGCCGCCGCTCCTAGCTGCCGCCGACGGCCGCTGCTTCAGCGTGCATCAGCGACGCGGGCCGAACTCCCCCGCACCACCACTCGTGTCGGCACCAACACCGTGCGCGGGGCGACTTTCAATCCGGCCAAGCGCTCCGCCAATGCCGTCACCGCTGCGCGACCAAGCGCCGGCGCATCCTGATCGACCGTGGTCAAATCGAGCGCCCGGGCCAGATGCCGATCGTCGGCGTAACCAGTGAGCGCCACGTCTGCGGGCACGCGTACGCCGCGCGCACGCAGACGGCCCAATGCCTCGGCGGCCAGATAATCGCTGGCTGCGGCAATCGCAGTCGGCGGCTTAGCGAGGCTCATCAGCGCATCGACCGCGGCCACCGCGCTCTCTGGTGCATAATCGCCACCAACCAACAGCGCGGCATCGACCCGCACGGCGGCCGAGCGCAGGCCTTGCCGCCAGCCATCGCGGCGATCGTGCGCACTGCTGCGATTCACATCGCCACCGATCAACCCGATGCGTCGATGCCCGCGCGCCACCAGATGCTTAACCAGAGCCGCCATGCCGGCGCGATCATCGCTGACCACGCGATCGACCGCGACCAGCGGCCGACGCTCGTCGATCACTACCGCCGGCACGCCGGATTCGACTGCCACCGCCGCCGCGACCACCGCGCGGTCGGCGGCCATTACCAGCACGCCTTCGACTTGCTGATCCAACAGCAAGCGCGCCTGCTGCCGTTCGATCACCGGGTCGCTACGGCCATGCGCCAGCAGCACGCGCAAACCGTGCTGCGCGCATGCCGACTCGATGCCGTCGATGATGCCGGCGAAAAACGCATTGCTCAAATCCGGCACCAACACGCCGATCAAACCACTGCGCCCGCGCTTCAATCCGCTGGCTAGCCGGTTCGGCGTGTAGCCCAATTTCGCCGCCGCCCGTTGGATACGAGCCACGGTCGCGAGCGGGATGCGCGCGTCGGTGCGACCGGACAACCCCAGCGACACCGCCGAGGCGGAAACTCCGGCGGCGCGCGCGACATCAGCAGCGGTAATGCGGTCGTTCATTGGGATCAGATAGCTTGCTCATTCGATTTAGCAGGCATTATTCTCACCACAACCATGCACTACCGCACGCTCGGACGAACTGGCCTAAAGGTTTCGGTCATCGGCTTTGGCGCGTCGCCGTTGGGCGGCGTGTTTAAGCCAGTCGCGCTTGCCGACGGCGTGCGCGCGGTGCGGACGGCGCTGGATCTGGGCATCACGTTCTTCGATGTCGCGCCGTATTACGGCCTGACCAAGGCCGAGACGGTGCTGGGCCAGGCGCTGTCCGGCGTGCCCCGCGATGGCTATGTGTTGGCGACCAAGGTCGGTCGTTACGGCCAGGACGAATTCGATTTCTCAGCCGCACGTGTCACCCGTTCGCTCGACGAAAGCCTGGCCCGTCTGGGCACCGATCACGTCGATCTCTTGCAACTGCATGACCTCGAATTCGGCGATCCGGAACAACTCATCTCCGAGACCCTGCCGGCGCTCGAACGACTGCGCGCGGCCGGCAAATGCCGTTTCATTGGCCTCACCGGCCTGCCGTTGGCGGCGATGGAGATTATTCAGGCGCGCTACCGGGCCGACACCGTGCTGTCGTATTGCCACTACACGCTCAGCGACACCGCCTTCGCGGCCTGGATCCCAGCGCTCAAACACGGCGGCGTCGGCATCATCAACGCCGCGCCCTTGGGCATGGGCTTGCTCACCGATGACGGCCCGCCGAGTTGGCATCCCGCGCCCGACGCCGTGAAAGTCGCGTGTCGCGACGCCGCCGCGTGGTGCCGTACGCAGGGCTGGGACTTCGCAAAACTGGGCATGCAGTTCGCGCTCAACCACTCTGACATCGCCACCACCGTGGTCGGCATGGCGGACGCAGCCATCGTGCAGCGCAATGTCGCCTGGTCCGCCGAGCCGCCTGACGTCGAGGCGATTACTGCGGTGCGCGCGCGGCTGGCGCCAGTCGCCGACATGACGTGGTCAAGCGGAGCGACTTCGACCACCGCCGAGAAAGCCCGCGCATGAAATTCCTCGACCTCTCGCAGCCGATTTTCCATCACGCGCCGAACTGCCCAGCGCATCCGCTGGTCGACATCGAGCTGATGGACACCCACGAACGCGTCGGGTGGCACACCGAATTCATCCGCATGGCCAGCCACACCGGCAGCCATCTGGATGCGCCGTTGCACAAACTGCCGGGCGGACGCGCGATCGACGAGTTTCCGTTGGAAGCCTTCGCCGGCCCGGCGCGCATTGTCGATCTGCGCGATAGCCAGCCTGATCGACGCATTGACGCAGCGACGCTTGCAGCACGGCTGCCGGACATGCTTACCGGCGAGATCGTGTTGCTGGCCACCGGCTGGGGCGACCGCCGCGCGGCTGATGACACGTGGCAAAAACATTCGCCGTTCCTGGCCCCCGACGGCGCCGCGTGGCTGGTCGCGCGCGGCATCAAAGGCGTTGGCATCGACCACTATTCCATCGGCGGCAGCCGCGATCCCGACAACAGCCAGACGCACATCAACCTGCTGTCGCATGACGTGTGGATCGTCGAAGAACTGCGCTTCCCCGAGGTCGCTTTCACCATGCCTCAGCCGGTCACCTTCATGTCGCTGCCGATCAATTTCCGCGGTTTTTCCGGGGCGTTCTGTCGACCTGTCCTCGTCCTCAATTGAGCCACCCATGACCACCATCGTCCTCGATCAGCCCGGCCAGTTTTCCATTCATCCCGACACCGCACCGGCGGCACCAGGAATCGGCGAAGCGCTGGTACGCGTACACCGCGTCGGCGTCTGCGGCACCGACCTGCATGCCTACCGCGGCAAGCAGCCGTTCTTTTCCTACCCGCGCATCATCGGTCACGAGGTCGGCGTCGAAGTGGTCGCGCTCGGCGCCGGCGTCACCGGGATCGCGGTCGGCGACCGCTGCGCGATCGAGCCGTATCTGGAATGCGGCACCTGCATCGCGTGTCGGCGCGGCACGCCGAATTGCTGCGTGAATCTCAAAGTGTTAGGCGTGCACACCGACGGCGCGATGCGCAGCCACCTGGTGCTACCGGCGCGCAAACTGCACGTCTCGCGCACGCTCAGCTATGATCAGCTGGCCTTGGTCGAGACCCTGGGCATTGGCGCTCACGCGGTCGCGCGCGCCGGCATCACGGCGGCCGACGTGGTGCTGGTGATCGGCGTCGGCCCGATCGGCTGTGCCGCAATTCAGTTCGTGCAGGCCGCCGGTGCCACGGTCGTGGTCATGGACATGAACGAACAGCGCCTCGCGTTCGCGCGCGCGCAATTTGGCGTCGAAAGCACGTTGACGCCGGGCGCGACGCCGGCCGATACCGCGGCCGCGCTGCCCGCGCTGTGCAATGGCGACCTGCCGACGGTGGTGATCGACGCCACCGGCAATCCGCAGTCGATGCAGAGCGCGTTCCTGCTGCCCTGCCACGGCGGCAAGCTGGTATTCGTCGGCTTGTTCCCGGGCGACGTCACTTTCCACGATCCGAATTTTCATCGCCGCGAACTGACCCTGTTCGCCAGCCGCAATGCCACCGCCGCGGATTTCGCGCGCATCATCGCGATGTTGGAAGCCGGCCGTCTGGACACGCGGCCATGGATCACGCACACCGCGACCGCCGCGGAATTGCCGAGCCTGTTGCCCGGCTGGCTGGACCCGGCCAGCGGCTGCTTGAAAGCGATGGTGTCGTTCAGCTAAGCGCGCGGTTTCCCAAGCTCAGGGCTCGACCGTTGCGCCAGTGGCTTCACCGCCGCAGCGTGCGTGCATGTACATCGTCCATGTCCGCATCGAAGTGCAGCCCGCCGCGGTCGACGCCTTCCTGACCGCCACCGCCGACAATCAGCGCCACACCCGGACCGAACCCGGCAACCTGCGCTTCGACGTCGCGCGCTCGCTCTCCGATGCCAACCGCTTCATGTTCTACGAGG
>JBBROQ010000018.1:0-26897 GCA_038229115.1 Planctomycetota bacterium | reverse complement strand
GGGCGTCTCACTTGGGTTTGGTGGTGGCCCTACAAATTTAAAAAGCCCGCCGCACGGGGGGGATTTTTATTTGGGTCGGACCGACAAGATTCGAACTTGCGACCTCTACAACCCCAATGTAGCGCTCTAATCCAGGCTGAGCTACGGTCCGAAGCGGGGCGTGTTATGGGATGCGAGGGGGGTTGGTCAAGCTCGTCTCTTGCGACCACAGGGGTCGACTTTACGGTCCCTACCCTTCTGCCGCCGGGCGTTTCCGGAAGGCAGCTCATGTGGAAATTCCCGGAAAAATCCTATGTCTAAGCCGTTCACGGTCGCGGAGCTGCGCGACGCCTATTTGAGTTTCTTTGCCGCCAAGGGCTGCGTGCGCTATCCGAGTGCGTCCCTGGTCCCGGAGAATGATCCGACCACGCTGTTCACCGTCGCCGGCATGTCGCAGTTTAAGGACATGTTTTTGGGCCGCGGCACGCATCCGTTTTCGCGTGCGACCACGGCGCAGAAATGTATTCGCACCAATGACATCATGAATGTCGGCCGCACCGCGCGGCACCATACGTTCTTCGAGATGTTGGGCAATTTTTCGTTCAATGATTATTTCAAGCGCGAAACGATCGCGTGGGCATGGGAATTTCTGACTGAACGGCTGCAATTGGATCCAGCGCGTTTGTCGGTGTCGGTACATCGCATCGATGACGAGGCCTATCGCATTTGGCGCGAAGAAATCGGCATGCCGGCCGAGCGCATTTTCAAATTGGGTGATGCGGATAATTTCTGGCCGGCGAATGCGCCGTCGGAAGGTCCGGAAGGCCCGGGCGGCTGCTGTTCGGAAATCTTCTACGATCACCGCATCAATACTGACCCGAATGATAATCTGACGTCGTCTACCGGTCGATTCGTCGAGATCTGGAATCTGGTCTTCCCGCAATTTAATGTGCGCAAGCCGTACGCGGACGGCACGCCCAATCTCGAAGATCTGGGCCGTACCAATATTGATACCGGTTCGGGCCTGGAGCGGGTCGCGGCGGTGATCCAGGGCGTCTATAACAATTTCGATATCGATCTGTTTCAGACCATCATCACCCAGGTTTGTGCGGTGTCCGAAAAGGCCTATGACAAAACCGCCATATTGGGCGCGAAAACCGCTGCGGCTGAGCAGAATGCGCTGATCCGGCGCATCGCCGATCATGTGCGCGCGGTGACGTTCTGCATTGCCGACGGCGCGCTGCCGTCGAACAGCGATCGCGGCTATATCGTCCGCCGCTTGATCCGCCGGGCGACCTTGGATCTGGACAAGTTGGGCGTCGACGAAGCCCGTCTGCACGATGTGGTGCCGTCCGTGATCGCGGCGATGGGCCAGGATTATCCCGAGATCGTGCGTCGCCAGGAATTGGCGCGCGATACCTTGAAAGCGGAAGAACAATTGTTCCGCCGCACGTTGAAGAAGGGCCTGGATGTCTTTCAGCGTGCATTGGAACGCCAGCAAAGCAGTGGCGTGTTTAGCGGCGACGAAGCATTCGAATTGGTGACGACCCACGGCTTTCCGAAAGAAGTTATCGCCGAATTGGCCTCGGCCGGCGGTTTGAACATTGATGAAACTCAGTTCAGCACGCGTTGGCAGGAACATACTCGGATCTCGAACAGCAAGAACATTGAGGTGTTCACCACCACCGCTTTGCAGGAAGCCAAGCCGCGTTTAGGCGCGACTCCCTTTGTCGGATACGCGCAAATATCACTGCCGACGCAGCTGACCTTGTTGGAAGTTTCCGGACGTGAAGCCGCGAGCGCCGCGGTCGGCACCGCAGTGCGTTTTGCGCTGGAAAAAACGCCGTTCTACGCCGAATCCGGCGGCCAAGTCGGCGACATCGGCACGGTCAGCGGCGATGGTTTCGTCATCCGCGTCGAGGATGTGCAGAAGGATGAAGGTTTAGTGATTCATCGCGGCACGGTGATAAATGGCACGGCGAAACGTGGTACAGTGCAGGCGACGGTCGATGCCGCGGCCCGCACCGCGACCACACATCATCACAGTGCTACGCATTTAATGCACAGTGCGCTCGGCCGCATACTTGGCGATCATATCGAACAGCAGGGTTCGCAGGTTGGGCCGGAACAATTGCGTTTCGACGTCAATCATCCGCAGGCGTTGACGCGAGAACAATTGGCCGCTATCGAGCGCTGGGTGAATGAAGCGATCAGCGCGCATCACCCAGTGCAGATCCGCGAATTGCCTATCGCTGAAGCGAAGCAGCTGGGCGCGAAAGCACAGTTCGGCGAGAAGTACGGCGCCACCGTGCGCGTCATCACCATGGGTGATGGAGACGTGTCGCAGGAGTTCTGTGGTGGCTGCCATGTCACCAACACCGGCGACATTGCCGCGTTCCGTATCATCAGCGAAAGCGCGAGCAGTGCCGGCATCCGTCGTGTGATCGCGGTCGCCGGCGAGGCCGCGAAGACGCTCGCCGCGGAGGAAATGGCCGTCGCCAGCGCGGTCGGGCGCAGCGTTAGTTTGTCGCAGGTGACTGAAGCTGACGCGCGCCAAGTCGATGATCTGGCCCGGCTGTTCAAATGCGTGGCGAAGGAGGTGCCCGTCCGGGTGCACATGCTGGCCGCGGATATCGCGCAGGCTGCACAGACGGTCGGCGAAGCGTTGCCGGTGTATGCAGGCGACTTACTGACGCGCGTGCTTGCCGCACAGGAACAGCTGAAAAAGCTGAGGAAATTGCAAGAAACCAAGCAGGCGCAGGCCGCTGCCGGGGCGGCGGACGAGCTCGCGGCGCAGGCCGTGGATATCAACGGCGTGCCAGTGTTGGCGCTGCAGATGGATGGCCTGGATGGCAAGGCGCTGCGGGCGTTGTGCGATGCGGTGCGGCGCAAATTGCCCAGCGGCGTACTGGTGCTGGGCTCGAAATCCGACGGTAAGGTAGGCCTGATCGCATCGGTCAGTGCCGACTTCACTGCGCGCGTGTCGGCGGGTGGAATTATCCAGCGCTTGGCGCCGATGGTGGGTGGCAAAGGTGGCGGCAAACCGGACCTGGCCCAGGCCGGCGGGACGGATGCGACGGGCCTGCCGGGTGCAATCGCCACGGTTGCCGAGCTGATACGGCAGGCGGTGGCGGGCAGCGCCAGCGCGGGCTAGGGTGCAACCATGACCGGCAAACCCGCGAACGCTGTCTGAACCATGGCTAAGAACAAAGGCCCGCCAACCGACCGCTTCACCCGGGACGACAAGGGCGGCGGAAGCTCACGGCGCAAAACCATTTTCAAGGGCATCGGCGTGGTGCCCGGCATCGCGTTGGGCACGGTCCGACTGAAGTTCCGTCAGACGCAGGTATTGTCCGACCGCACCATTGAGGCGGATGAAGTTGATCGCGAATATGATCGTTTGGCCGAAGCCGTGCGGCAGTCGAAGGCGCAATTGTTAGAGGCGCGCGCCAAGGTGCAGAAAGAAATCGGCGAACTTGAGGCGATGATCTTCGACGCGCATCTGGCGATTCTCGAAGATCAGACCTTCCTGCGCAAAGTGCGCACGCAGATCGCGTCCGAGCGCAAGCCAGTAGAAGTGGTCGTTTCGGTAATCGTCGAGAATTATTATCGCGCGATGTCGATGATTAAAGATGAGCATCTGCGTGAACGCAGCGCGGACATTCGCGATGTCGGCCGGCGCTTGCTCGACAATCTTTCACGGTTGCAGAAGCCGGAAGACGAACCGGCAACGCTCGAAACTGGCACTGGCCAGGACATCATCTTCGCTCGCGAATTACTGCCGTCGGATTTGGTCACGCTCGAACGCCGGCATTGTCAGGCGGTGATCTGCGAATTGGGCAGCGATCGCGGCCACGCCGCGGTGATGCTGCGCGCAATGGCAGTGCCGTCAGTGATGGGTCTGGAAGGTTTGGCGGAAAATCTGGAGGATGGCGATGAAGTAGTGGTCGATGCCTCCAGCGGCACCGTCTATGTCAATCCCAAGAAGGATGTGGTCGATAGTTTCCTGAAGACCAAGCGCGAGTTTGAACAGTATAAAAAACTACTGCGGGCTGAAGTCGATCTGCCATCGGTGACTACCGACGGCCACGCGGTGAGTTTGCTGGCCAACGTCAGTAAGAACTCAGAGATCGATCTGGCGAAACTGTATAACGTTGACGGCATTGGTCTGTATCGTTCCGAATTTCATCTGATGACCGGCACCACGTACCCGGACGAGGAAGAGCAATTCGGCATTTATCGCGAAGCCGTGCAGAAAATGGGCGGCAAGCCAATCACGATTCGCACCATGGATATCGGTAGCGATAAGAAGCTGCCGTATGTCAAACTGAACGACGAGGACACGCATGTTTTGGGACGGCGCGCGATCCGGTTGATGACCGAATTGGAAGATTATCAACTGATCCAATTGCGCGCGATTTTGCGTGCGTCGGCGTTCGGTAAGTTGCGTCTGATGTTTCCATTCATCACCAGTTTGGAAGACATCCGTACCGCGAAACGCTTGGTGCGCACCGCGCGCCGCGATTTGGAACTGGCGAGCCGGAAGTTCGATCCCGATCTGCCGATCGGGATGATGGTGGAAGTTCCGGCCGCGGCGCTATCGCTCGATAAGTATGTGCGTGACGTGTCATTCTTCTCAGTCGGAACTAATGACCTGACGCAGTATGTATGCGCCGCCGACCGTAATCATCCCGACGTGGCGCCGTGGTTTAAAGGCCACAATCCGGGCATGCTGCAATTGTTAAAGATCATTGTCGATACCTCGAAAGCGCACGATGGCGATCTGACCATTTGCGGCGAAATGGCCGGCGATCCGTTCTATACCATGTTCCTATTGGGCATTGGCTGTACCAAACTATCAATGTCCGCGCCGCAGGTGCCGCTGGTGAAGAAGATCATTCGTTCGGTGCATTTGTCTGGCGCGCAGAACCTGGCCAATCGCGCGCTGCAATTGACGTCTACCGGGCAGATCCGCGAATTGTTCGCGCATACCGTCGAGCAGATCCTGGGCCGTGATCTTTCTGCTTGGACGCGTACCTCGGCGGACTGACGCACGGGGCGTATATAGTTTCAACTTCGTTCCTCTCTATTCCTCCATTCCTATTAATATCGCACCATGCCCACCGACGCCCGTACTTCCGCCCTCATCGCCGCTTTCACCACCGCTTATGGCGCCGCACCCACGTTTGGCGTACGTGCGCCCGGACGGGTGAATCTGATCGGTGAACATACTGACTATAATGACGGCTTCTGCCTGCCGATGGCGATCGAACGTGATGTGCGCATCGTCGTCACGCCACGGGCGGATCAGACCGTGCGCGTGCTGTCGCTGGAACAAACCGGCGTGGTCTCGTTCACGCTTTCCACGGCGATTCCCAAGAACACCGCACCGGCGGCGCGGTGGGCCGACTATGTGCAGGGCTGCGCGCAGACGTTGATATTGGCCGGTCATAAACTTATTGGCGTCGATCTGGCGATCACCGGCGATGTGCCGCTGGGTTCCGGGCTCAGCAGCTCGGCGGCGTTGGAAGTGGCGAGCATGCTCGCGTTCTTGGGCGCGGCCGGGCTGACGCTTGATGGCGCGCAGCTCGCGCGGCTCGCGCAGCGCGCCGAAAATCAGTATGTCGACACCAACTGCGGCATCCTTGATCAGCTTTCTTCCGCCTGCGGCGTGTTGGGCCAAGCAATGCTGATGGATTGCCGCACGTTGGCGTTAACCCCGGCGCCACTGCCCGCGGGCGTCAGCGTGGTGATCGCGGACACCGGCAAACGCCGTGGTTTAGTCGAAAGCGCCTACAACGAGCGCCGCGCGCAATGCGAGGCCGGCGCGCGGGCGCTGGGCGTGTCGCATCTGCGCGATGTCAGTCTGCACGGTCTGTGGCAGGCGGTGCAGGACGGTCGCCTGGACGCGACCGCTCGACTGCGCTGCGAACATGTGGTCGCTGAAAATGGGCGCACGCAGGCGGCATTCGCGTGTCTGCGTGCGGGCGATGCGCCAGCCTTGGGGCAGTTGATGGATCAAAGCCATGCTGATTTGCGCGACAAATTCGCGGTCACTGGGCCAGAGCTTGATGACATGGTTGCGATCGCGCGCGCGTTGCCGGGATGTTTGGGCAGTCGCATGACCGGCGCGGGTTTCGGCGGCTGCACCGTCAGTTTGGTGCGTGACGAACACGTCGCGGCTTTCGTGCCGGCGCTGACTACCGGTTATCTGAAGCGGCACGCGTTGCCGGTGGCGGTGTATGTCACCCGTGCTGCGGCCGGCGCCGGCACATTGGCGCTGCGCTGACTTTTTGTTCCCGCTGCACGGAGCTTTTCATGCCTGATGCCCCATGGTTCGCCGCTGGCTTAAAATTTACCTGCACGCAGTGCGGGAATTGCTGCACCGGCGCGCCGGGGTTTACCTGGGTCGATGAGGCCGAGTGCGATGCATTGGCGGCGCGTTTAGGATTGGACGGCGAGGCTTTTAGACGGCGTTACACGCGTTTGGTCTGGCGCGGTGGTGAACAACGGCGTTCGTTGAGCGAACAGCGTGGTGGCGACTGTGTGTTTTGGAAAACCGGCGTCGGCTGTTCGGTCTATGAACAGCGTCCGCGCCAATGCCGTACGTGGCCGTTTTGGCGCTCGAATCTGGCCACTCGCGACGATTGGGAGACCGAGGCGCGCGCGTGCCCGGGCATGGACCACGGCGCGCATCGCGACGCGGCGAGCATCGCAGCGATCGCGGCCGACGACGGCCTGCCGTAGACGCTTTGCGCGGTTGGCCGAAGCTGCCGCCGCATGACTGACGCGGATTCTGACGAGGTTCTGGTGATCGCGGCGCGCGCGGGTGACCGCGAAGCGTGGGCGGCGCTGTGCCAACGGCATGCGCCCGCGGTGGCCGCGTATCTGGGCGCGCGGCTGCGCCGGCCGGCGGTGGTCGACAAACTGGTGGGCGACACGGTGGTCGCTGCATGGCGGCATCTGCCGGAATTGAATGACCATCGCGAGGTGCTGCCGTGGTTTCGCAGGATGGCTGCGGCGTTGGCGAAACGCTGGCGGCAGGAACATCCGGACGAACCGATCGCCGAACCATTTCCGCCCGCGCGCTGCGCTGACGACGCCGCGCTACTGACGCGGTTAACTGCGTTAGAAGCCGCGCTTGGTCGCCTGGGCGAACCCGAGCGCATGGCGTTGGAAGGACGGTTTCGCGGCGGTCTGGATGACGCCGCGTTGGCGCAGGCACTGCGCAGTGACGCGGCTGGCGCCGATGCGTTGGTGCGCCGGGCGTTGGCGCAGTTGGTGCGCGAACTGGCGGCGGGATGACGCTGCGCGCGCACGCGCTGATCGTGGCAGGATTGCTGATCACGCTGCACGCGCAGGCCGCTGACGATGCGGTGCTGACCGCGGCCAGCGCGGCGTTGTCCGGCGGCCAAGCGCTTGAAGCGGCAGCGTTGCTGGCAGGCCATTCGGGTTTGGCTGCGCCCGGTGCACCGCGGTTGCTGTTGGCGCGGGCGCAGCTTGCGAGCGGTCGCGCGCAGCGGGCGCTGGCGACGCTGGCCATCAATAGCGCTGATTTTTCCGGTAGTTTGGCGCAGTGGCCGAAACCGTGGCAGGGCGCGGTAGCGCAACTTGCGGCGCAGTGTTGGAGCGCGCCCGGCGAACAGTCTGCGGTGCTGACGGCGGCGCATGCGGCATTGGCGTTGGGTGGGGCGCAAGTCGAACGCGATCGCTGTCTGGCGCTGATTGCTGACGCGGCGCAGGCGTTGGGCCACCCGGCCGAAGCAATCGAAGCCGAGCGCGCGTTGTGGCAGCGCTGGCCCGGTAGTCCGTATCGCCCGGCGGCGGGCTTGGCGTTGGCGGCGGCATTGGCTGATGGCGCGGGTGCTGATTCCGTGACGGCCGATCCGTCAGGCGCGCGCGAAATCCTAACTGCGCTGCGCATGAACGAGTCGACCCCGCGACCGGTGCGTTTGGCCGCAGGTGAGCGGCTGTGCGCGCTGCTGCTGCCGACGCGTCCGGGTGATTGCTTAGTGGTGGCGGAAAAAGATTTGCGGCGCTTGCGCAGTGCGGAAGGAAAGCCGTCAGTCGCGCCAAACCTCGGCCGTTTACCGCTGTTTCGCGCGCTTGCGCTGTGCGCGCTCTCGCCCAGCGAAGGCGCGGCAGCACTCGCCACCTTGCCGCCAGAATTGGCTAACGACCCGGCAGCGCGCGCGGCTTTGGCCATCAACAACGTGGCACCTGCAAACGTGGCGCTGATCATTCAACGTGCACAGGCCGCCGCCGAACTCGGCGCTCGTGATACCGCCGAAGCGCTCTTACGGCCGCTAGCGGCAACCACGCCGGCGGCGCTGATCGCGCTCTCAGAACTCAATGACGTCGATCCGCTGCCGCTGTTGGATCTACCGGCCGCGGCCGACGTAGCCACGCAACGTGCGTTGATCCCCGCGCTGCTGCGCGTGGGCGCGACGGCGCGTGCCTGGACGATGGTGAATGCTCTTCCGGTCACCGCGTCGTCGGCCACCGCGCGCGCCTATTGGACTTGGCGTTTGGCGCCCGACGCCAATGCCCGGGCACAGGCGCAAGCCACCCTCTTGGCCGCGCCTGATGATAGCCTTGAGGTCGGCCTCGCCGCTGCCGAGCACGCACAAACGCTGGAAAAAACCGGTGCGGATGCGACCGCGGCGTGGACCAGAGCGGCGCATGCTTTGCCGGTCGGACATCCATGGCGGGCCGAGGCCGCGTGGCGCGCCGGCCGCGCGGCGGCGGCGGCCGGCGATGCGAAAGCGGCGCGTGCGCTGATCGAAAGCGAAGCCTGGCGCACCGACGATGACGCCGCACTGCGCTGCCGTTTTCTGTTGGTGCAGGTGCTTGAACGCCTGGGTGAACGCGACGCGGCGCTGCGCGCAGCGCAAAGTTTGGCGCACGCCGGCACCCCAGAACAGCAGGTGCGCGTGCAACATGTGATCGAACATCTTCAGGATCCGCCGCAGTAGCATCACTGCCCCTTGCGCATCTGGGTGAGTTCGGGGTTATACTCGCACCGATGCGACCCGCCCCGCGACTTCTGCTTTCGTCTGTCCGGCAATCGTGCGTTCGGCTATTGCCCGTTTGGCGATCGTCTGTCGGTCAAACTTCAGCGACCTTTGACACGCCATGAATCGCGCTTCATGGTCATGGCAGAGTTTCGCAGCGGTTGCGTGCATGACGTTCGTGTGCGCGATTGAGTCGGCGACGGTGATGTCTGAGCCCCGGGTGAGCGCGCCATGATCCTCATCAACCTGTTGCCGCCCGAACTGCGCAAGAGCACCAATGGGGTGTTGAACCCGGTGATGATGAGCGCGGGTGTTGGCGGTTTGTTGTGCGCGTTGCTGCTCGGCTTCTGGATGTATGTGAAGTTCGTCAGCCTGAAACACGCCAATGATGTGCTTGATGCACAGACCTTGGTGTTGGCCACCAAGTCAGCCGAGGCGCAGGAAGTGATAGATAAAGAAGCCTCGATCGCCGGCTTCCAGGAACATCGCGATGGAATCGTCGGGCTGTTGGCCAAAAAAGTTTATTGGGCCCATACCCTGGACGACTTCGCCAATCATCTCGCGGGCCATTGGCCTGGATTCGTGGTGTGTGTGACCGAATTGTCGGTGACACCGACCGCCGGTTCGGAAAGCCGCATGGAAAAAGAAAAAGCTGAACGCGTGCTCTATTCCATCACCGGAAAATACCGCCTGATCGGCGACGAACGCGACAAGGCCGGTAACTACATCAAAGATTTCCTTGACGGAACCGAAGCCAGTTCGTTCTGGAAACAGAACCAATTCATCGCCAAACCTGAAAGCAGCTACAAGGGCGACGCGCCAAGTTGGGTCAGCGACATTAAGCGCGTGGTTATCGATCTGCCGTGCGATTGGCAGCGCGCGAAACTGCTGCCTGTGACGAAGAATGTGGTGAACTGACATGGCTGCCCTGATTGCCCGCTTCAATGCTTTGCCTAAGCGCCAACAACTGGCCGTGCTCATCGTCGTGCCGGCGGTGTTAGTCGGCTTGCTCGGTTGGATGTGCCGCACGCAACTTGGTAAACTGGGCCCGGATCCCAGTCTGCCGACCATTTTACATCGGCATGGTCCCGACAATCTGTGGGATCAGATCACTACGATGAATGCGCAGATCGCCGAGAAGGACGAAGTCATTAAGCGCAAAGCCGACGTCGAAAAGACGCTCGCCGCTCTGAAAGCCGATATCAAAGACGCCGAGGAAAGCCTGCCCGGCGCAGCGGAAAAAGCCTCAATGCGTGAGGTCATCGAGCGCTTAGCGCGCGAGATCCCATCTGAAATCGGCGTGGTACAGATCAAGAAGGTATCGATTAACGAAGAGAAAATCGTCAGCGCACGCGACAGCGGTGACGGTGCGGCTAAACCCAAGAATCAATATCCTTCGGTGACTTACACCCTGGAATTGCAGGCCGACATGAATGGCCTGATCAAATACATCGATGCCTTGGAAAAGAATCCGCGCTTCATCAGCGTGCGCTCATTTCAAGTCAAAGGTGGCGCCGTTGGCGAGGAAAAAGACAAACGCAAAGCCAGCTTCGATCTGCATGCCGTACGTCTGGAATTGGTCACCTACATCTACAGCGTCGATACGAAGAAGCGCGGAGGTGGGGCATGAGTCTTCATCACGCCCGCGGTATAAATTTGTCCCTGCTTCTGCTGCTAACAGCAGCGGGTGCGATGGCCGAAGACGCAGCCGTCGAAGCGACACCGCAGGCTACTCCCGCGCCTTCTACGCCGCGTGCCGCGACAAAATCGTCAATCGTCACTTCGCCGGCAGGTTCGTTCCTGTCGAGTCTCAAAGACGAAGAAAAGTGGGTGTTCGAACCAGCGGTTGGCCGCATCGACGTCTTCTATGACCTGGAAGCGAAACTGCGCATTCAGCAGAAGTTTTCTGATCAACCGACGCTGCCAGACAATACTGCTGGCGGCACTAAGGCTGATCCGAAACAAGATCTACTGGCTTATGCCGCCGCCGAAATCAAGCGGTTGGAACAATTGTTGGCCCAGCGTAAATATGACGACGCGGTCAAGGCCGGCGATGTCGCGCTGAAGAATCTTGAACGCCTAGGCGATGATCCCGAGATCCAGAAGTATGCGGTCACGATCAAGGCCTACCGTGATCAGGCCGATGACGCCCTGACTCGTGACGAAGCGCAGGCCAATTTCGATAGTCTCAAACTGAAGATTGACGGCATTCTGTGGAGCGAATCTGGCACGCGTCTGGCGCTGATCGCCGGCGAACCTCGCGCCTTCGCATTAAATGATCGAGTCAAAGACTGCGTGATCGTTGCCATCGACACCGATCGCGTCGATTTCCGCTATTTCCATAAACGCAAACGCTTCGAGTTTCCGCGCTATATCGGCGAAGAACACAAAGATGTGGCCGCCGCCGCTCCTACGGCATCTGCCGATTCAGCTTTACCTGTTAAACCCAACGCGAACCAGCCCTGAGAGCGACCGCCATGCGCCTCCGCCACCTCGTCATCTCCAGCGTTGCGGCCTTTGCCGCCGGGCTGCCTGCTTACGCTGCCGACGGCAACGTGCCCACGCCTGCGACTACGCCTGCCGCCGACGCCGGCCAGGGCATTACCATTGAGACGCAGGACAAACCCCTCGATACCGTGCTGCAATGGATCAGCCGACGCGCCGGCGTGAATGTGGTCTGCAATGAGGCCGATCAGCCGCGCGTCACCTTGCGCTTGGTAAATGTCACCTGGCAAGAAGCGATCGAACAGATCGCGGCAAAGTATGATCTGGTGGTGGAAAAACGCAGCGATCGGGTGTGGGAACTCACTCGTCCGCCGAAAGTGCGGATGGAATTCCAGGATGCGAAACTGACGGTAGTGCTCGAAGCGCTAGCGCGACAGGCCAACGTCAACATCGTCATCAGCGGCGAAGTCAGCGCCGATGCCCGCCTGACCATGACGCTCAATGGCGTGCCTTGGCGCGAAGCCTTGGACGTGATTGTGAAAGCGGCCGGCTACGCCTGGATCGAGCAGCAGTATCATATTATCCGTATCGTGACCCCGGACAGCGTGCAGAAAGATCTGATCACCAAAATCTATCACCTGAACTATGTGCAGGCACCGGATCTGGAAAAAGTGCTGGCCACTTCACTCAGTAAAGATGGAAAACTGGTCACTGATGCGCGCACCAACAATCTAATTATCACTGATACACCGATCAGCCATGATAAACTCATAACGATCATCAATCACCTCGATAGCCGCACTCGCGAAGTGCAGATTGAAATGCGCTTCGTTGAATTCTCAGACGGCGACGCGCAAAAACTGGGTTTTGATCCGCTGACGGTAGGCTTCGATGTCGCTCGAATCGGACAGGTCGGTGCATCATTTTCGCCATTCACCGCAGCTCCAACTGCGACCTTGGGTTTGCTGCGCAACTCGAGCAATATTCCCACTTCGTCAGGCAACGCCAGCGGTGCAATGACTTTCGAGGCAATCTCATCGCTCAATAGCACCGAGATCCTGCAAGCGCCGCAGATCCTGACCCTTGATAATATTCCGGCTACGATCTTCATCGGCCGCGAAGTACACTTCGCCGAAGAAACCGTGACCCAGGAGAACGGCACCACCGTCCGGTCTTTGAAGGAAGCTGCGTCAAGCCCGGTCAAGGACGGCATCACCATCAAAGTTACGCCGACTATAACCACCGATGGGTTTGTGGCGATAAAATTGGAAGCATCAAACGAAGATGCTGTGCTTAGAGAATTCTCGAATAAGACGAATGCCGACGACCCCAATGGCTCGAAGATCAGCCTGCCGGAAAAAAATACGACCTCGCTTCAAACCAGTATCATGGTCGCGGACGGTAAAACTGGTGTGATCGGCGGCCTGTTGAAAAATCGGAATTTTGAGGACGAACGCAAAGTGCCTGTGCTTGGCAATATCCCCTTCTTTGGCTGGGCATTCAAGAAACGCGTTAACACCATCGACCGGCGCAACCTGACCATCTTCATCACGCCGCGGATCGTACGTCTGGATGACAAGTCAGACTTCGAGACACGTCGTGATCAGATGCGCGAACAACTTTCGGGCGTGAAGCCGGCGGCTCCGGCTGCACCTGTAAAACCTCTGGGCGAATAACCCGGAACGTTCCGACCAGTCTGCGTATTTCAGGACGACCGCCGGACACCGTCCGGCGGTCGTCCTTTTTGTTGGTAGGCCACCGGTTTTTGGTGAGTTGCCCTTAGCTTGTGCTATCCATTCGGCCTCGCACACTGCCGCCGACGTGCGTGTGCGAGCGCGGCTCGCGCCCCGTCGGTTTCAAGTTTTTCACTGCGGCCCGGTGTGGCCGCCACTTTTTTTGACGAGATATTTCATGGGTACCCACATTCTGATGAACGTCCTTGATGAGCAGGAGCTGCGCGTCGGGGTCATCCGCGACGGTCGGCTAGAAAGCCTCATCCATGAACGACTCGGCGACGGCCAGCACCTTGGCAACATTTACAAGGCCAAGGTCGCCAATGTCGAGCCGAGTCTTGATGCCGCGTTTCTGGATCTGGGTGCGGGCAAGAATGGTTTCATCCATGTCGATGAATTGATCCACGACAAAAAGCCCGGCTCGCGTATCGAACATATCTTGCAGCAGGGCCAGGAACTGATCGTTCAAATCACGAAGGAATCGATCAAAGACAAAGGTCCGAATATGAGCATGTACCTGAGCGTCCCAGGACGCTATTTGGTGCTGATGCATTCCGATCAGGCGAAAGGCGTGTCTAAGCGCATCGAAGATCCGACCGTGCGCCGCCGCTTGAAGAAGCTGCTTGAAGGCTTTGAGCCGCCCACCGGATTTGGATTCATCGTTCGCACCGCCGCCGCCGAACGTTCCGAAGACGAGATCAAACTCGACTACGAATTTTTGAAGCGTCTGTGGGCTGAGATCGACGGACTTGCAGGCCGCGTGAAAGCTCCGTTCTGCCTTTATCAGGAAGCGGACGTGGTGGTGCGCACGCTGCGCGATGTCGCCGGCCCCGATATCGAAAGCATCGTCATTGATCAGGAGCCGCTGTACGACGAGGCGCGTGCGTTCACGCAGGTGTTCATGCCTGAGTTGTGCAATCGCATCCAATTGCATCGTGATGAATTGCCGCTGTTCACGTTCTATGGTTTGGAAGAACGCCTAGCGCAGATCTATGACCGTAAAGTCGAGCTGCCGTCCGGCGGCACCATCGTGATTGAGCAGACCGAAGCACTGGTGTCGATCGACGTCAATAGCGCCAAAAACCGCGATTCTGGCGATGTCGAAACCACCGCGATGATGACCAATCTGGAAGCGGTGGCGACCATCGCGCAGCAGTTGGTGCTGCGCGATCTTGGTGGCCTGATCATCATCGACTTTATCGACATGGAGATCCGCGATCATCAGAAGTTGGTGCAGTTGGCTCTGCGCCGCGCACTGACTACTGACAAAGCGAAAATCCAGGTCGGCCCGATGTCGCGGTTTGGTTTAGTGGAAATGACCCGCCAACGCACCCGCCCCAGCCACAAGATGGTCGCGTCGCAGGAATGTCCGTACTGCGCCGGTACCGGTTCGATCAAAACTGCTGAAACGGTCGAGATCGACTGCATGCGTGAAATCCGACAGATCCTGCATTCGCGCAGCCTCTCGCGCTTGGAAGTGGTACTGCCGTCCGATATCGCGCTGGCGATTCTGAATGCTCGTCACAAAGAACTGAGCGACCTCGAAGTCCGCACCGATTGCCGCATCGCCTTTACGGGCGATCAATTGATGAAGGCGCGCGAATTCCGCTTGATCCCGACCTTCCGCAAAGGCCCACGTCAGGGCGGCGGGCGCAATCAGGGCGAGAAATCCGTGCGTCCTAGTTTGCTTGCGCCGTTGATGGTTGAACAGGCGAAGGCCATCCAGCTGGCGAAGGAGTTGGCGGCGATGAGGCCGGCCGATCTGGAACGCGAGCTCGAATCCGATCCGGGCACCTATGTGCCGCCAGTGGTCAGAGAATTGGTCGTGATTCCACCGCCGGCCCTGGTCGCCGCGCCAGTGGCACTGGTGGCGCGCAAGGCGCCGACCGTGTGGGAGGACGCCGCGGTGCTGCGCCGGCTGTTGTTTAGCCCGAACGAACCGATGCCGGTGAGCGCCCCAGATGCGCCGATGGCTGCTTCAGCGCCCGCGCAGCAGCAGTCGTCGCACACTGGCGCGCGTGGTCTTGCGTCGAATCGTGACGCTGCTAGGTTGCTGCCCCGCCAATCGCGGGGCCGTCGTCGTCGCTGAGACGATAGCGGAAAAAGGACTGGTTTTTGCGGGATTTTCCGCGGAACAGAACATCCTCAGAGTTTCCTCGTACCAACAGGGTTTCAGCCATGTACGCCATCATCCAAGATCGTAACCGCCAATATCGCGCCGCTCCCGGCGACAAGCTGACTCTCGACCGCGCCGAGGAATCGGCCGTCGGTACCACCATCGAGATGCCAGTGCTCTTGGTTGCCGACAATGGCACGGTGCAAGTCGGCGCGCCCTTCGTCGCTGGCGTCAAGGCCGTGGTGAAAGTGCTGCAGCACACCCTGGGCGACAAAATCGTGGTCGGCAAATTCAAGCGCCGGAAACACATGACCAACCGCCGGAAGGGTTTCCGTCATCAGCACACCGTCGTACAGGTCGTTAGCATCTCGGCCTAAACCGGTGCAGGCCTCTTAGCCCTACGGGCTGTCGATTACAGATTCTGGCCGCATGCGGCTGATGCACATTGTTGCGCCACGCCTGGGTTCCCTGGCGTGGCGCGTTCGTTTCATAGCGTGCCGCTTCGTCATTCAGGCGCTGGAATGAGCTGCGGCTCGTCGCCGCCTTTGCTGTCATTTTTCGGAGGTTTCCATGTCATTAGCACACCGTTTTATCGCCATGTTTGTGTTCTGCGGTTTGCTATCTGCGCCGCTGTCGGCGGTGCAGTTGCAAGACGCCACGTTGATCTCACCGGTCACCGGCCAACCGTTTCAGGTCTTGATGGTGCCGGTCGAACGCGGTGGCGAATCGCTGGCCGACATGGGCACGGATGAAGACGGCTGCCGGCACAGCTCAAGCAACAGCGAGTACGATTATTATGTAGCGACCTGCCCGTATTCGTATTTTTCCGCGTTGAGCGTTGAATGGGATGAAGGCACGGGCCAGTTCCGCAGTCGCCTGCCAGATGAAGTGAAGCAGTGGGCGCAGAAGGAACTGAATACTGAACAGAAAATCGATTTCGAGCGCGTGTTTCACAGTGCCGCGCAGGTCGCACGCGCGCAGGGCCAACCAGTTCCTGAGCGTAAAGACTTTGTCATGCCGCAGAATGCGATCCCGATCGAAAAGCGGTATCGGTACGCCTTAATGTGTTATGAAAAGCGTGGCGCACGTGCAGCGGTATTGGCGAAGATTGCGATTAATGGCGCGTGGGCGCTGCGCACGCGTGCGAATATTCCGCTTGGTCACAGTGCGATTGATGGCGGCTATCAGGAAGTGAACGCCCAGGCGGCAAAACAGGTAAAGGATGGCGAGGCCTTCGTGTTCGCGAAATGGCTGGGTATTTATCGCGACATCTTCGAAAATTCGCGCCTGAGTGATGAGGGCTATCTGGTCGCCGGGCAGACCTATTTCGGTTTCGCATTGCGCGACGGCGATTTGAAGATCGCACGCAGTATTTTGGCTAAGATGACTGAGCGCTTTAAAGATAATGACAAGGCCGAGATGCTGCGCGGATTAGTGCGCGAACGCACCACTCTCTTAAATGAATATCTGAAGTTTGTCGATGTTGCCGCGGGCAGTTTCACCCGTGCAATTGGAGACGAGGAATTCACCCGTCAGGAACTGCCGAAGATGATGTTGGTGGTGGCGGAATCGCTTCGCCGGCTTGGTCGTGAGGCTGAGTCCTTCGATTGGTACTTGGCGTTGGCGAAGATGCCTGACACGCAACCAAAATTACGTGATGACATTCGCGCGCAGAACAAAGCTCCAGGCCCCGATGCGCCCTTTGAAGTGCAGTTGGGCTGGATCGCCGATGCGCATCTGGCTGAACTTACGAAGATCGGCGTGGTGCACGGCCCCGACATCGGCGGCGCAAGCAAGAAGCTTCTGAATGCGATCGTCAGCGATGGCCTTGGCACTGCCGCCTATGTTAACCCGGATTGGAGACCGCAGACCGCCGGCGACGTGCAGGATTGCAGCCGTATTTTGGATCTGATCGGTAAATCGGCGTTGGACTTCACCTATCGTTTGGGATTGTGGCCGAAGAATCTCGGCGAATTGTGGGAGCGCGGTTACCTCAAAGATCGTAACCGCGTAAACCGCTTTCATTGCCCGGTCACCGGCGCCGAATTTCTGTATCAGTATTTGCCGGCCGAGGTCTCGAAATTGCCACCGCGTACCGTGATCGTCGCCACGGCGCAGCCGGTGCCCACCAATCAGGGCCCACGTTTCGGCGCGTTCTTACTGAACAACACCGTGGTGTGGTCGGATCAGCCGTTGGTGCCTGGCCAAGTCACCAACGCCACCGCGCGTTAAAGCGATGGCCGCACTCGCCAACGTCATTGGACAGGCGGCGGCTGTGCGGCTGCTGATGCGGCTGCTTGGGCGCGATCGCCTGCCGCACGCGGCACTTTTGGAAGGCGTGCCCGGCTGTGGGCGGCGGACCGTGGCGCGCGCGTTGGCACAGGCGCTGTTATGCCGCAATCCCCAATCCGGCGATGCCTGCGGCACGTGCGCCAGCTGCACGCAGGTTGGCTTGGGAACGCATCCTGATCTGGCTGAGTTGCCGCACGATCGCGATGGCGCCGACCTCAGCATTGAACTCCTGCGCACGCAGGTGCTCGAACGCGCGTTTGAGAGCGCGCTGATCGGCGCGCGCCGTGTGTTTGTTCTGTATGGCGTTGAACGTCTGCGTACCGACGCCGCGAATTTGCTGCTGAAGATTCTTGAAGAGCCGCCGGCCGGCACGTATTTGCTGATGACCACCAGCAACGCTGGCGCAGTACTGAAGACCATTCGTTCGCGCACACAGTTGTTCCGTCTACAACCACTCACGCGCAGCGATGTAGCACGCGTTCTAGAACGTGGCGGCGTGCCCGCGCCGATGGCCGAAGCGCGTGCACGTGTCGCGGTCGGCGGTCATCGCGAAGGCTGGGATGATGTCGAGCCGGTACCGATCGGCGATTTGTGCGCCCTGTGCGAACATGGTTTCAGCAGCGAACGCATTGACGCGGTATTGGCGCGGCTGCCCACGCGCGTCACGCCGGCGGCAGAAGCTGCTGGCCGCACGCTTGCCTACGAGCAACGTCAGACGGTTCGGCGCTGGTTGTTGGCCTTAGTGCAATTTCAGCGCGATGAACTGCGGCGCGCGCCAAATGTCGCGTTGGCAGAACGTATCGAAGTCATCCTGACGTTGCAATCCGACCTAGCCCGGAACATGCAGCCCAGGCTGTTGCTCGAAGCAGTTGCACTGGAAGTCGCAAAAAAGCGCAAAGCTTCGTAAAAACTGGGATTTTCTGCGGATTTTTCCGCCAGCCTGGTATTGCAAATTCCAGCGGCTGTGGTTGAACTGCACCAGGAGCTTCCGCCATGGCCCGTGATGCAATGCTCGACATGTACCTCAAAGATGTCTCGGTCTTTCAAGTTCTTACCCGCGAATCGGAATGCGCCCTGGCGCGGCGGCTACGCGCCGGTGACCGCTCGGCGCGCCAGGAAATGATTCAGTGCAATCTGCGTCTGGTGGTCAGCGTCGCGCGCCAGTATGAAAATCAGGGGATGCCAATCCTCGACGTGATTGAAGAAGGCAACATAGGTCTGATGCGCGCCGTTGAGCGTTTCGATCCCGATATGGAATGCCGCTTTTCGACCTACGCCGTGCATTGGATTAAGCAGTCGATCCGCCGCGCGCTGCTTGAAAAAGTGAAGAACATCCGGGTCCCGGCATATATGGCCGAACTGGTCGCGCGCTGGAAGAAGTTCTCGCGCGACAATCCGAATGTCGATGACGTCGCCGAAGTGGTGAAGGCGCTGAAGCTGCCGAAGGAAAATATTAAGCTGATTCAGCGCATCATGCGCACGTCGCTGATTAACGGCGCCAACCTCGATACCGAGGAAGTCGGCGACCTCAGTTCATACTTTGAAGACGACCACATTGAATCCGATCCCGAAGCGATGGTCGGTGCGCACGAAGATGTCTCGTTCCTGCAATCACGCCTCAGCATGCTGACGCCGCGTGAGGCAGATGTGCTGCGCTACCGCTACGGCATGGACGCATTCCCGGTGATGACCTTGGAAGAGATTGGCAAAGTGTTCAGCCTCACGCGTGAACGCGTTCGCCAAATTGAAGCGAAAGCGATCAAGCGCCTGCGCGAACTCATTCCATCCGAAAACGTTCTCTAAGCTCCGCTTGCGCCCGAGCCCGACCCGCCGAAACGGCGGGCCTGCTAGCGCAGGCGCGCGGGGCGCGTCGGGCTCGGGCGGCACCGGCTGCGCCGGTGCGTTTCGCTTACGCGAAACCAAGCGTCGTCCCCGCTCGGCGCTGCAGGCGCCTCGGGGGATTGCTGTTCGCGGGCGCTGCCCGCTACGCCCGCCAGGGGCTCGGCCGCCCCTGGACCCGGCGCGGGTTTGCGAGGGAGGTGGGCGACTGACGATGCATCGGTGCCCGAGCAAAACCGACAGCCTTTCGGCTAGCACAGCGAGCCGTCCTTGCGCGGTAAAATTTCGGGGCGTATCTTCACGCTATGAAGCCCGCCCTGCCCGCCCTCAGTTTGGCCATTCTTTCCTTCACCGCCTGCGTGTGCGTGGCGATTGCTGGATGTTCCAGCAAGAAGGCCGGCGAAACGTTGTCGGTTAGCTTTGAATCGAGCGGCTCTGGACTAGGCATGTCGCTGACCACGGCTGGTACGGCGGCGAGTGGAGCCATTGCAGCGACTCCGGATAAATATACCGGCTCGACCAACGTGGTGGCCAAGGTCGTTTACCGCGGGACAAAGGCGCTGGTCTACAAGTGGAGCTATTCGCTGCCGGCAGCGCTCAGTGTTACCGGTACGGTGAACAACGAATCGCTCTCGCTCAGCGCAACTGGTCAGTCCAATTTCACCAGGCCGACCACCACGCCACTCGATATAAGACCGGGTACCGGCTCGGCGACGCTCGAGGTCTACGAGAAAGATGGCACCATCACCAAATCGGCGTCCACCACCATTTATGTCTATCTCGGCTACTCGGGCTGAACGGTTCAGCCGCCTGGCTGCGTAATCAGCAGGCGCAGTTCGCCGTCGCTGCTAAGCGCATTCCAAGCGCCGGCCGCGGCCGGCACCAAATACGTTCGCATCGGTTCGATCGCGATTGCACCGGCGGCGGTGCTCAGTCGGCCGTGGCCGCTGAGGCATACCACGATGGTGCAGCGGCCATTGCCGCCGCCGCTGGTCGATGCGGCGCGGCGTTCTTCGACGGTGAAATACGGACAGCGCGCTAGGTGACGGACGCTGCCGCCGGCGGGATGCGGGACGGCGGTGATGTCGGTGCTGCCGCCGTGGGCGCTGTAATCGATGGTCGCTAACGATTCGCGCACATGCAGGGGGCGCGGTTTGCCGTCCAGGCCGACGCGGCCCCAATCGTCGACTCTAAACGTGACGTCGCAGGTCTGCTGCACTTCGTACAGCAAGCAGCCTTTGCCGAGCGCATGTACGGTGCGTGCGGGCAAGAAGTAGAAGTCGCCGTCGTGGGCGTCAGCGATGCGGTTGAGTTCACTCGCGACCCGTCCCGCGGCCAGCGCGGCGGCGAAGCGTTCGCGGGTGCAGCCGGGCGTGGTGCCGACATACAGTTCGCCGCCATCGTTCAGCAGCAGCCAGCATTCGGTTTTGCCGCGCTGGCCGACGCCTAATTCCTGCGCTAGAGCATCGTCAGGATGCACCTGCACGCTCAGACGGTCGTTGGCGTCGATCAGTTTTACCAGCAGCGGAAAGTCGCCGCCGTCATGGGTGTCGCCAACCAGGGCGCGGCCGTGTTCGGCGGTCAGTTCGCGTAGCGTTTTTCCGGTCAGCGCGCCGTCAGCGACCACGCTCATGCCGCGCGGATGATCGCTGAGATCCCAGCTTTCGCCGATCGGGCCGGCGGGCAGATCCGGCCGCCACGCGGCCATGCGCCGACCGCCCCAGACAATGGTGTGATAGACCGGACGGAAGCTGAGCGGGAGCGCGAGCGGGTGCATGCGGCCCTCGTATCCGCGGATCTGCGACAGCGCAATCGGACGCGCGGGCGAAACCGTTAGACGGAAGGCGGATCGTTTGGCGGCGAGGTTGGCGCAGCCGGTGGCTGTGTTGGCGCCGGCGGCAGGGTCGCCGTATCGACCGCGGCAGGCGCTGCGGTTTTCGCTGCAGCGGTGGCGGAAACCGCGCGGCGCGTGGCGCGCAGTTGCTTGACCTTATCGTGCAGCACTAAACCGGCTTTGCTTTCGCGCCGGGCCATCACCGCGAACAGCGCGGCGATCAGCAGCACGATCGTGATGCCGATGATGCTCCATGCGGTGTATTGGTAGCGCGGCGGCGGTGGCACCACGCTGTAGCCGGCGGCGACCGCGAACCACGTGTAGGCCTTGTCGCTCTGGCGTTCGACGCCGTGGACCTTGTCACGATAGCGATCGACCTGCACCGGGATCGCGTGCATTTTTAAGAAGCGCCCGGCGATGGTCAGATGCTCGCCGACCTTTGGCAGAGGCTGATCAGTGACGATCGCGACTTCGAACAAGCGCAGGACGTGCTTGGTTTTAGTCACCTCGACGCCGTTGACGTTTTCGCTGATCGCACCGAAATCGCGCTTCCACAACAGGACGCGCACCACCCGTTTGAGGCCAAAGGGCTGATCGTGCGCGACCTCGGCATCTTCCCAGGCACGATAGACGAAGCCGTTTAGGCGCAGCGGTTGGCCGCGAAAAGCCGCAGGTTTCTGATGCAGATCGTTGGCGTGCTGATTGCCGTCGATGATGGATTCTGCGCTGAGGGGATTGCCGAGGTCGAAGCGCGCCTGGCCAAGCAGCCAGTAATATGGCCGCGTTTCCACCAAGGTGCGCTCGTCGCTGATGTCGGCGTACAGATCGTCGGGTAGCTGCCATGGGCCGCGCTGCACAAAGTCGCCGTGTTCGTTGATGGCGTCAGTCGAGGTGTCGGCCTGGAAGGCGCGTGCGAGCAGCAGCGGTAGTTTCACGCTTTTGCCATCGGCAGTCGGCAATTCAGTGCGGCCAAGGTAGCGACCGACGAGTTGGACTTGGTGACCGATGACTTGCTCGGCGGCGTTGGGTTCAGCCAGCACCTCGGCGAACTGGCCTTCATCCAGCGCCAGGATCAGGCGCTGCCAGCCAGACTCGGCCGCAGGACGATTGTCATCAATGCGACCGCTGATCAGCGCCGAGGCACCTTCGTGTGCATCGCCCAACAATAGATCGTGTGCGCTGAGCCGCTGCGGAATGGGCGGATGCGCACGATCTTGATCCAACAGCAGCCGCGCCCAGGCCACGGTACCGGCGTCGAGTTCATCGCCGGTACGGACACTGGCGTGGTCGCCCAACAGCTCGGTGACGCGCGGCAATACGGCGTCGACCTCGGCCGGCAGCGGCAGCGCGTCGGCTTTGTCTAAACTGGGCGTGACCATCGGCGTCAGGCGCATTTCCTGCGGCAACCTTTCGCGCGTGGCGTCGCCGATGTGCTGGCCCAAATCGACGAACCATTGGATGCAGAACACGATCGCGATGACCGCGATCGGCAGCGTGATCAGTAACCGCCATTCGCGCCGGCGTGGGCGTGAGCGACGTTTCGCCAATTCGAGCCGATCGACGGTGAAGGCTGGTGCTTGGCGCCGGAACGGATTGTTGGAATCAGGGTTCAGCATGAGCTGGTTAACTGCGCCGATGGGTGCGGGTTCACCAGCGCAGGCCGGTGAGCGTACCGTCGCCGGCGATGAACACCTGGCCGTCGGGCGCAGTGGTCGCCGTCAGTGGTTTGCGAATGCCGAGGTCGTCGAGTTTTTTCGCATAAAGCGGCACCGCGCTGCTGCCGTGGAAGTCGATTACCTGCACGTCACCGCGGCTGCTGTCGACCACATAAAGGAAGCCCTGACGGTCGCAGCCGAGCGCCAGTGGTTCGCGAAATTGGCCTGGACCGCTGCCCTTGCCGCCGGTGTTGCCAACGTGGGTGATGGTCTTCGCCTGTTGATCGACGGCGTATTTTTTCACTTCGTAACGGTACGCGTCATAGACGAAAATCGCGTCGCCGGCGCTGCTGACCGCGATGAATTTTGGTTCGCGCAGATCCTGTGGATTTTTTCCACTGCCGCTAAAGGACGTTAGGTACGCGCCGCTGCCATCGAATACCGCCACCCGGTGCAGATCGGCATCAAGCACATAAGAGCGCCCGGCTGCATCCAGCGCGGCGGCCACCGGCTCGCCGAACTGGCCGTTGTTTTTTCCGGGCTGACCGAACACCACGGCTGGCGCGGCTGGCTCATCCGGTTTCACGCGCGTGACAGTGCATGCGCGGCTGTCGACGATGGTCAGGCCCTGACCATCAGGGGACGCCGCCAAGGTCGGCTTACCGTGCGTCGGCAGGCCCTGCGGCAGTTTCGCCACGCGCCAACCTTCCAAATCATAGGCCCACACCGCACCGTCGTCGTCGCCGGCAAACAACCGGCCTTGGCCGTCGGCGGCCCAATGGCTGGCGGTGCGCAAATGTCCGCCGCGGATGCCCGAACAGGTGCCCGCGGCGGTATAGCGCGCGATCAGACCCTGATCCGGATAGGTGACGAACCACTCGCCCGTCAGGTCCACGGCCAATGCGTCGGCCTTGCCCGGCTTGTCGACCAGCGGGCTACCTTCGAGCGGTTTCACGCCTTCGCCGCCGATGCCCTTGGCGTCATAGATCGTGACCACACCGCTGGCTTGTAGCACCAGTAGCCCGCGCGGATGCATCGCGATCGCGGTCGCCGGCTGATTGGCGTCGCCGGCCAGTTCCCAGGTGCTCAGGCGTTTGAGCGCACGGTCAAAGCGATGTACGCGGCGGGTGGCCGGATCGAGCGCATACAATTCCCCGGCCGGTGAAAGCGCCAGCCGGGTTAAACCTTTGAATTCATCGGCGCCATTACCGGCGCGACCTAAGCGGCAACGGAACCGCCCGTCGGCCTCATACACCAGCACGCCACCTGCAGCCTGATCGGCGACGAATGCCAAGCCATCGGCGCCGACCACCACGTCGGTCGGACGATCCAAACCGCCAAGCGTCATCTGCACCGCGCCATCGGCGTTCAGGACAGCGACCTCATTTTTACCACCGTCGAGCACGTAGCGGTTGCCGCCGTGCTCGGCGATTGCCAATGGGCGGCGGATCTCGCCCAAGCTCAGTGCTGCGGATGTGGCCCAACCCGGTGCGCTGCGGATTGCGCCGCTGTCGGTTAGGCCCAACCACGCGCCGTCGCTGGCGCGCACCAAGCGCGTGACGGCGGGTTCGGCGTCCATGCCATACCGCGCAAACACCGTCAGTTCACGCTTGCGCGCATCGGGTATGGCGACGGCTTCAAGCGCGCTGCTGGCCTCGGTGCGATTGCCCCACGCGTCGGTGGCGATGACGTGCAGTGTTGCCGTGCCCAGGCTTGCCGGCGCGGTCCAATTCACGGACGGCTGGCGGGTGCTGCGCGCGTCCAAACGACCGCTGCTGCCGAGCGTGCCTTCCAGCAACCATTGGTAGGTGACTGCGTCGCCGTCCGGATCCGTGATCGGCAAGGTCACGGTCACCGTGCTGCCGGCGCTGGCGCTGGTTTTGCCGAGCCCAGCAGTCAACGCGGGCGGCGAGTTTGGCGCCGCTTCGCCCGGCAGCGGCACGGCGTCGCAGCCGATCTCAATCGCGCCGGGGCCGGTCCACACTACCCGTGTTTTCACCTGCGCCGGCTGTCCAGCCTGCGGACTGTCGAGTGCGAGGATCTGCACCTTCGCCACCAAGGCGCGGCGCTCGATGATCGCTTCGTTGGTCAGGGGATGCCGTTCGACCTGCCCAGCGCCGAAAATCGCCACCACCGCGCCTAAACTTAAATGCGCGCTGGGGTCGAATGTCAGCGTCACGTCTTTGCCGGCGACCACCGTAACGGAGCCCATCGGCTGCTCGGCGGCGCTGCTGCTGACGCCGAAAAGCCCGGTAAAACCAGCGCAAAACAATAGGGGGGCGAAAGCGATCAAGCGCATGGGGGGCTCGCGGTCACGGTTGCAGATGGGCACTGGCAATGCGCCAGGCGCCGTCCTGGCGACGCAGATCAAATAAATAAGTCAGCTTCTTTTCCGGATAAGTGGCCAGCGCCTGGCGCAGGCTGATCTTGGCGGTGCCGCGTTCGCCCCCGGCCGCATCAGCATCGCTGCGCACGAACTCGGTCAGAGTCGAGGCAAACACCACGCCCTGATAAGTGCCGAGCTTGCCCAGGCGGGTCGCGAAATCGGTATCGGCGACCAGGCGCGCGATCGCGGCGGTGTCGTGCGCGACCACCGCCTGATCAAGCGTGCTGAACAAGGCCTGCACCTGCGCGCGCGCGCGACGATCATCCAGGCGGCGTGTCAGCAGCGGCGCTTCTGGCCGGCCGGCGCGCTGACCGACAAAATCCTGCACTGATTTTTCCAGCACCGGCAGCGCGATAGTTAGGTCATCAAGCTTCGCTAACAGCGCCTTGGCCTCGTTCGAGACCTGGGCTTCGCGTTCTTCCGTCTGACGTTTCACATCGTCATCGGCCAAGCGTGAATTGGCCAGCGCGGCTTCGGCCAAAACCACCTGCGGACTGCCCGGCGCCAAGGTGCGGAGATCGGCCAAACGTGCCTCGGCCGTAGTCAGATCGCGTGCCTTCAGCGCGGAGTCGAACTGCTCGCGTGCCGCGTTGATCGCCTGTTTGGCCTGCGTCACCTGATCGAGGCCGACGCTGGCGACCGCATTTTTGGGATCGAGCTGTTTCGCCGAAGTGAAGGCCAATTGCGCGGCGTCGTAATCCTTGCGCTCCAATGCCTGCTGTCCCTGCGCCACTTGTTCGCGCACCGCGCGTTCCAGCGCATCTGCGCTTTCGCGTGCGGCGCGGGCGCGACGTAGGGCATTGGCCACTGCGACATCATCCGGAGCCTGCGCGGCCAAGCCGGCCAGCAGCGCCTCGGCCTTCGCGGCACTGCCTTCGCTCAATAAATTATCGGCTTCAGCCAGCATCCGCGTGCGCTGACCACGTTCGCCTTCGATGCGCGTCAGTTCGGCCTCAATAGTCTTCAATTGCGGCGCGTCCGGGATCAGGGCGCGCGCGCTGGCCGCAGCAGTGCCAGCACTAGCAATGTCGCCTTTATCAAGCGCGGTCTGCGCCTGAATCAGCGCCGCTTCTCCCTGCGCTTGGTCGATCTTCGCCAACAGTGCCAACCAGGTCGCGTCTTTGGGCGTCGCACGCAGTTCGTCCTGCGCTAAGCGCCGTGCGTCGGCAAACTGATGGCTGGCAAGCAACGTTTCGGCCGCAGCCGGATCGCTGCCGTGCGCCGTGATCACCACGGTTCGTTCGGGCGCGCCGCGAGCGGTTGACGTGGCCGCGGGTGTGCGCGTCATCAACGCCCACGCCGTCACCGCAGAGGCCGCCACCAACACTACGGCGCCGGCGATCAGCACCTGATGGCGTTGACGTTCGCGCTTGAACTCCGGCGTGCGCATGACGGTCGCGCCGTGGCGCAGACCGGCGGGATCCGTGAACGCCAGCACCGGCGTCTGACCCTTCGCCAATCGCTCCAGATCGCTGACCAATTCGGCGGCAGTTTGATAGCGGTCATCCGCACGCTTTTGCATGCACTTCAACACCACCGCCTGGAAATCCTCGGGGATGGTCGGATCGATTTCCTTCGGCGGTTTTGGTGCGGAATGGATGTGC
>JBBROQ010000017.1:0-27138 GCA_038229115.1 Planctomycetota bacterium | reverse complement strand
GGTGCAAATCGTCGGCGATGATTTCTTCGTCACCAACCCCAAGCGCCTTGTTGAAGGTATCGCCAAAGGCTGCTGCAACTCAATCCTGGTGAAGGTCAATCAGATCGGCACCCTCAGTGAGACTTTCGACGCTGTCGAAATGGCGCAGAAGGCAGGCTACACCGCGATCCTGTCGCATCGTTCGGGCGAAACCGAAGACGCGACCATCGCCGACATCGCCGTCGCCACCAACTGCGGCCAGATCAAAACTGGTTCGGCTTCACGGACCGACCGCATCGCCAAGTACAATCAGTTGATCCGCATCGAAGAACAGCTGGGCAAGCAGGCGGAATACCTGGGTCTGAAGACGTTCTACAATCTGTATCGCTGAGCTTTTTGCGCTGAGCTTTTTGCGCTGACCTTAACGCGCTGTTTTTTGCTGAGTTTTGGCGCACTGATCGCCGGTCGCAGGCATTGCGACCGGCGGTTTTTTTGGCCGCGACGTTTACGTGCGCCGATTCGCGGCCCACCGGTGCCACCGCTGCGTTCGTCGGCATTGGACGAACGCCACCTGCTGCACAGCCTGCGCTCATTCGGATGTCCGCGGCAGGCTGTTGCCTACCCAGCGCGCGCCGTTTCGACCAAGGATCATTGCGTGCTCGTTGCCGTCATCCCCGCGTTAGACGAAGAGGGCTCGATCGAAGCCGTTATTCGCCGTTTGATGGCCGGCGGCGTGGCGCAGGTGATCGTTGCCGATAACGGCAGTCGCGATCGCACCGTGGAGGTCGCGCGCGCGGCCGGAGCTCACGTGGTTTTCGCGCCGCGGCGTGGTTACGGTTCCGCCTGTTTGGCGGCGTTGGCCGCGGTCCCAGACAGCGCGCAGGCGGTGGTCTTCTGCGATGCTGACGGCGCTGATGACCTGAATCGCCTGACCGCCGTGACCGGGCCTGTGCTGCGCGGCGACGCTGATTTGGTGGTCGGCAGTCGCGCCTTGGGTCACGCCGAACCGGGCGCCCTGACGCCGCCGCAACGGGCAGGGAATCTGGTCGCGGTGTGCCTGATGCGGTTGCTGTACTGGCGTCGGGTCAGCGACCTGGGGCCGTTCCGGTGCGTGTCGACGGCTGCCCTTGTCCGCCTGCACATGAGCGACCCAGCGTTTGGTTGGACGGCGGAAATGCAGACCAAAATTTTCCGCTTGGGCTTGCGCTACCGAGAGGTCGCAGTCGATGCCAAGGCCCGCACCGCGGGCGAATCGAAAATCAGCGGCCGAATCGGCCCGATCTTCAAAGCCGGCTGGGGCATCATCACCACCATCCTGCGCCACCGCTTCGGGCGCATGCCCAGAGCCGCGTAAGAAATCACCTGAGTCCTCGACTCACCCGTATCTCGGAGATGCACCATGGACCAGACCCAGGCCGTCCAAGCTCGTTACGGCGCCGCCGCCCAAGCGGTTGAACCGGCGCTCTGCTGTCCGGTCACCTATGATCCGCAGCTTCTCGCTGCCATACCCGACGCGGTGCTGGAGCGGGACTACGGCTGCGGCGATCCCAGCCGCTTTGTGCGCTCAGGCGAGACCGTCCTGGATCTCGGTTCTGGCGGCGGAAAAATCTGCTTCATCGCCAGCCAAGTGGTGGGTGCCGCCGGCTGCGTGATCGGGGTCGATCGCAACCGCGACATGCTGGAGCTGGCGCGTTCTGCCGCGCCGCAGGTGGCGCACGCGATCGGCTTCGCCAACACCGCGTTTCGTTGCGGCCAGATTCAGGATCTGGCGCTCGATCTCGACGCCCTCGAAGCGTGGCTGCTTGAGCATCCGGTTCGCACCCGCGAGCAGCTGTTCGCCCTGCGCGCCGAAGAGGCGCGGCTGCGCCGTGAACAGCCGCTGATCGGCGATGCGACCATCGACGTGGTGGTCTCCAACTGCGTCCTCAACCTAGTCGATGAACGCGAACGGCAGCAATTGTTCGCCGAGTTATTCCGCGTCACCAAGGTCGGCGGCCGAGTGGCGATCTCGGACATCGTTAGCGACGAAGACGTGCCCGAGCACCAGCGCCAGGATCCCGCATTGTGGTCGGGCTGCATCAGCGGCGCATTTCGTGAGGACCGGTTCTTACAGGCCTTCGCCGACGCAGGGTTTCACGGCGTCACGCTCGCCAAACGCGATGAGCGCCCGTGGCAGGTGGTGGACGGCATCGAATTCCGCGCGGTCACCGTGGTCGCCTACAAGGGCAAGCAGGGGCCATGCCGCGAAGGCCATCACGCGGTGCTGTATCCCGGTCCATGGAGCGAGGTCCATGATGACGACGGCCATGTTTTCCGGCGCGGCGAACGCACTGCGGTGTGCACCAAGACCTATCGTTTGCTGACCAGCGAACCGTACGCGACGCAGGTCATCGGGCTGCCGCCCTATCAACCCATCAGCGCGGCAGATCAGCAGCACTACGCCTGCGACGGCCACCGCCTGCGCCATCCCAGTGAAACCAAAAACGGCGTGCTGCCGGCGGATTGGCGGCCAGACGGCAGCGCCTGTGCGCCCGGCGCGGACTGCTGCTGAGCTGCCATGATGACCATGCTGATCCTGGTGGCCGCGACGCTGGCGCTCGCATGGGCGAACGGCGCCAATGACACCGGCAAGCCGGTCGCCAGCCTAGTGGCCTGTGCTGCCATCAGCGACCGCAGTGCACTGCGTTGGGCGGCGGCGGCGGGGCTGGCGGGTGCGGTGGTCGCGCTGTGGTTGGGCGCCGATCTGGCGCGCCTCTTTGCCGGGTCGGGACTGATCGACAACGCCACGCGCAAATTGGCGGAGTTCGCGCCTGCGGTGGCCGGTGGTGCGGCGGTGGCGGTGTTACTGGCCAGCCGGTTCGGGTTGCCGGTATCGACCACCCATGCTTTGTTGGGCGGTTTGGTTGGCACCGGATTGGTGCTGCATGGGACGATTATGTGGCCAACGGTCGCGACCAAGATCGTCATGCCGTTGCTGCTGAGTCCAATTCTGGCGTTTGTTCTCAGTCTGTTGATTGGGGTGGTGGTGCGCCGCGTTGCGGCGTTGGTCGGGCCGGCCTGCGCGTGCACGGTGACGGTGGCCACCACCGTTGGTCCGACGGTATCGGCCACGGTGGTCGGCGATCAGCAGACCTGCACCGCCGCCGGTTCCATGCCGGTGGCGACGGGTGCCGGTGTCGGTCGCTGGCTGCATGTGGGCTCGGGGATGACCATCGCGGCGGCCCGAGGACTCAACGACACGCCCAAAATAGCGGCGCTGATCCTGCCGGTGGCGGCGCTGATTCCCGCCGGTGGCCATACCGCCGTTGCCGGGATCGGGTTGACGATGGCCCTGGGCGGCTGGTTCGCGGGTCGTCGGGTGATGCAGGTGATGGCGACCAAACTGGTCCACCTGGGGGGCAAGGAAGCCGAGGCCGGAGCGGCGAACCTGACCGCCGCAGCGCTGATCCTGGCCGCTTCGCCGGTGGGCTTGCCGGTGTCGACCACCCACGTCACCACCGGTGCTTTGGTCGGTGCCGGGGCGCTAACCGGCGGTCTGTCGTGGACCTGGCTGGGCGGCATTTTGCTGGCCTGGATCACGACCCTGCCGCTCGCCGCGGCGGCGGCCGCCATGCTGGCGATCCTGCTTCGCACCTAATGGAATGTGATGCGCTTGCAGGCGATCCACGCCCGGCGTCGACCGTCTGGCGACCTTAACCCAGACGGTTCCGGTAGGCCACGCGCAGTTCGTCGCGCACCGCCTCTGGCAACCGGTTCCAGGTGGTTCCCATGAGGTCTGCCTGCAGGCCATAGGCCAAGTTCAGGCAAACGGGATGGCCGGCACGCCGCAGCAGGACGCAGGCGTCAACGACACCCATTCGCGCCACCGCACGGATGTTGGTGATGCCAATCAAGGACAGCCACTACGTGGTGGTGAGGCCGGGTTTGAAGTCGAAGTTGGCGAGGATGCCCAGGTCACGGCAGCGGTGCCCGACGCTCGGGCGGCAGCAGTTCACCCCAGGTGCGGTCATAGGGATGTACCAGTTTGGTCGGTTGTCCGCGGGCATCCACGAGCGGCCGATCTTCGCTGGCCCAGGTGAAGATGCCGCCGGCCAGATCGTGAATCAGCAGGTGGAAATCTAGCGCCTGCATCTGCTCAGCCAGCCGGCTGCTGCGCTCACCGATGCTGCAATACACCACCACCCGAGCGCGGTGCCGACGATTGGCCTGTGCGACCGCTGCGCCCGCATCCTCACAGCGGAACGCCGCCGACAGATGGCTGACGGACCATTCAGCCGCTGAACGGACATCGACCAGCAAGTAGTCGGCGCTGTCATGGGTGGCCAGTTCTTGGCCGGTCATGCGCAGCACGTCGGGATATCGATATGCGACCAAGGCGGCGGCTTCAGTCAGATGCGCAGGTCGGTGTCGGCCGGATATTATCACGATCGCGACCAGAATGGCGGCCGCCAAGAGCAGTAGGGAACCCAGCAGCAGCAGCGGCCAGGGACTGAAGATGGCGCGCAGGTTCATGCATGCCCCAAGCGCTCTAATGGAGCCGCTAATGCCGCCGGTGCGCCGCCGCGGAACTGCCGCCAGCGCAGACGTTGGTGGCGCAAGGTCGCACCCCAGAAACCGCGCTGACGGTATTCGCGGCAACTCATGACCACCGGTTCTGGCACTACCATAAACCGGCCATGCGCGCGCAACCGCCACCCCAAGTCCGCACTGTCGTAGGAACCGCAGGCGCGGAATCCGCCTGCCGCTAAGGCCGGACTGCGACGGAACAGAGGCGCCTGGTCGAGGTAGGCGCCACCAGTCATTCGACAGCGCAGGCCTGACCACGCGCTCCGCAGGCGGTGTTGCCAGGCACGCACATCCGGCGTCAACGTCAGGCAGGCCGCGGCACCCGGCAGACCCGCACACGCGCTGGCGATGCGCTCGATCGCCCCCGGTAGCAGACGCCCGTCAGCCGGCAGGATCAGCACCCAGTCGGCGACGATCTGCGCCATGGCGACATTAAGTTGCTGATGGCGGCCACCTGTGACCTGTAGCACCTGCGGCTGCAAACGGTGCGCTGCGGCGACCGTCCGGGTGGCATCCGTGCTGCCGCCATCAGCCACCAGCACCGGAACCCGGGCATCGCCCAAGCTGTTTAAGCAGCCAGGCAGCCACCGTGCCTCGGTAAGCGTCGGAATGATGATGCCGAGCCGGTTGCTCATGCGCCGTTCCGGGCCGTTGTAGACCAACCGCAGCCGGGGATCACTGATCCTGCGTGAGCCGGGCGCGGATGCGCTCGCGCGCCGCGGCGTCGAGTCCCGCGCTGGTGGGGAGGTCCGCCGTGCCGTGCTGAGCGCGCAGGCGGAAGACGGTGTCGATGAAAATGATCTGGCGTTCATAGGCACGGCAGGCTGCGCACATCATGGTGTGCATGCGCAGGGCCATGTGCTGACGCATGGGCAAAACACGGTCCTGGGCCTGAGAGGCCAGTTTGGCCGCTTCGCGGCATGAAAAAACGGCACTCATGGCGTGGGCTCCGAGGTGAACCAGGATTTCTCCAGGCAGCCGCGCAGGCGCATTCGCGCGCGATGCAGCAGGACCCACAGATTCGTCGCGGAGATGCCGGTCTGCTTACAAATGTCCTCAGCTTCCAGGGCATCGAAGGTGCGCAGTGCGAAGATCTGGGCCTGCCGTTCTGGCAGCGCGCCGAAGCACTTGCGCACCTGCTGCCAGAACTCGGCGTCCTCGCTGAGCTTGGTGGGGTCGCCGGACCAGGACTTCGGCGGGTGCAGCCAGTGGTCGAATCTCCCGCACCACTCATCCACCTCTCCGGCAGGCAGGGGTTCGACCGCGGTGTCACGCGCAGCCAGCCGGATGCGGTCCACGATTTTGTGCCGCAGAATGCCCATCAACCACGTCAGTTCGGAGCTGTCGCCACGGAAGGCCCGCTGCGCCTGCAGGGCCGCTAGGAGGGTCTCCTGAACCGCGTCCTCGGCGTCCTCGCGGCGGCGCAAACGGGTCAAGGCGTAGCGGAACAGGCTGTCCGCGTAGGTGTCCACCCATTGGTTCGGATTGGTGGCCGCAGGCATCGGTTCGGGGCTGGCGCTCATCATGGGTCCGCAGCAACAGGTGTCGCGTTTCAGGATCAGGCATTGTGCCAGGGAGCCAGTACGGATCCCGGATTGAACGGTAAGAACCCGACGGGACACCCGACTCACCAACAAAGGAGTCGTCCATGTCGATCATGTCCCCGTTGCTGGCCTGCCTCTGCGCGTCTGGCCTGCTAGCCGCTGAGCCCACCATCGCCCCGGCTCCGGCCATTCCGGCCATTCCGGCCATTCCGGCCATTCCGGCCACCGCGCAGGCTGCCACGGCAGCGGCCGTGGGCAGTCGGATACCTCTCATCACCGCCATGCGGGAAGCAGACGGGACGGCGACCACCCTTGGAAAGGTCCTCGGCGGCAAGCCCACCGTCGTGATCTTCTATCGCGGCGGGTGGTGTCCGTTCTGCACCCGTCACCTGGCTGGGCTGCGCGCGATCGTCCCGGACCTGACGGCTGCTGGTTGGCACATCGTCGCGCTGACCCCGGACCGGCCCACGGTGCTGGCGCAGGGCATCGCCAATGGCGATGCCGGCGTCAGGCGCTTGTCCGACGCCGACGGCACCGCGATGCGGGCGTTCGGCGTCGCCTACCACGTCGACGACGCCACGGCGGCGACCCTCAAGGGCTATAAGATCGACTTGAAGGCCGCGGCCGGGAACGATCACCGCTGGCTGCCGGTTCCGAGCGTGTTCCTGGTCACGGCCGAGGGCGAGATCCGCTTCGCCCATGCCGATCCCGACTACAAGGTCCGCATGGATCCACAGGCCATTCTGGCTGCTGCCAAGGCGCCGGCCCGCTGACCGACGCCGCAATATTTCTCGCAGCAGGCCGGCTGATGAACCGCTTGGCGCGCGTGATGCGGCCTCGTTCAGCGTCGGCATGCTGATGGAGCGATGCCGCCTCATCGCTCCACTTTTTCCGGCCACGGCAAACCCAGCCGTCGATATTTTTCAAGAAAGCGCCGGTCAATGAAGTCCTTGAGCCACATGCTGGAGCGGCCATGCCACCACAGCGGTCCCCACGTCGCCAGGGCCGTGCCGTCGCCCAGATTGAGGATGGCGAGAAAGCGCTTTTGCGGCTGGTATTCGGCGAGTGGCTTGCGCTCCAGGCTGGCCAGCAGATTGGCGTGAATGTAGGCGGCTTGGCGTACGCCGAACACGCCAAGCTTCGGCAGATCGAAGCCTTCCATCGCGGCGCAATCACCACCGGCGAAGACCCGCTGGTCGGCAATCGAATGCAGCTTGCGATTGATGCGCAGCCCTTGTTTCGGTCGGGTCGGTAGGCCCGTGGTCTGTACCAGCGCATGTGCTTCGAGCCCGGTCGCCAGGACCACGAGGTCTGCGGGAATGAGGCGGCCGTCTTCAGCCAGCAATGATTGTCCCTCGCGCCGGACGACCCGGACATGCGTGCGGATTTCCACGCCGCTGCGGATCAGCTCGCGCTGAAGTCGACGCGCTGCGCCGGCGGGAGCCTGTTTGATCAGGCGATCAGCGGGCGTGAGCAGGGTCACATGCATGGTGCGGTGATGACGCGTGGCCAGCGCGGACAGATTCGCCGCCACTTCGCAACCCGTCGGGCCGCCGCCGACCACCGCCACGCGTGGGGTCTCGTCCGCGCGAAACAGCGCCTCCAAATGCTCGCGCAGTTTCCATAAATTACTGATCGGTTTGACCGCCCAGACGCTTGGGTCATCGGCCGCGCCGGCAATGTCGTCCGCATGAACCTGACTGCCGACATTCAACGACAGATAGTCGTAAGCCAACTCAGCACCTCCCGCGAGGCGAAGTCGCCGAGCGGAAGTATCCACGGCCGCGACCCGATCCCTGATAAACGTTGCGCCATGCGCTTGTGCGAGCGCCTGCGCGTCCACCCGATCATCCGCCGATGCATACCTGCCGCCGAGCATTCCCGTTGCCAGACCGGAATACCAAAACTCGCCCGGATCGACCAACACCACGCGCGCACCACCCGCGATAAGTTCCTCGGCATGAGCCGCCACGTAGAGATGCACATGGCCGGCCCCGGCGAGGACAACGGTCTGCAAGTTGCGCAGGTTTATCGGGTCCACGCGAGCCATTTGCCCATGAGCATTTTTATCAACGGCGTGAGGCGCGTACGATTATAGAGATCGCCGGTTTTGCGGATGGCCTCCGCTTGCGTGGGATACGGATGGATCGCTCCGCCGATGGACTTTAGCCCAATCTTGCCGTTCATCGCGAGCGTGATTTCGGAAATCATTTCGCCCGCGTGCGCGGCGACGATGGTCGCGCCGAGGATTTCATCCGTGCCCTTGCGCACATGGACGCGCACGAAGCCGTCGGTCTCACCATCGAGAATCGCGCGGTCTACGCTGCTCAACTCCTGAGTAAACGTGTCCAACTCAATGCCTTTCTCCGTCGCTTCATGTTCGTACTGGCCGACATGCGCAATTTCCGGCGAGGTGTAGGTCGCCCAGGGGATGATAAGGGAACTCGTCTTGGAGCGACCTTTGAATAACGCATTCCGAATAACGATGCGCGCCATGAAATCAGCCGCGTGGGTAAATTGATATGGCGAGCAAATGTCGCCGCAGGCATAGATGCGCGAATTAGCCGTCTGCAGGCGGTCATTGACCTTCACGCCCGTTTTGTCGAACTCCACGCCGGCGGTTTCGAGCCCGAGGCCCTCGACGTTCGGCGCGCGACCCACGGCGATAAGGAGCTGATCTACGAGCACGTCATAGCCATGTCCCGGCACATTGATCCGCAGCCGGACACCGTTCGGGTCTTTGGTCAGGTGGAGTTGTTTGCCGTGATCCAAAAATGTCACGCCGTCGCGCAGCATCGCCGCTTCTAAAATGGCCGACGCGTCACGATCTTCGCGGGGAAGAATCCCGGCTTCGTCGCGAACCAGAAATACTTCCGCGCCCAACCGGGCAAAAGCTTGCGCCATTTCGCAGCCGATAGGGCCAGCGCCGATGATGCCGAAACGCTTGGGTAGTGTGGTGAGCGAGAACAATGTTTCGTTGGTGAGATAGGGAACGTCCTTCAGCCCTGGAATCGGTGGTGCCGCTGCCCGCGCGCCGGTGGCGATGACAGCCTTGGAAAAACGCAGCGTTTGCCCTGAAACTGCGACGCTATCTGGACCGATGAATGTTCCGCCGCCTAGAAACACATCCACGCCGGCATCGGTGAAGCGTTGCGCGGAATCATGCGGGCTGATGTCGGCGCGCAGGCGGCGCATCCGTTCCATGGTTTTGCCAAAATCCATCGTCACGCCGTTGGGGACATTGACGCCAAATTTAGCGGCATCGCGCACTGCCGCCGCTGCGCGGGCGGCGCGAATGATGGCCTTGGACGGCACACAACCCACGTTCAGACAATCACCGCCAAGAAAGCTTTTCTCGACAAGCGCGACTTTTGCGCCGAGTCCCACCGCGCCGATGGCGCTCACCAAACCCGCCGTGCCGCCGCCAATCACGACAAGGTTATAGCGCTTGGAGGGCGTTGGATTTTTCCAATCCGCCGGGTGGACGTTGGCGATAAGTTTTTGATTGTGCGCGTCCCACGGAAGGACGGGCGGTTGGGATTGGTCGCTCATTCATTATCTCGGATAATTTTATGGCTTGGTCTTATTCGCGAGCGCCTTCTTGGCGACGCGCGTAACGAAGATGGTGACGACGATCGTGGCCAGCAGGCCAACGCCATAGAGCACCCATTCGCCGGTGGTGCGCGTGCGTTCGCCGGTGGCGGCTTGTGCCAGTGAACCGAGATACACATACATTACGGTGCCCGGCATCATGCCGATCCATGAGGCCAGCACATAATCGCGCAGTTTTACTTTCGTGAGGCCGAACGCGTAGTTCAATAGCGTGAAGGGAAACACCGGCGAAAGCCGGGTCAGCCCGACTATTTTCCAGCCTTCAACAGCCACGGCTTGGTCGATTGCGGCGAAACGTGCGTCACCTTCGATTTTTCGCGCGATGGCGTCCCGAGCTAGATACCGACCTACCAGAAATGCGGCGGTCGCGCCCAGGATCGAAGCGACGGAAACGTAGATGCAGCCCAATACCACGCCGAACACCGCACCGGCGCCAAGGGTCAACACCGAGCCAGGAATGAACAGCACGGTCGCCACGATGTAGATAACGATGAAAATGATCGGACCCCACGGCCCGAGTTGCCCAATCCAATCGATCGCCTGCTTGAGCAATTCCTGACCATGGAAATATTTGAAGCCGATAATAGCGGCGGCGATGAATGCGACTGCTGCGCCACAATAGAGCAGCCATTTCCAGCGCGAGCCGGATTTAGCGCCGGAAGCTACAGGTACATTCATGACTTCTTTCTTTTTGATCGAGGCTTGGCAATCGCCATCTGAAAATTTAGCCGTGAAGACAATGTTCATTGCGGTGAAAAGTCATCTTCGTTGATACATCGGCAGCCCAATAACTGATGCAGGAACGTGCTCACGCGAACAGTGCGTTTCTGGTAAGGACATTATTGATCGTTGCCGGCTTTGATTTCCTGCTAAAGCTTTGCTCTTCATTCGCCTTCTGGCCATCACTTGAAAGAACAAGATATCTTGCCGAGCAGGTTCATTACTGCTGCCGCAATTTATCCCCTTCGCTTACTTTTGGAGAAACATGCGTGTCTTTGTTCAAGTCCAGGGCTTCCTGCGTTGCCGGAGACGACCCGACTGGTGCTTTTCCTTTGTTCATTTGGTGTTCGCGCCATTTTAGTTTCAGGTCTGGCCAAAGGTGGCCGGGAGCTTTGTAGCCGAACGCACGATACTTGCCCGGTGTGACTTTTCCTTTCGCACGGACGAAGTCCGTGAAGGCCTGCGTCCATGAGTCGAATTCGGCGTAAACATCCGTGCTTGCCGCCATGTGCTCGGCCTGGTTGTCGCTGTATTTCTTGCCGTCGCCGAACTTCAGGTAGCGCCACAGCGGATCGGGAACCTCAATACCGCTGTAGCGACATTGCCAGACAATCGGCGCATAAGCATCACGGCTGTCGGCCGGTTCTGCCTCTGGATCGAAATAGTGTTTGTGCCGAAGACTTTTGGGCCGGCCTGTGGGATCCAGATCGTCCGCGCCGCCATCGCCATAGCAGAAGAAACCGGCCGTCCGACCTTCAAGATGATTATCGCTTAATTCTTCCCACTCCGGCGAATGCTCAAGTTGCTTCGCCATCTCCGGATTTTTGTGCTGGATTAATTCTTCTCTGGGATTGCCACCGTTCATGCACACGAGGCGGTCGAACATTAATTTTAGACTCGAAGTCGGCGCATACCAGTTAACCGGTCCGATGATGGCCCAGGCGTCGGCAAGGTCGAGCCTGCTGTACAGGTCCATGTCCCACATGAGATCCGGCTCTTTCGAATGGTTCGGCTCATAGCAATTACACGGCCAGACACACAGCGCCATCGAGGTGGACACGCAAGCGTTGCAACTCTGGATGCGGGCGCGACCGAAGACGTTTCCCAAATCCTCATAATCGACTTCCCATTCCTGCGGCAGTCCGGCTGCCATCCGCAGCATCAGCGTTCGCGCCTTGGAATCGACGCCGGGACAGTTGTATTGCCGCCGGTTCGAACCGGAGATAATCAAAACCCGGAAAGGTCGTTTATCTGGCGACAGTTTGCCGTTTTCGTCGTTTGGTTTCACCGTTGCTCCGACGGAAAGTTTCTTGGATCGTAAATGAACAAACCAACAACCGCTAACCGCTTACTGTCTCACGAGATTCGAGATCGTTGACGCTGGCGTTCGCTGCTGCAGCCAGGTTATCAGCCCGGGTTATGCCAATCTCTACGTCGGCTGAATACCGCCTGTATAGAAGGTGTCGTCGCGCTGTTTATGCAGTACGGCTGACGACGCGGTGAGTCCATTACCCTTCGGTCTGTGCTGTAGAAATAGCAATTCCGATCCGGACAGAAGAATTCTTATTGAGGCTCGACACGCAAAGTACACAGGCGATGCGGCCAGTTTGGTGTAGCTGGTGCCCGTGCATAATCAGGGGTGGGATCAGTCTTGGTGATGCAAACGGCAGGCCTTTAGACGTGAAGTAATATCGCGCGAACGCGCCTGAGCGCCTGGAGGCCGGGGTGCTGGAGGTCGTACAACTTCAATAAATGCAGGCGGATGGCGGTGATGATCGCGATGATCCCAATCAGCATGGCAAGGAATTCAAAAAAAGTTCTGCCCCGGACTGTTCGCCTGCCCAGTAGCTATGCGGCTGTAAGGTTCGACCCAGACTCCCGACCAACCACCATGCCTGCCACGCTGTCCCCCACCAACACCATCCCACCAATGCCGACCAGCCTCCCGTGGGAGCAGCCAGTCCACCGCCAAGCCCTGGCCACCCTGCAACTGAACCTGGGCCGATTCTGCAATCTCGCCTGCACCCACTGCCACGTCGAGGCCGGGCCGAAGCGCACCGAAATGATGTCGGCCGAGGTTCTGGCCAAAGTGGTCGCGTGGATTGGCGTACATCGTCCTGGCATCGTCGACCTCACGGGCGGTGCGCCGGAATTGATCCCCGGCTTTCGCGCGTTGGTCAGCGCTGGGCGTGCGGTTGGGGCTGAAGTCATCGACCGCTGCAATCTGGCCGTTTTGCAGGAGCCCGGCCAAGAAGACTTGGCGCAGTTCCTGGTCGCCAACCGCGTGCATGTGGTGGCGAGCATGCCCTGCTACCTCGCGGAAAATGTCGATAAACAGCGTGGCAAAGGCACCTACGACCGCTCGATCCAAGGGCTGCGGCAACTCAACGCGGTCGGCTATGGCGTGGACCCAGACCTGCCGCTGCATCTCGTCTACAATCCGGGCGGCATCGGTTTGCCGCCGCCGCAGGAAGCGCTCGAAGCGGATTATCGCCAACGGCTGTTCGCCGACTGGGGCATTTCGTTCACGGGCCTGTGGTGCTTAGCCAACGTGCCGATCACGCGCTTCCGTCGGTTTCTGGAACAGACCGGCAAGCTGGCGCTTTATGAGCAGCGGCTGCGCGACGCTTACAACCCGGCGACCTTGTCCGGCCTGATGTGCCGCACCACGTTAAGCGTCGATCACGCGGGCCGGCTGTTCGACTGCGATTTCAACCTGGCGCTCAATCTGCCCTTGGCCGACGGCCCGGTGCGTCATCTGTGGGACATCGCGCCCGCGGTGATCACCGATCAGCCGATCGCGATGCGTGCGCACTGCCTGGCCTGCACCGCTGGCTGCGGCTCAAGCTGCACCGGCGCCGTTACCGCACCTGCCCCCGCTACTGCCTGAGGCGTCCATGTTCCCCACCGCATCCCTATTTTTCGTACTGAGTTTCGTCATCGGCACCGTGGCTTGCGCGGTGGAGGAAATGCCAATTCCGAGCGTGGCCGCGCCGCCGCTGGATGCCGAGCATCGCGAGTTTGCCGCGGTGCTGCACCTCGCGGTCAAACTGGATGGCATCGACTACGCGGCGCTGCGTGCGGATCACGCCGCGCTCGATCGCTATCTCGCGCAGCTTGCCGCGACCACCGTGCCGGCTGATCGCTCCGGGAAGCTCGCGCTGTTCATCAACGCCTACAACGCCGAGACGCTGGCGTTGGTGATTAGCAAGCTGCCCGCAGATCCCGCGGCGTGGCCGACCTGGAGCATCAAGGACGCCGGCAGTCTCTTCACCAACGTGTGGAAGGCCTACAGCTTCGTCATCGCCGGGCAGCGCTATACCCTAGACGAACTGGAGCACACCGTGCTGCGGCCGCTGGGCGAACCGCGCATCCATTTCGCGATCAACTGCGCCTCGCGCTCCTGCCCGCCCTTGGCCGTCCAGCCCTACCTGGTCGCCACTCTTGATGCACAACTGGAGGCGATCGCGCGTGCCTTTGCCACCAGCCCGTATCAGGTGCGCCTAGTGCAGGGTGTCTTGCGCATCAACCCGATCCTCGACTGGTTCGGCGATGATTTCACCGCCGACGGTGGCGTTCGAGCGTTCCTGCGTGCGCGCATCCCGGCGGGCCCGGTCGGTGACTACCTGGCCGGCAGCAAGCCGCTGAAGTTCTTCGACTACGATTGGAAACTGAACTTGAGCGTGAGCCCGACCCAGGCGCAGCCATGAACATGAAAGACGTAGGTATGAGCCGCACCCCGATGATCGGACTGCTGGCCGTGGCTACCGTATGGCTGCCCGCCAGCGAGGTCGCCCGCGCGCAACCGCTAGTGCCGCCGCCCGCGGCGTTGCCCGCGCCGGCGTTGCTGCCTGACGGACTGCTGATGGTGTCACCATGGTTGACCGCGGGTTGGGACGATGGTTTGGCTGAGGTGTCGGAATACGAACTGCAGCAGTTCCGTTACGGTAATTTCCATCCGGGCAGTGCGACCTTGGTGGCGGTGCGCGAAACCATGGACGAACGCCGTGCGGTGAAATCCGCCGGCGCAGAAAGCGCGACGGTTCCCGTGCTGAAGCTGCATTGGGTGCGCAGCTTTCAGACCGGGGTCTATCGCTACGACCAGTCTTCATTTCAGCTAATCCGTCAAGCCGACGGCATCCCGCTGCGTTGGCTCATCAGCAGTCACGAATGGTGCGGGACGGCCGCGAAATCGTGGGTGAATGGCGGGCCGCTGCGCGTCAGCAGTTATTTCGATGGTCACGGTGATCTGCTGCAGTCGCTGGATTTGGGCACGGATGCGGTGCCGGCCGACAGTCTGTGGTGGTGGGCCAGGGCGTGGGTCGCGACGGGTGCCAAACCTATGACGCTGCGGATTGTGCCCAGTCAGGTCGAGGCCCGCTGTGTCGACACCACGCCGGTTACGGCTGCGATCAGCAGCGAGCCGGGCCAGGTAAAGAATCCGCTCGGTACGCAGCCGGCCGAGGTTCCGGCGCTGATCGTCAGCGTCAGCCGTGGGGCGTTCACCGATCGCTTGGTCTATGCCGCCGACGACCGCCATGCGCTGCTGTCGTGGCAGCAGGCGGACGGCTCGGCCATGACGCTGAGGAACATCCGCCGCTTCGCCTATTGGGCTCAGCACGATCCGGCTGATCGGCCGGCGGCGCCGTGATGCGTATGCGCCGTTCATCGCACCGCGGCGCTCATCTGAACCTCACGATGCGGTGGTGTGCTCGCGCATGAACCCGGCGTTAGTCATCATCGCACGCGCGCCGCAGTTGGGCCGGGTGAAGACCCGTCTGGCCGCCGGCATCGGCGGAGCTGGCGCATTGCTGGTCTACCGGCAGTTGCTGGACGTGGTGACCGCGGCGCAGGCCGCCTGGACCGCTCCGGTGTTGTTGAGCGCGGACGGCGACGATGCGGCCTGGGATGGTACCGGTCTGGAGCACCTGCCCCGCCGAGCGCAGGCCGTCGGCGGGCTGGGCAGCCGGATCGCTGCCGCGCTTTCGTGGGGCATCAACACCGCCGGCAGCGCGATCGCCATCGGCACCGACTGTCCCGGCCTGCGACTGCCGCATCTTCAGCGTTTGGCGGCGCTGCTGACTACCGCGCCGGTCGCGTTCGGCCCGGCCGAAGACGGCGGCTATTGGGGCGTCGCGGTGTCGGATCAACGCGCCATTCCGGTGATCGCCGATGATGCGTTGCCGTGGTCGACGCCCGCGATTCTGCGCGTCAGCCGCGAGCGTTTGGCTGCGGCGGGAATCGCGCACGCGCTCGGCGATACGCTTGCCGACTGTGACGATGCCGACGATCTCGCGGCTGCTGTTGACGCCGGTTTCCTGTCCTGGCCATCCCTGATCAAGACCCGTCCATGAACACCTCCAGTGCGTCGTTTTCGTGGTTCGGGCGCTACGCCAACTGGCTGCACCTGCGCTGGCCCGCTGGCGTGCCGGAACGGCTGCCGGTGGTCGGAGCGGATGGCAGCACTCGGGTACCGGGGCTGTTGGTAGTCGGCGATTTGACCGGCGTGCCGCTGCTGAAATTCGCGCTCGATTCCGGAGTGAAGGCGGCGCAGCGCTGCATCCGCGAGCTTGGCTCGACCAACGGCAAAAGTTCAGCGCAGGCCGAGATACTTGATGTGGCCATCATCGGCGGCGGCGTGGCCGGTATGGCCGCGGCGGTCGAACTGGCCGGCAGCAAGCTGCGCTTCGCCATCATCGAATCCAATCAGCGCTTGGCGACGCTGACCAACTTCCCGGCCGGCAAACCGATCTTCACCTATCCGACCGACATGCGCCCCGCGGGCGCGCTGCAGGTTTCGGCCGAGGTGAAAGAGGACCTGGTCAAGGAACTGGAACAGCAGCTTGCCGGCAAGGATCTGCCGCTGCGCACCGCCGCGGTCACGCACATCGAACAACGCGGCCAAAACTTGGCGGTGATGTTGAAAGAAGGCGAGCCGATCTTGGCCCGCCGAGTGATCGTCGCGATTGGACGCAGCGGTAATTTCCGGCGTTTGGGCGTGCCCGGCGAGGAACTGCCGAAGGTCGTCAATCGCCTGCATGATCCCAAACATCACACCGATGAGGACTTGGTCGTCGCCGGTGGCGGCGACAGCGCCTGCGAAGCGGCGGTGGCCTGCGCCGAGGCCGGCGGCCGCGTGACCCTGGTGCATCGCGGCACCGATCTGGCCAAGGCGAAGCCAGAGAACGCCGCGCGCGTGCTGGCGCTCGCCAGCGCTGGCCGTCTGCGCCTGATGCTGGGCGCGAAGTTCACCCGCATCACCGAAGAAGCGGTCGAAGTAACCAGCGGTGGCACCACCGAGCGACTGCCGAACCAAGCCGTGTTGGCGCTGATCGGCCGCGAAGCGCCGCTGGATTTTTTCCGACGTTCCGGCGTGCCGATTCGCGGTGATCGTTCACCGTCGACCTACGCCGCGCTGATCGCGTTCATCGTCGCGGTCACATGTTTGTACGGCTGGAAATCGTTGGGCTGGGGCGGTGCGATTCCGGCGCTGCAGCCAGCGCGTTGGATCCAGCCGCTATCCGGCTGGATCAGCGATCCGACCAGCATCGCCGGCGTGCTGTTGCACTCGGCCTCTAGTCCATCGTTCTGGGTCACTCTCGCGTACAGCACCGCGGTGGTCGGCTTCGGCATCGACCGTCTGCGCCGGCGCAAAACAGCGTATGTGCGCGTGCAAACCTTGACCCTGATGACGGTGCAGGTGCTGCCGCTGTTCCTGATTCCGGAATTGTTGCTGCCGTGGTTGGGCGCGCACGATTTGGTCCCGCACGCGGTGCGCGCGAATCTGTTTCCCGGTGATTCGTGGTGGCGCGCATACGGCTTCATTCTCGCCTGGCCGTTGATGGCCTGGAACGTGTTTACTGAGGCGCCGAACACCTGGTGGCTGGTGATCTCGTTCGTGCAAACCTTCGTAATTATCCCGCTGATCGTGTGGCGTTGGGGCAAGGGCGCGTACTGCGGCTGGGTCTGTTCGTGCGGCGCGTTGGCCGAAACCATGGGCGACCGGCACCGCGAAAAAATGCCGCACGGCAAGGCCTGGAACAAAGTGAACTTCGTCGGCCAAGTGATCCTGGCCACGGCCGTCATCATCCTGGTGCTGCACATCATCAGTTGGACCTCGCCGAAGACGATCAGCCCGGCATGGGTGCTGGCGGTGACCATGCACGGTTATTGGAAACACGCGGTGGATTGGCTGTTGGCGGGCGCGCTTGGCACTGGTCTGTATTTCTGGCTGTCGGGTCGGGTGTGGTGCCGCTTCGCCTGTCCGCTGGCCGCGTGGATGCACATCGTCGCCCGTTTCAGCCAATTCCGGATCGTGGTCGAACCGAAAAAATGCATCTCGTGCAATGCCTGCACCACGGTCTGCCACCAGGGCATCGACATCATGAATTTTGCCAACCAGGGCAAACACATGCAGGATCCGGAATGCGTGCGCTGTTCAGCCTGCGTGCAGGTGTGCCCAACCAACGTCCTGCAATTCGGCCGCGTCGACGGCCAAGAAAACGTGGTCGCGGTCGACGGGCTTTCGGCACGAACGGACATGACCAAGGAGTAAGCGATGCGATGTTAGGCTGAGCCGGTGGCCGTGCCGATGCATGTGTTCTTCACTGGCATCCGTGCGACGTTTGCGAACCATCCGCGCCCATGTTCGACGCCCAACTTTTGATCCTGGCCGCAGAAGCAAAACGTCTCGGCGGCCTTGGCTTGATGGCCTGCACCGCCGGCAATGTCAGCGTCCGCCTGGAACCCGGCTGCATCGCCATGAGTCCGTCCGGCGTCGATAAAGGCGCGCTGACGCCGCCGGATTTTATTCTGATGGATAACAGTGGCCGTGCGTTGAACGACGACCCGCGCAAGCCCTCGGACGAGACCATGCTGCACCTCGCGCTGTATCGCGCGGTTTCCGCCGCCTGCGGTGCGGTCTGTCACGGCCATCCAGCGCACGCGGTCGCGCTCAGCCTCGCCACCGCGGGCGAACGCTTGGTGTTTGCCGGCATCGAGATGCAGAAGGCGTTCGCCGGCACCACCAGCCACCATGGCGAACTGGTACTGCCAATCGTCGACAACAGTCAGGACATGGCCGAACTCAGCGCGCGCGTCCTGGCAAACCGTGACGCCGCGATGCCGGCGGTGCTAGTGCGCGGCCACGGCGTTTATGCGTGGGGGCGCAGTGTTGGCGAGGCTGGCCGCCACCTCGAAGCGGTTGAATGGCTCAGCCGCGTCGAAGCAATTAGGCGCACGCTGTAGGCGCGCAGCGCCTACAGCGTGCGCGCTCCGCCGCTCAGCACGTTCCCGCACCCAGCGCCGCCGAATTCGCGGTGCGCGCATATTTCAACAACACGCCGCGATCAGCCTTCAGCGCCGGTTGCGTCCACGCGGCTTTGCGACGGGCAAGTTCGGCATCGTCCAGATCGACGCTCAGAACTTTGCGGTCGGCGTCGATGGTGACCACGTCGCCGGTGCGGATCAGGCCGATCGGGCCGCCGCGGTAGGCTTCCGGCGCGACGTGGCCGACGACCAATCCGTGGGTGCCGCCGCTGAAACGGCCGTCAGTAATTAGGCCGACGCTGTCGCCCAGGCCTTGGCCCATCAGCGCGGCGGTGACCGACAACATTTCCGGCATGCCCGGCGCCCCGACCGGACCTTCGCCGCGCAGCACCACGATGTCGCCGGCTTTGATTTCTTGTTTGCCGATCGCGGCGAAACAGGCGTCTTCGCCGTCGAACACTTTTGCTGGGCCGGTGATCGCGCGACTCTTTAAGCCGGCGATTTTCGCCACGCCGCCTTCGGGTGCCAGGTTGCCGTGCAGGATCACGATGTGCCCGGTGGGGAACAGCGGCTTGGCCAAAGGCTTCACCACTGACTGCGCGCGCGCATAGACCGAGCGCACTTTCGCCAAGTTCTGCGCCAACGTTTGGCCGGTTATGGTCATGCAGTCGCCGTGCAGAAAGCCGGCGTCCAACAGCGCCTTCATCACTGCCGGCGTGCCGCCAACTTTGTGCAGTTCGTGCATCGCATAACGGCCGCCCGGTTTCATGTCGGCCAGCCACGGCGTTTTCGCGCCGATGCGATCGAAGTCGGCGTAGCTCCATTCCAATCCCGCCTCGCGCGCGATGGCCATGAAATGCAGCACGGCATTGGTCGAGCCGCCGAGCGCCAACACCACGGTGTACGCATTTTCCAGGGCTTTTCGCGTCACGATGTCGCGCGGCTTCAGATTATTTTGCACCGCCTTGACCAGGAACTTGCCGGCCATGAACGCCTGACGTTCCTTCGCTGCCGACACCGCCGGATAGCTGGCGTCGTAGGGCAGCGACAGACCCATCGCTTCGATCGCGCTGGCCATGGTGTTCGCGGTGTACATGCCGCCGCACGACCCGCGGCCGGGGCAGGCTTCGAGCTCAACTTTTTTCACGCCCTCGGCGTCCAGCGTCCCGGCCTGATGGCGTCCGACGGCTTCGAAGATCGAGACGATGTCGACCTCATCGCCGTCCTCGGTCATGCCCGGCAGGATCGAGCCACCGTACACGAACACGCTGGGCACATTCAGGCGCACCATCGCCATCACGCAGCCGGGCATGTTCTTGTCGCAGCCGCCAACGGCCAGGACGCCGTCGTGATTCATCGCGCCCGCAGTGACCTCAATCGCATCCGCGATCACCTCACGCGACACCAGCGAATAACGCATGCCGCGGTGGCCCATGCCGATGCCATCGGACACCGTCGGCGCGCCGAAGGTTTGCGGTACGCCGCCGGCGGTGCGCACACCTTGGCTGGCTTTGCGGGCCAGTTCATCCAGGTGCACATTGCACGGCGTGACCTCGCTCCACAGCGACGCGATACCGACCATCGGCTTTTGAAAATCGTCATCGTGGAAACCGACCGCGCGCAGCATGGCGCGATTTGGCGCGCGATTAGGGCCGCCGGTAGTGATCTGACTGTTCGGATTATTGGTGCTGGTCATGACGGCTCCGCCAAGGCGATGGACAAGAAGGTTGGGAAAATCAGGATCGCATACCTACGCCGGCCATCGCCGCGAGCAACGCGCTGCGCGGCATGAAGGACGCCTCAGCCAGACATCAGCAGCGGCCGCGGCAGTCGCTCCAGCACCATCGCCACCAACGCCCAGCGCGGCGCTGCGATCGGCTGCGTGTGGAATGGGTCCAGCCCGCATGCGCCGTGCGCCGCGATAAACGCCGCATAGCGCGCCGACAGCACGCGCAGATCGGTGGGCACCGTGGATTCTGCGGCCCAACGACAGCACCATGCCGCCGCGGCCAGCGCGCCACGCACCAGCGCTTCGTCCAGGTCGCAGCCCGCCCGGCGCAGGTCCAAACGCACCGCGTCCGCGCCCGGCCGCAGCAGAAGCGCTCGCTCCGGTTCGCGCGCATCAACATCCAGAAAATGCCGTGCGCCGAACAGCACATCGACGTCGTTCAGCAGTCGCGGGCGCAACCCCAGCGTTATCCTTCCGGCGGGTCCCGCCGCGCGTTTCGCCGCGCGGGTCGCGTCGGTCGGTTGGAACGAGCGCATGATCAGCACCCGCTCGGCGGGCGCGAACGAGCGCAGGTGCGAACCCGCGATCAGCACCGTGCTGATGCCCTGACGCGCGAGGTCCAGCAGCACCTCCAGCAACGTCGCGGTGCCATCCAGATCGCGTCCCAGCAGCCGGCGCATGCCGTCGTCGATGGCGAGAAAATTCGCTGCGGCGGTGTCCTCGTCGATCAACAGCAAGCGCGCGCCGGCCGCGACCGCTTGCAGCACCGTCGCGGCCATGCTGGTGGCGCCACTGGCGCGATCGGTCGTGAACGCGCGCGCGTCGGAGTGCGGCAAACGCGGGAAAAAACCACTTAGATCCTGACGTTTTACGCGCCTGCCTTCTTCGACCTGCACCACCACGGTGCCCGCATCCGCGACCACGCATTCGCGTCCGTCGCCCGGCGGATGATCATCGGCTCCGGCGGCGAGCGCGGTCAGCAGCGTGCTTTTGCCGTGATACGGCGCGCCGCCGATCGCGGTGACGCCGGCGCGGATGCCCAGACCGGTGATGCGTCCGAGCGCACCGCAGTCGATCGTCACCGCCAACGCTTTCGGCACGCGCAGTGGCTCGCCGGTGGCGCGGCCATCGGTCGTGCGCGCTAGGCGCGAACCCGCGCCAACAAACGCGACCAAGCCATGCGCTGGCAACGCTGCACGCAGCGCCTGCTGCACACGCCACGCGCGGACATGCGCGCGCCACGCACGCGGCGGTCGCGCGAGCATGCGCGCAAACGCATCGAGCTGCGCGACGAAGCGACGGAAGCGGGGACTGTCGACGCACATTCCGGCAAATGGCAGCCACGCGAGAAAACTGATGACCAGCCGCGGGCCGTTGGCGGTCGTCTCGCACCAGCAACCGTTGCTGGCGCGGATCGCGGCTGCTGGAGCCAGTACGCGCACGCTGACCGCCGGCGCGCGGAACAGCTCCAGCTGCGCTTGTCGCGCGACCCAGTCGCACACCGGAACCGGCGGAAAATCACGGCCAAAACCGTGCTGTTCGATGATGAGGTGCAGTCGTACCGCCTCGTCATCACCGCTGGCCCCTGCTTCGAAACTTTCGACCACCAGCAGCGCATGGCGCAGTCGCCATGCGCCGTGCGCTTCCAGCCACGCGCGCGGTCCCCAGCCATCGATGCGGCGCAACGTCGCCAGCAGGTCAGCACGCGACGCGATCGCGGTGGCGGCAGGCAACGGCGACAGCGGCGCGACGGTCATGGCCGCACGCTATGACCGCAGCAACGCTCTCCAGTGCACGGTGAAGCCGTCGGGTCGCCTTGCGAACATGGCTGCCGACCTAGCCTGCGGCGCATGGCGATCGATTTCCATCTGGTGTCTGCCGCGCGCCGCGCGCATCGCCTGCGCACCGAGCGCACCTATGTGATGGGGCGCGAGGAAACCGTCGACATCGTGCTGCAAGACGCGCTCGCTTCGCGTCGGCATGCCGAACTGAAATGGTCGCCGGATGGCTATTGGTTTGTGGTCGATCTGGCCAGCCGCAACGGCGTCTACATCAACGGCGCACGCATCGGTGCACCGACGCAACTGGCCGATGGCAGCCAACTGCAAATCGGCGGGCAGGTCTATCGCCTGTACGCGCTGCCGCCGGGCGGCGACCCGGCCTCGATCGGCAATCAAGCGCCGCAGATTTCCAATCAAGAAACCCTTGGCCCGGGCGTGAACATGGCCGACCTGGCGACGCAGGGCGCGACCTTCACCGGCGTGGTTAGCAGCGGCCTGTTGGAACTGCTGTCGTTCTTTCATACCACGGTGAAAACCGGGCGTTTGGACCTGATCGGCAGCGCCGGCATGGGCTCGGTCTGGATCAAAGCCGGCGCGCCAGTGCACGCGCAGTTCGGCAATGACCTTGGTTTCGATGCTCTGATTGAACTCACCCGCACGCCGCCGCCACGCTTCGCCTTCCACGGCGAAGCTGCGCCTGCCGGCGATTACACCCTGACTGGCAACGCCAACGCGATCCTGATGGACGTGGCGCGCGCCGTCGATGAAAGCGCACGATGATTGATTCGGCTACTTCAGCTTCTTCCGCCCCGGAACTGATCGGCGTCGGCTCGCCGTTGGTCGATTTGGTCGCGACTATCGACCACGAATTCCTGGCCGCGCATGTGCCCGGCGCCAAGGGCGGCATGGAATTGGTCAGCGCGGACGACATCCACGCGATCCTGACCCGCGGCAAACTGAAGCCCACCCGCGCGGCCGGCGGCGCGGCCTCGAATACCACCGTGGGCGCATCAAACCTGGGCATCCGCACCGCGTTCATCGGGTCGTGCGGAAACGATGATTTCGGCACGTATTACCGCAGCGCGCTGCATGAGCAGGGCTGCGACGCGCGCTTGGTGACGCACGAAACGTTGCCCACCGGCCGCGTGCTCAGCTTGGTCACGCCCGACGCCGAGCGCACCATGCGCACGTGTTTGGGTGCCGCCGCAGCGTTGCCGCCGGAACATTTCAGCGCCGAAACCTTCGCCGGTACGCGGGTGGTGATGCTCGAAGGCTACACCCTGTTCAATCACGACCTGACCCGCGCGATTGCCCGCGCCGCGAAGGCCGCCGGCGCGAAACTGGCGCTCGATCTGGCCTCATTCGAAGTGGTGAACTTCAATCGTGCGGTGCTGCAGGAACTGCTCGACGGCCAGGTCGATCTGGTGTTCGCCAACGAGGACGAAGCCAAAGCCTGGGCCGATGGCGGCAGCCCGGAAACGGCGCTATTGGATTTGGCCAAGCGCGTGCCGATCGCGGTGGTGAAACTGGGCAAGGACGGCGCGCTGATCGCACATCAGGATCGGCAGCACCGCGTACACGCCGAGCTGGTCGAGAACGCCATCGACACCACCGGCGCCGGCGATTGCTGGGCGGCGGGTTTCTTGAGCGGTTGGCTGCGCGGTTTGCCTCTACACGACTGCGGCGTGTTGGGCGCGAAATGCGGCGCAGCGGTGGTGCAGGTGATGGGCGGTCAGGTGCCGCGCGCGCAGTGGCTGCCGCTTAAAGGTTGGCTCGACGCCTGGAAATAATCGCTGGGAAATAGCAGCCGAACGCGTGCTTATTTCAGCTCGATCGGCGCGCTAAGAAAACTACGCACGTTGCCCACGGTGCCTTTGCGCACCCCGCGCCAGGGCTGTTGTGTAAACGCATTCACCGGATCAGTGCCGGCGGCCCAAACGGTAAAATCGGTGCGCCATAATTCCGTGCCGCCGCCGCTAACCGGTGCGCTGGGTAGCTCGGAATTGCACACATCATTCACCTGATTCCAGATCGTGCGGTAGTTACCGGTGGTTGGATCATTCCAGTCGCTATCGACGGCGGATTTCACCAAAGGTGTGCTAAGCTCCGGACCGGCAGAAGCGACGCACAGATACAGCGCACGATCATATTGATAGGCAAGATGCGCGTGGTTGAGCGAGGTCCAATCAGGGAATGGCTGATAATAGCCATAGGCAATCACTAAAGGATTGCCCCACTTGTCATTCCACGGTGATTTCGGATTGCGATCGGAATAGTATGCAAGTCGGCTGTCGGTGGCCGGCGGAATGGCGGACGGCAACAGGCCGCTGGCCTGCATGAATTCCATTGAACGATGCGGACTGAGTTTGCTCAACCCGCGTGAGCTTTCGAGTTTATCCGCAGCAGAACTGCTGGCGGTGATCTTTATGCCGGCGGCATCCAATCCGGCTTGGCCCCACGGCCAGCGGAAATGCTGATCGGCGGCGCTCAGCCAAGTGCCATACGTTAAAGCGGGCGTAGCCGGCGAGAGGGTGGATTTGTCCCAGCCATCAGAAATCCATTTCAGCACCCCACATTCATTCGGCTTTTGCAGCGCCTGACTCGCCAATACCAGCGCCGCGCTGCCTTCTTCCTGGCCCATGGCAGTGAAGTTCCGCGTCACTTCCTCCATCCGTTGCACCGTTACGGATGCCTTGGCATTGAAGATAATCATTGGCAATACTGCGAATAACATACCTGCGAGCAAGGCGATGATGGCAATCACCACCAACAATTCTATCAAGGTGAAAGCTCGGCAAGAATTAGTAAACACGCTTCACCAGAAGACCGGCGGTTGCTGCAAACGTTGGATCCACAAGAATGACCCGACGTAATTGCGCAGTACGGTGCGTGAATAGCAGTGCGCCGACCAATTGCCGTAGACCTCCTCGGCATCAGACATCCAGATACTGGACATGGTGCTGGCATTGTAAGGAGGCGAGAAGTAATTGTCGTTAACGTAGCCCTTGCCGTCGCTGGGGCAGTCGGTCCAGGACCACTGAATATAACCGACCGACACATGATGATTGCTGCTGACATCACCGATACGCGGTGACCATTCGCACCGGAACCACATGCGGGATTCGGTACTGACCATGTGTTCGAAATCCTGCTGCGAATTGAATTTCGACGCTTCTGAATCCACGGTCGAACCATCGCCGTTGGGATCCAAGACTTCACTCCAGTTCTTGAAGCCTTCGCTGGTACCAGATCCGACCGTGATTACGAACGTGGTCGGACCATCGCGAAAAACACGAAACCATGATTTTCCGACGGATTCCGTGCGAGGGCGCAAATCGCCGTTGATGTATTCGCCGTGATAATCACTGGCTGAAACTCCGGACATCCGCACCGGGCTTACATCGGGCAAGACTAGGAATGGCCAGCCCATAGGGACGTCCCCTTTAACCTGGGTCGAACCAAACCTGTAGGGACCGCCCATTGGATTCGGTGCGGCATCGGGATTAATGGCAAACGGCGGGCGCTCTATTGCAAACATGGGGAAACGTGCGGCCGGGCGCAAATGAATGGGCAGATCCAGATCGCGCCAATCACCACGACGATACAGTGGCATCGGATTGAGATCTATTGGCCACGGTTGTCCCGGAAGGGTGGCGAGCGGATCCAATGACTTAAGTGGCCGCGCAGTGTTGATCGCACCATATGGGCCGGTGGTTTTCACCGGGATGGGCAATGCTGCCGGCAGCAGGTTCATTACGGAGCCACGCACATCCATCCAACCAAAAGCTTCGATATTGTCACTCTGACCAGATGCCCGCGCGCCATAGCCTAGGCGAGAGCTTTCCTGAACATACGAGAGTCCCGCCTGCATCATCAGCCGTGACTGGGTAAAACGTTCTAGAACCTGAACGTCCTCGCCCTCGGCTCGGATGCGATAGATGAAGGCCAGGGACATCGTCGCCAACAGTGCAGATATTCCGGCCACCAGAATGAGGATGGCGCCGCGGGAATGGCGTTGACGCTCAAGGATGCTCATGGTGCTGGTGCTCCAAAGGAATCTAAGGTCGGATCATTTGCCGGTATGCTTAATGTGCCTTGATACAGCCCTAGATTGCTGTCGCGATCGACTTTCGGCATGTACCACCGAGCTAAGTTAGCAGTGGGTTGACGCTGTTGTCTGGCACCACGGAAAGTGGTGCCAAAGGTATTGAACCACACCCCGCGACTTTCTCCGCTGAGCGGATTTGACCAATGGACCCGGCAGATATCAAAGAATTGGCTGCGACAGTTGAATCGCATGGTTGTGAAATCGACATTCGGCCACAGATCTGGTTTTGCGTCAGTCAGTAATTGACGGGCATAGGTGGTCCTGGCCGTGAAATCAAATTGGCCCCTTTCGGCAATGCGTGGTCTGCTACGGTGCGTCTGTATCAGGACCTCTTTTTCGCTCATAGAGGAATTCGGCGAAAATCCACTGGTGGGGAACATGTATCCCGACCACGGACTGCGCGTGATCATGGCACCATCCAGTGCATCGCGCCCGCGTTCCGAGCGCTGCCAATATAGATCACTCCATGACCAGTCTTTGGGCTGGTCTGGGGTAAAATTCCAACTGGATATTTCTTCGCCTTTATAAAAGCAAAACTGGGTGTCGGCAGGCATGTAATCCATAAGGCCATAGATGCCCAGCGTCTGCTTTAGATTCATCACCTGATTGTCGCGCCATGTGTAACGTACATTGACGCTGCCATAGGTACCGCTGTCGGAATCTTCGTGCGGCTGGCGAGCAGGTGCGCTCCGTGCCGTAGGCCCAAGTGCAGTCGTATCATCCAGATTTGTGAACATCCCATACCGTCCGAACGGACTCAGGCTCTTCGCGTCAAAATAATAGTCTATCGCAGGTAGTGCCCACGGCTGCCAGGCAGTTTGATTAAAATCG
>JBBROQ010000016.1:0-27594 GCA_038229115.1 Planctomycetota bacterium | reverse complement strand
ACGGCGGAGCGACCTGGTCGCGACTCGGGCTGTTCAACGTCCCGCCCGCAGACCTGCAGTTCATCGAAGAAGCCGGCGGCCTGCGCGCGCGTCCGGGCATGCAGGACGAAGTGTGGTTCGCCGGCAAAGCTTTTCAGCAGGACGAACGCAGCGCCACCGCCGGCAAAGGTCTGTTCCGCAGCATTACCGGCGGCGACAACTGGACCCGGATCGGCAATGTCGACTGGGCCTGGCACGTCGCCTTCGGCAAAGCCGCACCAGGCCGCACCGCCAGCGCGATTTTCATCATCGGCAAGGTCGGTGGCGTCTTCGGCCTGTGGCGCTCGGACGACGACACCGCGACCTGGCTGCGCATGGCGGAATATCCCGGCGGCAACTTCGACAGCATCAGTCAGATCGCCGGCGATCCCGACGTGTATGGCCGCTGCTATGTCGCCTTCCGCGGCAGCAGTTTTATCGCCGTCGACCGCGCGGTCCGCAGCGGTGCGGCCGACCTCGACCTGCGTCTGGACCACGCGCCGGTGCTACCGGGCTCGGTCGATCTGGTCAGCGCAACCGCGGCCGGCGCCACCACCATCCGCACGTACACCCTGCGTAATGCAGGCGACGTGCCGCTGGTCATCACCAGCATCACCGCCAGCGCTGCGGCGCAGGTAACGGCAAGCCCGGCATTCACCGCCACCACGCTCGCCGCCGGCGCCACCACCACGCTGAACCTCGCCGTGTCGCCCACCGCCGCGGGTGCTTGGTCGACCAGCCTGTCGATCAGCAGCAACGATCCCGAGCCCGCGCTCTACACCTGGACCATCGCCGGCGTGGCGGCGGCCGGCACCGGCACGTCCGTCTTATCGGCGGTGCGCGCGCAGTTCGGCAAACGCGCCACCGATCCTGATTGGGACGGCAGTGGCGACCGCAACGGCGACGGCCGCGTCGACGCCGCCGATCTGCGCGCCGCCGCCGCGCTCAGCCACTGACGTCAGCGCCGCAATGGCGTGACCATGTTCCATGTACTGCCGGCGTTGGTGAACTCGCCGGGACCATCGGCGGTGGCGGCGAACAGGTGCGTCGGCACGCCGTCTTCGATCAACAACTGAGGCCGCTCGAACGAGCCCATGACTTGTTCGCGGCCATCGTCCCCACGCACGGTGCGCGAATAAGCGCGCGGCGCGGGCAGCAGCCGAGAAGCAAACGCGTGCATCAGGGACCTCGGCAGCAGCGTGAACAACAAAGTAGCGGGGACGCTAGGTCGCGACGCAGGCCCGCCAATCCGCGCCCACCGTTGCCTTGCCAAAAGCCTCTGCGGGCCATGTTCCGCCGCGGAGAACCGACCTATGCCCATTTACGCCGACAACGCCGAATCGATTGGCCGCACGCCGCTGGTAAAACTCAACCGCGTCGTCGGTGACGCGAAGGCCACCGTCCTGGCCAAGATCGAAGGCCGCAATCCGGCATATTCGGTAAAGTGCCGTATTGGCGCGGCGATGGTGTGGGACGCGGAAAAATCCGGCAAATTGAAGCCCGGCATGGCCATGGTCGAACCGACCAGCGGCAACACCGGCATCGCTTTGGCATTCGTCGCTGCTGCGCGTGGTTATGCGCTGACCCTGACCATGCCAGAAACCATGTCGATCGAACGGCGACGGGTGCTGGCGATGCTGGGCGCGACCCTGGTGCTGACGCCGGGGCCCGAGGGCATGAACGGCGCCGTGAAGAAAGCGGCGGAAATCGCCGCGTCGGATCCGGCGCATTACTTCATGCCGCAGCAGTTCACGAATCCCGCCAATCCGGCGATCCATGAAGCGACCACCGGCCCGGAAATCTGGTTGGACACCGACGGCAAAGTCGACGTGTTCGTCGCCGGCGTCGGCACCGGCGGCACCATTACCGGCGTGTCGCGTTACTTCAAAAACGTGCGCGGACAAAAGTTTGAGAGCGTCGCGGTCGAGCCCGCGGTCAGTCCGCTGATCTCGCAGACGCGCGCGGGCGAACCGCTGAAACCGTCTGGCCACAAGATCCAGGGCATCGGCGCCAACTTTGTCCCCGGCAATCTGGATCTGAGCGTGGTCGATCGCGTCGAAACCGTCAGCAACGAAGAGTCGGTCGAGATGGCCCGACGCCTAGCACGCGAGGAAGGCATCCTGTGCGGCATCAGTTGCGGCGCCGCCGCCGCGGTCGCCGTGCGCTTAGCGAAACTGCCGGAATATGCCGGGAAAACCATCGTCACGGTGCTGCCCGACGCGGGCGAACGCTACCTGTCGACGCTGCTGTTCGACGGCATTTAATATGCGCACGAATCTGCCCAAAGCGCTGCGTGCGCTGCTGAAAAAACACGGCTGCCGTCAGACCGCGGACGTACGTTCAGCGCTGGATGACTTTATCGATTTTCTGGAAGGCGAACGCGCGTCGGGCCTGGGCGACGAAACCGACAGCGAAGATCTGGCGGTCGCTGGCGGCAATCTAGATGACCGCATCAGCGAGCAGAGTTTCCCCTGCCCGCATTGCGGCGCGCCAATTTCCATGCTGGTCGATCTGTCGATCAGCGATCAAGCGCAGATCGAAGATTGCGAAGTCTGCTGCCGGCCGATCGCGGTGCGTTGGACCGTCGACGAAGACGGCGCGCTTAAAGACCTGCGCGTCGATCCCGCGACCGACTGAGCGCACGGCGCGTTCAGCCCGGTTCGGCGGCGCGTTCGTCGCCGACATCGCCGGCGTCTACAGGCGTAGATGACTCGATCGCCAGGGCGCGTTGCAGCGCCATCGGCGTCAGCGGCAGCACGATGACCTCAGTCATGCCGGCGGCCAAACATCGCAGCCGCGCATCGCCCGCCTCGCGTGCGGCCAGGGCAATCATCAACGTCGCGCGGTTCGGACCGGGCTCGGCGCGCAGGGTCAACGATACCGCGCAGCCATCGCCATCGAGCAGCCGCAGCGCGATCAGCAGCAGCTCGAAGCGGGTCGCGCGCGCGCGGGCCAGCGCCGCAGCAACGGTGGTGACATGTTCGACGGTGCAGCCCAAACGGCCAAGGTACGCGCGTGCGGTCAGCGCCGCGACCGGGTTCGCTTCGACCAACAGCACGCGTCGCAACACGGCATTGGCGGTGACTGGCATCAGCACCGGCGGCTCGGCGCACAATACGCGCACCGCGCGGCTGGCTTCGGCGAGCGTCGCTTCGGCTTCGGCGCGCGCGCGTTCGGCGTCAGCGCGCGCGTGCTCAAGCGCCAGCTCGGCCTGCTTGCGCTTGGTGATGTCATGACGGATCGAGATGAAATGCCGCGGGCGTCCGTCAGTGCCCAGGATCGGATGGATGGTGGTGGCAACCCAATAATGCGAGCCGTCTTTGCGCCGGTTGCAGATCTCGCCGTGGAAAGTGCCGCCAGTGGCGATGGTGCGCCACAGTTCACGGAAGAACGTGGGCGGATGGACGTCAGAGCGAATCAGGCGATGGGTCGCGCCCTGCAGTTCATCGACGCGATAGCCCGACACCTGGCAGAACAAGCCGTTGACGTAGGTGATGACACCGGCCGAGTCGGCAATCGACACCAGTGCCGCGGCGTCAAGCGCACGGTTGATATTGGCGGCATCGCCGGCGACCTCACCCAAACGCCGCACTAACAAATTACAGGTGGTCAGCAGTGCGCCGAGTTCGTCGTCATTCACCGGGGTCGTCAGTCGCTCAGCAAAGGCCGCGACATGCTGATCGCCACGCGCGATCGCATCTAACAAATAGCGGCTGTGCGCGGCAGCTTTTTCCAGCGGCACCTGCACCTGCCGACGCACCACATACCCGACTGCCAAGGTCCCGCCCAGCAGCGCCAGCGCCCCAACCAGCGCCGCCACCGTGCTGCCCACATACAGGCTTTCGACGGTCGCATGGCGCTGCGTTTCGGCGCCCGCGAAACCGTCCTCGACCTGGGTCGACAACCGCGCGATCAGACCGTGCAGCAGCGGCTCAACCTCATGCGTGTACAGCGTGTCGGCGTCAGCCTGCTGCTCACGCAGCGCTAACGCGAAGGCGCGGCTGGCCCCGGCGCGGGCCAAGCGCCAATCGGCGTCCAGTCCGGCGATCGCGGCTAGCTGTGCATGCTGCTCGGCACCCGCAGTCGCCAGCGTCACCGCGCGCCGGTAATCATCGAACTGTGTGTCCATCCGCGCCGCCAGTTCGGTGAAGCGCAACCGCGTACGCTCGACCTCAGCATGGTCGGTGGTGACGCCGCGGGTGATGGTCTGCAATTGAGCGAAGGTGGTCGCCAAGGCGCCGAAGGCTTCGCGAAAGCGGCGGTCGTCCGACTGCTCGGCGCGATGCGCGGCCAGGAAGCCATAGCCGACCGCAGCCGCGATCACCACTGCGGTCAGCAGCAGCGCGGCACCGACGATCGCGCGAATGCGCCCAGTCAGGGTCATCGCGACAAGCAGCTTCGCTGTGGCAGGTGCATGAGGACCCCTTCCCGCAGACGGGAATTCTGGGGCAGGATGGCGTTCAAAAGCCCGCGTCGTCAACATCTGCACGACTAGCCTACGCAGCCGCACCGATATCAGCCGCGGCGGCAAGTCCGCTCAGCAACGGCAGCGTCGACCAGATCAACAACGTACGAATGAGCGGCTCAGGAAGCGATCACAAGATCGGAACGAAAAATTAGTCCGGCCAAGTGAACGTATGCTCGACCACGATGTCGGGATGGATGCTGAGCAGCACCGGGCAGGTGCGCGCAGCATGTTCGAGCGCCGCGCGCCGCGCTGGAGGCACGCCCGTGTTCATGGTGAAGCGTACGACCAATTTGGCGATCCGCCGCGGCGGCGTGGCGGTCATGTGTTTTTCCACCGCGATGGTGGTGCCTTCCAACGCCACGCCGTCGCGCTGCGCCGCGATGCCCATGACGGTCATCATGCAGGTACCCAACGCGGTCGCGACCAAGTCGGTGGGCGAAAAACTTTCGCCGCGGCCGTGGTTGTCCTTCGGTGCGTCGGTCAGTAACCGCGTGCCGCTAGACAGGTGTTCGGCCTCGCAGCGCAACTGGCCACGGTACGTGATGGAGAACGGGATCATGCACGCATTCGAGCCACCGCCGCGCGCCAGCCCAGGGGAAATCCGCGGCGGTTCTGGCCCTAGGTCGCCAACACCAACGCCGCCGTCAGCCACAAAATTGCCTGGAGAATCAGCAACCGATTACGCCAACGCCAACCGCTGTCGGTTCCGGCACAGCACACCGCCGAGCCGATCAGTGCCGCCAACCACAACGCCATCGGCCACGCGCCGAACCACGCCAACGCCAACGGCGGCAGGTTCAGCGCTTCGACCACCACCAAACGCGGCCAAGAACGCGGCTGCTTGAGAGCTGTTGACGACGCCGGCGACGGCGACGAGAGCGCGCTGGTCATCAGTGGTCTTCGGGCTCAAGAATCAGATGCAATTCTGCCGCGGCGCGTTCCGGATCGTCGGCGCGGCACAGTGCGCCCGCGACCGCGACGCCATGCGGCAGCCGTGGGCGCAGTACGCGAATGCGCTCGGCATCCAAACCGCCAATGGCGTAACTGGGCACGCTCAACTGCGCGCGCACCACGTCCAACAGCGCCGGGCCGCGTTCGGGTTCGTGCGGTTTGGTACTGGTCGCGTACATCGGCCCCAGGCCCAGATAATCCGCCCCGGCAGAGCCTTCGACCTGCGCCAACGTATGGCATGACAACCCGACCGCGCAGCACGGCCCAACCACCGCGCGCACATCGGCCACCGCCAGATCATCCTGGCCGACATGCACGCCGTCGGCGTGCAACACGCGCGCCACCGCCACGTGATCGTTGACGATGAACAGCGCGCCGGCGCCACGCACTGCGTCCTGCACCCGCGCGGCCAAATCCCGATAAGCGCGCACGCCCAAGTTTTTTGCGCGCAATTGCACCGCGCCGGCGCCACCACGCGCGACCGCCGCGGCGACGCGCACTGGTTCATCAGTGAGTGCGGTATCGACCAGCGCGTACAGCCGCACGCGGTGTAGCAGCCACGCCGGCAGTCGCGACAGCAGGCCGCTTTCCAGTCGATAGGTGCGATAGCGCGCGTCTTCAAGAGCCGCAGCAGACGTGGAAAAACCAGCTAGTTTCGCGGCTTCCTCGGCTGCACGCAGGGCTTCGGCGACGCGCGCGGCATTGGCGCGGATCAGATCGATCGGGCGGGCACGCACGCCTTCATCGACGGTGGTGATCGCAGTGCCAACGTCCTCGGCGGTATCGCGCTCGGCCACCGCGGGCGCGGGAATCGCGGCGCGCACCGCGTGGCGCAGCGTCTTGGCCAGCGTGCTCAAATGAGCGTCGTCCAAGAGAAAGCGCGCCACGTCTTCCAGCACCCGCAGCCCTTCGGCGGCACGATTACCGTTGGCATCCAAAATACGCAGGACGGAACGGGTCATGGGTGCGCGGATTCGTCGGTGTCCGACGGCGCGAAATAAGCCGGCGGAATCGGCATTGCGGCAGTCGGCTGCGCGGCCCACGCACGCCAGCGCGGCCACAAAAATTCGGGCGCCAGAATCCGGCAGGTGGCTGCAATCGGCACCGCCAGGATGAGGCCCAGAATGCCCAACAGCTTACCCAACAGCAGCAGCGAAATGATCAGCGTCACCGGATGCAGTTCGACTTCTTTGCCCATCACCACGGGAATCAGCGCGGTTTCGAGCGTCTGCACCACCACGTATACGCCAACGATCAGGGTCACCGTGATCAGACCGGTACCGGGTTCGAGCAACGCGAGCGCGATCGCAGGCAATAGAAACAACAGACCCGCCAACGGGATCGCCGTAGCCAGACCAATACAGACGCCAAATAGCAGCCCATACGGCACGCCGATCAGCAGCATCGACAGCCCTCCGACCACCGCGCACACCGTGCTGATGATCAAGCGCCCGCGGAAAAACGCCGCGACCACGCGCTCGATGTCGCGCAAAATGCGCATGGTCTGATCGCGGAAGCGCAGCGGAATATAGTCGCGCGCGGCAATACGGATCTGCGGCATCGCGATGACCAGGAAGAACGCATAGATCGGTAACAACAACACCGACAGCGTGGTGGCGAGGATGTTGTTCACGCCACTGAAGGCCGACTTGCCGACGCTGCTCGCGGCGCTGGGCAGTTGTTCCAGCATGCCGCGCGCCGATTCCTCGAATCGCGACACCAACGCTGCAAGCGTCTGGCTACCGACTTGGCCATCCGTGCCGCGGAGCAAGGCCAGCATCCGTTGCGCATTCACTTCGCGTTGTTTTTCCGCGGCTTCGAGTTCACGCACCAACGCGTCCAACACGCGTTTGCGCTCGTCATTGGCGGCCGTGTGCGTGGTCATTTGACGGGCACGTTCGACCAAGGGATCGACCGGCCGCGACGGCTGCGCCTGCGACTGCACGATCGCCGCCAGGATCTCATCATGCTTGGTGATCAGCCGCGTCTGCGCTTCGCCCAAACGAGCCCCCGCGGTATCGCGTGCGGCCAACGGCAGGTGTTCAAGCACCTGTTTCGCCGCGCTGTCGCTGAGACCCGGCCAACCCCACGGAACCGCCGGCGCCGGTTCGGCCTGAACGTGTTCATTGGTGCCGGGTGCAGCCCGCAGGTCGGCCACGACCTGGTCAAGCTCGGCGCGCTGCGGTTGCAATTCGTCACGATAAAATCCGAGATAGCCAAGCGCACGAACGCTCAGGGCTAGGTTCAAATCCGACTTCAACCGATTTTGATGCTCTTCTAACCAAACCGCGCCGCGTGAAAATAATGCCGGATCGTACTGACCATTGTGGTTGCGATCCGTAAACGGCTCACCCGGATCCCAACGACCATTTTGGTTCAAATCCGTAAACGGTTCGCCCTGAAAAACTTTGACCGACAGATCAACGCTTTGCCGGATCATGCCTGGCACAACCAACAGCAACGTCACCACACCGGCCGCCGCGACCACGCAAAACAGCATGCCGGTAGCGACCAAGCGACTGAAGCCGCGCCGTTGCAGCCAGTCGACCAATGGCGTCAGCACATAGGCCACCGCGAAGCCGATCGCCACCGGCACCAACACGTCGTACAGCGCCTGCACCACTGGCTGCGTGATCGAGGCCGTCTCGCGCAGTGCAAAACTGCACATCGCGATGGCGGTGGCGATCACCAGCACCTTCACCCAAGGATGTTTCAGCAGGTCGTTCATAATTTAGGTCTTAAGGCAGGGGCGAGGAGTGGTCGTGCAGCAGCGGCCACAATACATTCACGTCAGGCCCAGGCGGCGACGTACCGACGCGGTGATGCCCGCCGACAGCGGCGGCTGACCGTTAAAATCTTCAAGGCGATCGTCGGGCTGCTTCGAGAACACATCGTGCGCGATCAGAATAAACGTGATCTCACCCAAATCGTCAGCGTCGGAGATGCCCCACGCGCGCAGCACCAGTTCGGCCAGCAGGCCATAGCGTTCGGCCGCGACCTCAATCACGCCATCGATCAGCTGCGCCGCACGCAGATGACGTTCGGCGCCAAGCGCACGCTGTTTGCCATGGAGTTCCGCCGCCCGGCGCAGGCCCTGACCGACGAGATCAAAGGCCTCGGCCCGGAAACGGCCGCTGACACGCGCGAGATGCTCAAGATCGGGCGCTTTGGCCATGGGCGGACTATTCCGCGGCGACCGTTGGGGGAAAGAGCCGGCAGCCGCTGCCGCACGCTGCGCGTCAGCGCGGCCCAATTGGCGAAAGCACCAGTTTCTCGATCACCGTGCCGCCGGGCAATTCGAGTTCGACCACCGCCGGCGCGTCGTCATTCAGGCCACGCACATTCGGATGCCGCCGTTCTTCCGCTCCGATCCACGTCCGCACGAGACCAGGGCCAAGCTCGATCGCGAACGAGACCCGGCGACTACTCAACCGCTCCTGCCGCAACGTCACCGCCGGGCGCTCGTCTTCCTGCAAGGTCGCGGTCAACATGCCGCCATCGCCGATGCGCCAGGTGGCGTGATGCCGCGGATCGTCCTGCTCGCGCACCTGTACCTGAAACCCGTCGGCGCCCGGCAATTGCAGCACGCCATAGAGGTAGACCACACCGCGGCCATACGGCCCAAGCGTGATCAACTGATGTTCATCGATGACCAAGCCATCACGGTCGGTGTCCAAATACCATTTCGCATTGTCGCTGCGCGCGGCGATTTTCAGTTCCTCGAGGCCCTGCGTCGCGGTCAACGAATTGACCGGACGGCGCGCGGCGCTGGCGGTGAAATACACTTCCAACCGACGCGAGCGCAGCAGCCGCAGCTCGATGCGTTTGAGCTCGGTCACCAATTCCGGATAGCGGCCCTCGGAATACTGCACCGCGGTGCGGACCTTGCCGAGCATGTCTGCGTCGGGCTTATTCAATTGCCCGCGCCGACCGGCCTGCACCTCGTCCACCGCGTGGTCCAGAGTTTGCAGTTTCTGTTCCAGATCGCGACGGCTTCCGTCCAGCAACCGCGGCAGCCACATGCTGAGCGCAACCACCACGGTGATCGCCGCCAACGTGACCGCGCCCCACAGCACCTGCGGATGCCGGCGCACTTGAAACAGCAGCCAACGTCCGACGCCAATGCGGCCCCAGAATCCGATCCGTTCGCCGCGCGCGAAACGATCCAGGTCGGTGATCAGCTCGCTCATCCCCTGATAGCGATCCTCCATCCGATAGGCCATCGCCTTCAGGATGATGCGTTCAAGCGCGATCGGAAAATCCGCCCGATGTTCGCGCGGCCATTTCGGTTCGACACGATCGCTGCGGATTGCCGCCAGGGCGCTGTCGCGTTCCAGTTTGTGCGAGTACGGAAGATGCCCCTGCGTCGCGAATTCGTACAGCACCACGCCCAACGAATAGATGTCACTGCGTTGGTCAACGCGCTTGGCATCGGTCGCCTGTTCTGGCGACATGTAATCCAGCGTGCCGATGATCTGGCCGGTGCGTGTCAGGCCTTCGCTTTGGTCGATCTCCTTGGCGATGCCGAAGTCGGTCAACAGCGGATGCTCGATCGAGCCAAGGATGTTCTCGGGCTTCAGGTCGCGGTGGACGATGCCTTTGCGGTGCGCGTGATCGAGCGAGGTCGCGATGCAGCGCACCACATGTACCGCCTCGCCGATGGTCAGGCGCGCTTGGTCATACGTGCAGACCGCCAGATCCATGACCATGAACGCGGCGTCGCGGTATTTACCCTGATCCAGCTGCAATTTGCGCACTAAACCGGTGCGATCGTCGGCAGTGTTGACCGCATGCACGGTGACGATGTACGGATGATCGCCCAGGCGCTGGGCAAGTTCGGCCTCCATCAAAAAGCGCCGATGGCCAGACGTGCCGCTGCGCGCGTTGCAGATCTTGATCGCGAAACGCGCGTCCGGCGGCAGCGGCGTGCTCAGGACTTCGCTCGCCAGACGCGCCTGCTCGGCGCGCGGCATCGACTCCAATTCGCGCCGGATGTCATCGCGACGTTCCGGCACATAGCGCAACGACAACAGGTGCAGGTAGTCGTACTCGGCCTCGTACACCTCGCCCATGCCGCCGCGGCCCAGCCCGCGCACCAGGCGCCATAGACCCAGGGTCTCGCCGACCATCGGATAATCCTGCTCCAACGGCCGCCGCTCGACGCCGCCCGCGGGCTTAGCGTCGAGGCTACCATGAGCTTCTTGTCGCGATGGGCGTTCAGACACGTTGCGGGATGATGCCGCAGGCAAGGAAGCGTCAACGCCAGCCGACAATGGCCCTGGCCAAGCACGCGCGGGCAAAACCCCTTTGCCGTCCGGGGGCCATGCCCATCATCCGCGATCCACCAGGAACGGCCCCTCATGAATCCGAGCATCGTCGCCCTCTTAGAGCTGCAGGTGATCGATCAGCAGCGCCAGACGTTGAAGAAGGGGCGCGAGGGCAAACGGACGAAGTTGGCTGACGCTGAAAAATCTAAAGCGACCGCTGATGCCGCCGCCGTCGCCGCCCAGGCCGAAGTGGATCGCTTGGGCGCGCTGGTCCGGCAATACCACGCCGACATCGCACGCTGCGAGGCCACCACCGTCGACCTGCGCGCCAAACAGATGAACGCCAAGACCAACAAAGATTACATGGCGATCATCAACAGCATTGAACAGGCGAAGATGGAGAAAACCCTGCGCGAGCAGTCCATCAAAGAGATCGACGCCAAACTCGCGATCCTCAACGAGAAAGCCGCAAAGGCCGCCGAACAGGCCGCCGTGGTAGCGCAGAATGCCGCTGCGATGCAAACCGAAGCCGCCAACGCCGCGCAGCCCGGCAGCGAAGAAGCCGGCATCCAATTGCAGTACGACACGCGCAAGGCCGCGGTCGATCCCGCCTTCCTTGAGGTCTACGAACGCTTGGTGAAGGCCAACCACAAGCACCCGTTGCTGCGCGTTAATCCGACCACCCGCGCGACCCCCTTAGGCACCCTCATCAGCCAGAACCAGATCGAACAGATCCGCCTCGGCAAATTGGTGATCGACCGCACCTCGAATAGCATCCTGTTCATTGACGAACGGCCGAAGGGCTGAGCGTCAAAAGCGGGTCTGCTTCAGGTTTTCGGTCCAAATAGTAGTTTCTACGACGAATGAGCCGCTGATCGCGTGTGCGGTCTTCGACGCAGTTCCCAGGCATCAGCCGTGCTGTAACTGACACAGCACCGGCGCGGGAAGTTTTAGACCCAGTCACTGTGGCCACGTAGTCCGTTACCGTGAAAGCCCATGTTCTGCCGTTCCAAGCGTTAATCCCTTCCAGTCGACCGCGCGCTCTGCGTTGCGCGTGGTACAGAAATCATGTCACCCGTGCGGTTGCCGACTCATTCAACGCGTTGGACTTGGTACAGCCGGGTAGTCAGGTCGGCGAAATGGCCGAGCCATCGCCACGATATGACCGCAACCGGACGCGCACCCATGGCACGATGCGCCATGGGTGAAAATCGATCTGGACTTAATTCGGCACTACACTTCCCTATTCGTAGTGGCCTCGGCAAAACATTCTACATCTCTGCAAGGAACCATCGTGAATCCCAATCGCAATATCGCAGCTACCGTCATCAGCCTCACCCTTCTTGCCGCATGCCATGAAGCACCGCGCGCGGAACGCACACAAACACCAACCAACACTCCGACTACATTCGTTAGCACGGCTGTTCCGGTAGTCGCCGCGCCAGCGCCGGTGCAATTACCACTTTCGCCGGTGCTCACCAGTCCATTGCCGACGCAGCCATCGGTATTCACCGATGCCGATTTCGTACAGGCGACTTTGGATGGCCACCTTCAACTTAATGGCCAACGGGTGCGCGATGGGGGATGGATCGGACATTTCTTGCTCGAAGGGACGCTGGTGAAATATCGTGTCGAGGCGGGCGATAGTGCCGAAGTGCGAAAGGAAAAGGTCGACAAGGCCCGGCAGGTATTCGATGCGCTCGCGCAACGCATCCATGACACCGGATTCAACCTAGTGCGCATGTGGGAAGACGTGTCGTGGTCGGAACCGTATACCATTGGTGATGGTTCACGCTCGGATCTGCTCGCATTCTCATTCGCCGCATTAGAGAAACGCGGCATCAAAGTTTGGGTTACCGGCCTGAATGCATTGGGCGTGATAACGCCGGAAGATGTCAACATCATCGACGAGCCCGCCACCGCCGCGGCCTGGACTGCAGCGATTACCGAAGCGAAGAATCCCGTCATCCGCGGCTCACTGATGCGCGGCTGGGATTCGCGAACCACTGCTTTGATGATGAAACGTGCGCACGAAGTTGCCAATTGGCCCAACCACTACAAAGGCGGCCTGCGCTTGGCCGATGATCCGCAAATGGCGATCTGGGAATTGTCGAATGAGGATTGGTGGGCGTCAGGAATGCTCAATGGCCATTGGCAGGAATTGCCCAAGTTCTTTCGCGATGGCTATCAAGCGAAATGGATCGAGTTCCTCAAGAAAACTTACGGCACCAATGAAAAAGTGATCGATGCCTGGGGTTTCCTGCTGCCCGGCGAATCGCTCGAAAAGGGCAATATCGTCATCATAAATCCGGGCGGCACGACCGACCCGAAGATGGTCAATGACGCCAATCCTGCCGCGCTGGCAGCATTGACCGCAACTGCGCAGGCCATCGGTCGAGATCAGGTCACGCGCCAACGCACTGCCGATGTCGTACGCTTCGTCGATGAATTGCAGATCAGTTGGAAGACCGCGATGCGCGATGGTGTACGCACCATGGGTCGCGCGACCAAACTATCGCCAATCGTTCTCGACACCGGCGATGGCTATCGCATTCAGGCCATTCATTTGCATCAACACGGCGATGCCTCGGCAATGTGTACCTATCTGTGGCAGACCGGAACCGATCGGCAACAGCCGCATTTCCCGTGGGTCAGCGGCCTTGAAGAGGCACCGCGCCTGGGCATGGGCATTCCCTGGGCCGAAGTCGGCAAGATCCCCAACAAGCCATTCTTCATCTATGAAATTCAGACCAATAATCCTGACAAGTATCGCGCGGAATTCCCCTACCGAATCGCCGCAGCCGCGGCGATCCAGGATTGGGACGTGGTCAATTTCCATCTGTTCGGCCGCCCGAATGATCCGGCCGAAGCCGAGCCATATAGCAAAAGCTTGGCCTATTCGCATCCCGACGTCTCTATCGAGGGAGTGCATTTTAAGAATGATGAGATCTATACGTCTGCTCTAAAAGCTGCCGGCACATTCTTTACCACTGGTGCTCTGAAAACGGTCGACAAACCGACCGTTATGACCTTCGGGAGTAAAAGCCTGTACGATCCCGTCAGCGCCGATTATGGCAAAGCATTCGGAGATCTCGGCAAATTGATCATGCCGACGGCGTATCGGTATGGCGTACAGATGCAGGTCGATCCAATGCGCACCGACGACCATGTCGAAGGCCCGACAATCGAACCCGGGCTCATGCATTACAGTCCACTTAAGCCCACCGAACAGATCACGTTCGATTGGTCCAAAGGCAGCCTAACATTCGACACCCCCAATGGCGTCTCGTTTGCAGGGTTTCTCGGCCACTATGGCGCAAAATACACCTTCACAAATGGCGTGAGCCTCAGCAACGTCACTATCACCAATCCCCCGGGCATGAGTTATCCAGTCGGCCCTGACGAACTGTATGTCGCGTTTTCGACCGTCGCGCAGGACGGACAGCCACTGGCGACTTCGAAACGCGTGCTGATCTCGTTGGTTTCAACCAGCTTCAATACCGGGTACAAGATCAATGAAGATAACGTCGCACGTGGCGACCTCGGCTACACTGGTAAGCCATTCGCGGGGCAGAGACAGGATGAACATCCCCAAACGCCGGTCACTGTTGCTCGGGTTGGGGGCACTCTTACCGCGAGCGCGCTCAAAGGTATGCATTATCGCTTCCTAGATTGGCATTTCCGCGAAATCGGTACTGGGACCGTTGGTGAATCGCTTTCCATTCCTGCCGACAAACCGGTCTTCATTACCGAACTAACGCGTTGATCGAGACGTACCAAATCATTTCATCAGGAGCATCTATGCGCCACGTCGTGTCGTTTGCATACACGCTGCTGTTTGTTGGCGGTGATCGGAAGGTTTAGGTAACGCCGAATGCAAAGATGATTGGGTCGGACAATTGCCGGTAAAGCTCCGCGCCGGCGATGGCGCGGAGGCTAAAATACTGAATCCGCCGATCGAAGAGACCTCGAGCGTAACGTCGGATCCGCTCGGGAAATGGATGGTAGTCACGCCCGAGCGCATGAAGCGCTGATTGCGACGACGCGCCGGTAATCCAGGAAGCGCTCGATGGGGCTGCAAAAAAACTCCAAGCTATCGGTCACCATTCCGGGGCAGCGAATCGGTAACTCGGTGCAATTCGACTCGACTATTCAATCTCCAGGGTCGATTTGCCGCATCACCGGTTTGGATGTGCTCAATCTTCTTCGTGCCGATACGGGCCGCATCAAAGTCGCCGTCTGGCTCGTTGAAGCCGAAACTGAACTGCCGATCATTGAACATTCTTCAATATTGATGTCGGCAATGTGGTTGCGGTGAAGGACTGCTGCAGTTTACCGTCCAACAAGAATGGATTTGCCAATTCAATCCTGAGAATGATAGCATCATGTGCTCGAATAAGGGCGCATCATTGTGAGTGTTCGGGACCAAGTCCGAATGCACGATCGATACCTCGTTTGTCACTAAAAGCGGTGAAAAGACCCAGATCCTCGGCGGTTATGGCTATTCGTGATGGAGGAATGAAAGATCCCGCCGCCGAAACCATTGCTCGTGGCCGAGCAGTGCCGCAGCCTCTCAGCGACAATCAAGGAGCTGGTATTTCATGGCTATATGTGCTATCCGGTAATGATTCGCACGGTCGACAGTACAGGTGAAACCGTGCGCGATCTTGGCCGCGAACCATTTATCGAAGCGGGATTCGTACCGTTGATGCTGGCGAAACCCTGATGACTAGCCTCGAACGACGCCGGCGTATTTATAAGGCGCCGGCGTCGACCTTGCGCTTGAGCTGACCACACGCGGCGTCGATATCGGCGCCACGTTGGCCGCGCACGGTGGCGTGACCACCATGTTTAATCACGACCGCTAAGAACCGGTCGACCTCATCGGTGCGTGGCCGGCGGTGCGGGGTTTCAATCACCGGATTGAACGGGATTAGATTGATATGCGCGCCATACCGACGACCAACGCCGGCCAGTTTTTCGGCATGGAATTCGGTCATGTTGGCATCGGCCAGCAAGACATACTCCAACGTCATGCGCCGATTCACCACCTGACTATAGGCATCCATCGCCGATAGTAATTCGGCCAACGGCCAGCGCCGATTCAGCGGCACGATCTTTGAACGAGTTTCATCATCGGCGGCATGCAGACTCAGCGCGAGCGTCACTTGCGGTTCGTCCGTGCCCAATTCCACAATGCGTTTCGGCACGCCCGAAGTGCTGACGGTAAAACGACGCCTGCCCAAACCCATGCCATGTTCGTCGCCGGCTAAGCGGATCGCTTTCACCACCGCATCATAGTTGAACATCGGCTCGCCCGAGCCCATGAACACCACATTCGTCACCGGGCGACGGCGATGATGATGTAGGATCTGATAAACAATCTCGCCCGCTGTCAGATCACGTTCGACGCCGTTCAATCCCGACGCGCAAAAAGTACAGCCAACCGCGCAACCGACTTGGCTGGATACGCAAATGGTATGGCGATCGCTGGTCGGAATCGACACGCATTCGATCAATTTGCCGTCATGCAGTTTCAACAGCGATTTGACCGTGCCGTCGCGACTTTCCTGGCGGCGTTCCTCTACCGCGGGCAGCAACGGCGCGGTCGCGTCCAGGCGCTCGGCGAGATCTTTCGCTAAGCCTTTGACCTCAGCAAATCGCGTCGCACCGTGATAAATACCGTCGCGAATTTGTTCGCCGCGAAATGCCGGTAAACCGATAGACTGCGCCCACGCGCGCAGCTCGTCGCCGGTCATGCCGAGAAAATCCATAATGATTGGTCGCGCGCCTAGCGCGGACGATCGCCGTCAGGACGCCGACGCGCCGGACGCGGGGCCTCATCGCTGCGATCCGGAATGAAGATCGCCGGACCCGGACCTTTGCCCAACGGCAGCGCCTCAGGTTTTGCGGCGTAGCCATTGACGCGAAGTGCGCCCATGCGCTCCAAAACACCCGGCAATTTGAAATCCTGTAGACCAACCAAACTGTGCGTATTGTTGATCGAAATCTTGCCCAGCGGATGCGCATCGGCCGCTTCCAACAGACGCCGCAATTGGCCAATGGTCAGACCATGATTGCGCCCGACATTCAATTTCAGCCAGCACCATTGCACATCCATTAAGCGCGTCGGGCCGATTATTTCTAACGCCGAGCGCGCCGTGCGGCCGGAATCATACATGACATCGACCAGGGCTTCGCCACCGTCGACCGTGATCGGGCCAAGCTGATCTAACGGCACGCCGCTGGCGCCGGCGATATCGCCCGGCGTGAACGTTTGGCCACGCGGCAGGCGCACGTGAATGCGCAGAAAACCCATGCGAAGTGGCGACAGTTCATCCATGCGGGGGCGCACCCTAGAACCCGAACGGGGGTACGCAACCGCACCGCGACTGGGCTTTTTCGAGCTTTGGCATTGCCGACGCTTTGTCGCAGACCGACACGTCACTTCGCCCAAAGCTCAACGCCCATCCATGCCCACCTACGCCTACGCCTGCCCGACCTGCGGCATCGTCGAGACCTATCAATCGATCAAGGAAGACGCGCTGAAGAAGTGTCCGCAGTGCAAGAAAGCCAAAGTCACGCGCATCCTCAGCGGCGGCAGCGCGGTGCTGTTCAAAGGCAGCGGCTTCTGGGAAACCGACTACAACCGCAGCCCCGACTACGCGAAGAAAGCTAAGGAAGACGCTGCGCCTGAACCGGCGCCCGCGGCGCAGGCCGAACCAAAAGCTGCGCCCGGCGACACCGCGAAGCCCGCGTCCACACCGACAAAATCGCCAGCTTCGGCGACGCCCGAGAAACCGCCGGTGCCGCCCAAGACACCCGTGAAGAAGCCGTGAGCGCTTTGCGCCGTTCTGACATGATGACCACCGCATCTCTGCGGATTTCGCGCCGCGAAACCCGCAAAAATCCCGCGTCTGCCAATGGCACAACCCGTGCATGTGCCGGCGCGCGCAACGCTAACTGACCAAACCAACGTCCATCCAACGCTTTCAGGAGCATTCCCCATGGCAGCCAAAAAGATCGTCTTCAACGAAGAAGTCCGCGACCGCATTAGCAGCGGCGTCGCCAAACTCGCCCGCGCGGTGAAGTGCACCCTCGGCCCCTCAGGCCGGAACGTGGTCATCAACAAAAGCTGGGGCACGCCCACCGTCACCAAGGACGGCGTGAGTGTTGCCGAGCAGATCGAATTCCGCTGTGCCTTTGAAAACATGGGCGCGCGCATGGTGCGCGAAGTCGCCAGCAAGACCGGCAGCGTCGCCGGCGACGGCACCACCACCGCCACCGTCCTCGCCGAAGCGATCTTCGCCCAGGGCCTGAAAGCGGTCACCGCCGGCGTCAGCCCGCTCGAACTTAAGCGCGGCATCGACGCGGCCGTCGCCGCTGTGATCGCCAACCTGGATAAACAGGCGACCAAGGTCAAAGGCGACTTCAAAGCCATCGCGCAGGTTGGTGCGATCAGCGCCAACAATGAAGCCGAAATCGGTAAGCAGATTGCCGACGCGATGCAGAAGGTCGGCGAAGACGGCGTCATCACCGTCGAAGAAGGCAAAGGTATCAAAGACGAAGTCGATGTGGTCGAAGGTATGCAGTTCGATCGCGGTTATGTTTCGCCAAACTTCATCACCGATTCCGATCACCTCACCGCCGAACTCGAAAATCCGTACATTCTGATTCACGAGAAAAAGATCAGCGCCGTGCAAGAACTGGTGCCGCTGTTGGAAAAAGTCGCCAAAGCTGGCCGTTCGCTGCTGATTATCGCCGAAGATGTCGAAGGCGAAGCACTGGCCACCATGGTGGTCAACAATATGCGCAAAGTGCTAAAATGCTGCGCGGTCAAAGCGCCGGGCTACGGCGATCGTCGCAAAGCGATGCTCGACGACATTGCCACCCTCACCGGCGGCAAAGCCTTGTTCGAAGATCTGGGTATTGATCTGAAGAATGTGGAACTGTCTGACCTCGGCACCGCCAAATCGGTGAAGGTCGAAAAAGAAAACACCACCGTTATTCAAGGCGCCGGCAAACGCGCCGATGTGCAGGCGCGCATCAAGTCGATCCGCAAAGAGATCGAAAATATCAAAAGCGATTACGACCGTGAGAAACTGCAGGAACGTCTGGCGAAACTCGCCGGCGGCGTGGCCGTGATCAAAGTCGGCGCGGCTACCGAAGCCGAAATGAAAGAACGCAAAGACCGCGTTGATGACGCGCTGCACGCAACCCGCGCCGCGGTCGAAGAAGGCATCGTTGCCGGTGGCGGTACCGCTTATCTGCGCGCTGCTGACAGTATCGACAAACTGGGCCTGGACGGCGACGCTAAAATCGGCGCCGACATCATCAAGCGCGCCTTGGCGCTGCCGACCATCACCATCGCCGAAAATGCGGGTAAAGAAGGCGAAGTCATCGCCAACCGCGTGCGCAAAGAAAAAGGCAACATCGGCTACAACGCCAAGACCGACGTCTTTGAAGACTTGGTCAAAAGCGGCGTAATCGATCCGGTTAAAGTTTCGAAGAGCGCGCTGACCAATGCCGCGTCGGTCGCGACGTTGCTGCTGAACACCGAAGCCATGATCGCCGAGATCAAGGAGCCCAAGAAGAAGGGCGGCCAAGGCGGCGGCGGCGATGACGAAGGCGGCGGGATGGGTGGCGGGATGGGTGGCATGGGCGGGATGGGTGGCATGGGCGGGATGGGTGATTTTTAACACGCACTCCTGAGCGGAGTGCTACGCGGGGCTTCGGCCCCCCGTGAACGCGCTCTGCGCTGCCCCCTTCGCGATGACGAACAGACTTCTTTCTTTTTAATAACGAACCAAACCAACAAACTTCAACGTAAGGAATCAACCATGGCCAGCGCTGCCAAGAACCTCAGCAAGACTGTGATCAAACCGCTCGACGACCGGATTGTCGTCACTCGCACGCAGCCCGAGGAAAAGACCGCCGGCGGTTTGTTCCTGCCGGAGAATGCGAAAGAGAAGCCGCAGCAGGGCAAAGTTCTGGCGGTCGGGCCGGGCAAGCTGCTTGATGATGGCTCGCGCTCGAAGCCCGATGTGGCGGCTGGCGACATCATTCTGTTTGGCAAATACAGCGGTACGGAACTCACGGTCGACGGCGTCGAGGTGATCATTCTGCGTGAGTCGGATTTGTTAGCCAAACTGGGCTAGGCCCAGTTTGTTTGGGGGGCTACGGCCCCCCAACAACGGCCTCCGGCCTCCCCCCCTCGCGACAATCAACACTCCTTCTAAACAAACACATTCAACGAAAGCATAACTCACATGGCTAAACAGCTCCTCTTCGGCGAAGATGCGCGCCGCAAGATTCTCCTCGGCATTCAGACGCTTAATGACGCGGTCAAAGTCACGATGGGCCCCACAGGTAAAGTGGTGGTGATCGAAAAGTCGTTCGGTTCGCCGAACGTGACCAAGGACGGCGTGACCGTGGCCAAAGAAGTGGAAGTCAAAGATCCCTTCCAAAACATGGGCGCGCAGATGGTGAAAGAAGTCGCCGAGAAGTCCTCGAAAGTCGCCGGCGACGGCACCACCACCGCCACCGTGCTGACCGAAGCAATCTTCCGTGAAGGTCTCAAAGTCACCGCCAGCGGCGCCAATCCGACCGAAGTGAAAAAAGGCATCGACATCGCCGTCGCCGCCGCGGTCGAAGCGGTCGCCAAGCTCTCGACCAAGGTCAAGGGCACCGCCGAGTATGTGCAGGTCGCGACCATCAGCGCCAATTCCGATGAGGCCATTGGCAAGCTGATCGCCGAAGCGATGGACAAGGTCGGCAAAGACGGCGTCATCACCGTCGAAGAAGCCAAGAGCACCGAAACCAAGCTCGACTTGGTTGAAGGCATGCAATTCGACAAGGGCTACATCAGCCCCTATTTTGCCGCCGGCGCCGAGAACCAGGAAGTGAATCTCGAGAAGCCCTCGATCCTGGTCTACGAAAAGAAGATTTCGAACCTGCGCGAATTCCTGCCCCTGTTGGAAAAAGTCGCTCAGGCTGGCAAGCCACTGTTGGTAATCGCCGAAGAAGTCGAAGGCGAGGCCTTGGCTGCGTTGGTGGTGAACAAACTGCGCGGCATCCTGAATGTTTGCGCGGTGAAGGCCCCTGGCTTTGGCGATCGTCGCAAAGCTATGCTGCAAGACATCGCGGTGCTGACCGGCGCGCGCTTCATTGCCGAAGACCTTGGCGAGAAGCTCGAATCGATCGGCCTCGATGCGCTGGGCACCGCGAAACTGGTGACCATCGACAAAGAGAACACCACCATCATCGAAGGTGCTGGCACCAAGTCGGAAATCACGGCGCGCATCAATCAGATCAAAGCGCAGGTCGAAACCACCACCAGCGACTACGACAAAGAAAAGCTCCAGGAACGCCTGGCCAAGCTGTCCGGTGGCGTGGCGGTGATCAATGTCGGCGCCGCGACCGAACCCGAGATGAAAGAAAAGAAAGCTCGCATCGAAGACGCCCTGCACGCGACCCGTGCAGCCGTCGAAGAAGGCATCGTCGCCGGTGGCGGCGTGGCCTTGCTGCGCGCCAAAAAGGCGATCGAAGAAGCCGCCAAGAATCTGGAACATGACCAGAAGCTCGGCGCCGAAATCGTGCTGCGCGCGGTCGAAGCCCCAGCTAAGCAGATCGCCGAAAATGCCGGTCAGAACGGCGCCGTGATCGTCGCCGAAATCCTGGCCAATAAGAACGCCAACTACGGCTACAACGCCCGCACCGGCGCGTACGAAGACCTGGTCAAAGCCGGCGTCGTCGACCCCGCGAAGGTGACCCGCGTTGCGCTGCAGAACGCTGCCTCGATCGCCGGCTTAATGCTGACGGTCGAAGCGATGATCACCGATCTGAAGGATGATGACGCGCCGATCGCCGGCGCTGTGTATTGAGTCGACGCTGATTCGTTGAATGCACCGCACCCACGGCAATCGCCGTGGGTGCGGTTTTTTCCAGGCGAATGGCAGACCGCTTACGGCCTGATATTGGGAAACCAAACGATGGGCAGCACATATTCCATTTGCGGATATCCATTATTTACGCTGCGTTGGCAGACAATATTTACCGTGACTTTCCGATCTCGGGACGGGCTCTAATTATACATTGTTTCGCAACTATGGATTATTGATCGCAGTTTGCGATGCGCCATCCGAGAATTATCCTGATATCAACCGATTCAACACTAAGCCCGATAGGACCATATGGAACAGGACCAGAAGCCATTCATCATCAGCGCCGACGTCGCCTCCATCTTCGCTGAGAACCCGTCTGATCGGGTCGCTTGTTTACTGCTGGTCGATACCAGCAGTTCGATGCGCGGCGAGCCAATACGCCAGCTCAATGAGGGGGTCCGGTTCTTTCGCGAAGACCTCATGGCTGACTCTAAGGCTCGAATTAGTGTTGACGTCGGCGTTATCGGTTTTGGCCCCATCCAGATCCTCCAGGACTTTGCCACCGCCGACCAGTTCACACCGCCGCTTCTGCCCGCCGATGGCGACACCCCGATGGGCGGAGCCGTCCTGCGGGGTCTGGACATGATCGAACAACGCAAGAACGCCTACAAGGCGAGCGGCATCCACTATCATCGTCCCTGGGTCTTCCTCATCACCGATGGTGGCCCGACTGATGCCTGGCAGGCGGCCGCCATAGCCGTTCGCCAAGCTGAGGAGCAGAAGCGGGCGACGTTTTTCGCTATCGGCGTCGAGGGAGCAAATTTCGACATCCTTCGCCAGATTGCCGTCCGCGAGCCAGTCCAGCTCAAGGGTCTCAACTTCCGCTCCCTGTTCCTTTGGCTCAGCGCCTCAATGAAGAAAGTCAGCCAGTCTCAGGTAGGCACCGAATTGAAACTCGAAAATCCCACCGGGCCGACGGGATGGGCCACCACCGGATGAGCTGGCGCTATGTGTGGGCAAGCGCCATTGGCACCGCCCATAGGGACCTTGGCTTGCCCTGTCAGGATCGCGGCGTGGTTCAGATCCAGCATGGTTCAAGCGAGCCCGAAGCGCTGGTTATCGCCGTCGCCGATGGCGCAGGATCGGCTTCGGCCGCAGACCGTGGCGCCTATCTGGTAACGGAGACCCTGCTCACATGCGTGCAGCAGGCCCTGAACAGCGGATTACGGGTCGCCGACATCACCAGTGAGGATGCGCGTGCCTGGATTGCCGAGGTAGTTTCCTGTGTCCAGATGCAGGCTAACGCCGTTGGGCTTCCTGCTCGGGAGATGGCCGCCACCGCGTTGCTGGCGATTGCCACGCCCCAAGTAGTCGCCTGCATCCAAGTCGGCGATGGGGTCCAGGTCGTTCGCGTCGACGACCGGTATGAGATCGCTCTCTGGCCGCAAAACGGGGAATATGCATCGTCGACCAACTTCGCCTGTGATGCGGACGCGATCACGGCCACCGAAGTCCGGATTATCACCGGGGTCATCCAGGACATCGCGGTCATGACCGATGGGGTCCAAGCCCTAGCCCTCCACTACGCCTCCCACACCGCGCATGCGCCGTTTTTCGATGCGCTTTTGCCCGCCGTCCGCAACGCGCCACCAGGTGAGGATGATTCACTCAACCGGGCGCTCGCAGACTTCCTCGATTCCGTGATGGTCAACGATCGCACCACTGACGACAAGACCCTGGTCATGGCCAGCCGCAGCTAATGGCGGCAACACTCACACGTCTGCGTGATTCTCAGGGCGCACTGGTGGCGCTTGGCGAACGCATCTCTGCCGGCGGCGAGGGCGTGGTCTACCGTGTCGAAGACAAGCCATTGCTGGTGGCCAAAATCTACCACGAACCGGCATTGGAAACCAAAGCCGCAAAGCTCCGGGCGCTAACTCGGCAACTGCCGCCTACCAAACTCGCTATGGTCACCGCCTGGCCAAGCTCAACCCTGGTGGACGAGCGTGGGCGAATCATGGGTTTCCTGATGCCCCTGGTCGCCGGGCGCTATGACGTCCTATCTTTGCTCGCGACGTCGCTCCGTCGCGTGAAATTCCCCCTGGCTGATTGGCGGTTCCTTATCGCCGTGGCCCGCAATGTGGCAGCTGCGGTTGAGACTCTCCATGCCCACGGCTACATCATTGGCGACCTCAACGATGGCGGCTTCCTGGTCAGCCCGCAGGACGCCACCGTCATCGTAGTCGACATCGATTCGCTTCAGGTGCACGATGACGGCACTGTGTTCCGCTGCGAAGTGGCCAAGCCGCTCTACACTCCGCCGGAGCTCCATGAAGCGACCTTCACCGCGATCGACCGGACCACGCACCACGACAGCTTCAGCCTGGGGGTCCTGATCTTTCAGCTCATCTTCCTCGGCCGGCACCCCTTCGCTGGACGGCCACTGGGCAACGAGGAGCTGAACCCCGGTCAGTGGATCCGGGAAGTGCGCTTCCCCTACGGCCGTGATGCGGCCAGGAAGGGGGTGGCGCCGCCCCCGCATATCATCCAGCTCCAGGATCTCACAGCCGCGCTGCGCGAGCTGTTCGAGCAAGCCTTCAGCGATGCGGCGGTCCATGGTCAACGTCCCGCGGCCGGGACGTGGCGGCAAGCCCTGGATGACCTACAGAAGTCGCTCCGGGTCTGTCCGGCCAACGCCGGTCACCACTTCGCTACGGGCCGCTCAACTTGCCCCTGGTGCGTCATTGAGCAGGAGACTGGTGCCTCACTCTTCCCGACCTTAATCATCAATCGTGATGGTGAGCTGCTCATCAACGTCGACCAGATTATCGCAGAAATCACCGCCATGCCTTCGCCGGAAAAACGGCATATGCCAGCTCGACCATCAGCACTTCCGCCACCCCATTCTCTCCCGTCAGGGGTGCGCGGCGCCCAACTTTGGCACCAATTCCGCGTCGTTGCGCTTCTCCTGATATCCATCGCCACCTGCGAAGCGTTCCGGCATGCTGATGGATTCGGATGGATCGTCGCTGTCTTAATGGTGGTCAACTTCATTCATTGGGGCAGTCGTGGGCATCTCGCGGAGGTCCACAAAACACGCCTCGCCACAATCCAGGAGGCGACACAGGTCCTGAATACTTTAGAGCGCTCGTGGGTGGAAAACGTTCCGCGTGGCGTGGAGACCCTATGGCGCACTGCCATGGCCGATGTTCAGGCGTACAAAAATGTCGCGGCTGAACAGGCAAAGGAGGTCGCTCAGGTGCACGCCAAGGACCAGGAGCGGCAGCTCGATGCCTTTCTTGCTCAATTCACCGTCGCAAAGGCCGTGATTCCGGGAATTGGTGATGCTCGGCGCACTACTCTGATCGCCTATGGCATCCAGGCCGCCGCTGACGTGCGCAAGAAACGGATCTTAAATATTCCACAATTCGGCGAGGCGTTGACCCGTACGCTCATGGGCTGGCGGCAAGAGTGCAGTCGCGACTTCACGCTGGTACGCGGTCGCTATGCCGCGGCCATTATGGCCGAGATCACTGCCAAGTATCAGGCGAGGCGGCGAAGTCTTGCCCTCGGCCTCCAGCAGTACGTACCGAAGCTCAAGCGGCAGCGGGAAGCAGACCAGTTCGCCATGATCGAAATCGAGCGGCAACTCCTGGACGCCCAGCGATCATGGGCCCAGGCCAAGTCGGATGTCGCCGCTGTAGCCTGAAGAAGAGACCAACGTGAACGACTACGGATTTATAATCTTGCTCGCGGCTGCGCTTCCTCTGCCGAGAGCTTTTGAGTGATCCTCCCCCCGCTTTTCCGGACGCCCGGATATGCGGGGGAGGATCAACGAGCGCTCGCGCTCGCGACCGTGAGCCGAATGCGCCAATGATCGGCTCGCGGCCAATCCCGGTGCCGCGAATAAGTCGGTGGTGATTTACCCCGCCGCAGCCAACGCCATGTCATCAAACGCGGCCGCACCATCATCGGTAAGGTGATCGATGGCGATCGAGCAAATAAAGTCGTGCCAGGCGTCGTCTTCGGGGAACCAACTGGTGGTGGCGAGCACGCCTTCCAGAAGGGCCGCGCGGGCGACCACGGATGATGGCAGTTTCATTTCGTGCCAGGTGGCGTCGGCGTGGGTGGCCCAGCACAGATGCACGAGGCGGCCCAGCGGCCGTTCGGGATCGGCTTCCGAGCCAACCACGGCGATCGGCGGGCACAGGCGGGTGCGCGTGCCATTGGCGGTGATGCGAAAGATGCCTTCAGACTCGCAGGCGAAGGTGCTCATGGATTTCTCCTGCGGGCTTAACGCACGCTTGGTGCCAAATCCTCGCCACTGAGGTAGCCTTCCTCCAATCCCCTTCGTTCGCACACCCACCTCAGCGGAGTTTTTCCATGCCTAGCGCCTTACCCAGTCCTGCCCTCGCCGCCCGCATTGCTGCCATCGCTGCGAAGGGGATCGACCTAAAAGCGCCGCGGCCAACGCCGGCCGCCAGCCCGTTTTGGGCCGGATTGCGCGCGGTCGGCAGTGAACTGTGGTTGGACACTGGCGACCTGGATGCGGCAGCGCCGTTGTGGAATGCCGAGTTCACCGCGTTGACCACCAACAACACGCTGCTCAACAAAGAAGTGCAAAAGGGCATCTATGACGCGTTGGTGAAAGAAACTGCGGCGGCGCTGTCGGATCTGGATCCGCAGTCGCGCGTAATCGAAATCGCGTTCATTTTGAATGCGCACCACGGGCTGCGTTTGGCGCAGCGTTTTGGCGGCAAAGTGTCGGTCGAACTGCACACCGACTTGGCCCACGATGCCGAGCGCTCGATCGCTTACGGCAAGCGCTTCTTCGCGATCTGCCCGGAACATTTCATCGTTAAGTTGCCGTTTACCGCCGCCGGTCTGTTAGCGGCGAAGGCCTTGGGCGAAGCGAAAATTCCGGTGAATTTCACCCTGGGTTTCGGTGCGCGGCACAACTATCTGGCCACCGCCATCGCCGCGCCGGCCTATGTGAATGTGTTCCTGGGCCGCCTGAACGCGTACATGACCGACAACAAACTGGGCGACGGCAAACTGGTCGGCGAGAAGTCGATGCTCGCCAGCCAACGCGCGGTCACGGCCCTGAACCGCGGCACGCGCCACATCGCCGCCAGTTTGCGCAATGCGCAGCAGTTGGCCGACCTGGGCGGCATCGATGTGTTTACCATGCCGACGCCGGTCGCGGCCGAAGCGGTGAAAACGCTCGACGGCAAGTGGATCAACTGCGTGGCCAAAGATTACCCGATCAGCGTCTTGCCCGGCGTCGACATCAAGGCCATCCGCCTGCACACGCTGTGGGACATCGGCCCAGCCGAACGCGCGTTTGCGGCTGATTTTGCCGCGCATCCGGCGACCACCGCCGAAGAGCTGATCGACCGCGCGCACAAACATGGCGTTGGCGATTTGTTCCCGCGCTTGTCGGCGGCCGAACTCAAAACCCTGTCGGACGACGGCAAGATTCCGAAGCATGCGACTTGGGCGGCAAAGATCGCGGCCGGCGAATTGGCGATCGACACGGTGTTGAACTTGGCCGCGCTGGCGTCGTTCGTGATCGATCAGACGGCCCTCGACGACCGCATCCGTAAGCAGATTGGCTGAGACGAAAAGGCTGCCGCGGCGGGCGTGCGTTCAGCGCATGCCCGCCGCGGCCAGCACCGTGATCAGTGCCAACGCGACCAGTGCCCAACCGCCCGGATCGCGCGCACAATAAACAATCGGATCGTCGTGCATTTGGCCGCGCCACGTCGCCAACCATAATCGCGCTTGGCCCAACAGTAGCAGCGGCACCAACGCCCATAACCATTCTGGATGCGCATACTGATCGCGCGCCGGCGTGCTTTGCAGATACAACGCCAGCACCGTTACGGCCTGAAATCCGGCCGCCATCCCGAACGCCAACAGCACCGGCAGATCGCCCGCGCGATAACCGCGACGTTCCGGGCCGACGTCGCCCGGCGGTAGCGCTAAAAGTTCCGCACAGCGCTTT